>CAZIEA010000034.1:0-4641 GCA_964538495.1 uncultured bacterium | reverse complement strand
CCGCCGCTTCTTCTCCCCTCCCCACCAGAGCGCCGATTTCGAGCAGAAAGTCCAGGTAGCCTTCCAGAGTCCGGGGTCTTTCCATGGCCCTGACTTCGAGCCCGGCGGCCTCGAGGCTCTCGGCCGTGATCCGGAGGTTGCCGGTGCGCGAAATCAACACCAAATCCGGCCGCAAGGCGACCACCGCCTCGAGGTCCACTTCCCTGAGGTCGCCGACCACCCGGGCCTGGGGAGTCGCGGGACAGAAACGGGTGACTCCCACCAGCCTTTCGCCTCCCCCGAGAAAAAGTATGTTCTCGGTGAAATCGGGATTGAGGCTGACTACCCGGGAAAAACCTCCGCCCGGGGACGGAGCGGAAAGAAACAGCGGAGAAAGCAGCGCCAGAATGATCAGGTTCGCCCGCATCTTGCCCTTTCCGCCCGCCGCCGGCCGGGCGGCATTGCCGGAGGCGGGATTCGAACCCGCACGGCCGCTGGGCCAGGGGATTTTAAGTCCCCAGTGTCTGCCATTCCACCACTCCGGCAAGCAGCCCGATCATTCCGGCGAAAGATCCTCGAAAACGGCGTTCCCCTCGGCGTCGACCCGGAGGTAGCCCTCGATGGTGGCGTTGAAGCGGGTTATGAACTTGACCCGCTCCGAGTTGAGGAAGAGAGAGGCGGTAGCCTGGGATCCGCAATCGTTCGACTGCGAGTTGAGATAAAGGCGCGCCCCGTCCCCGGCGTAGAAAGTGTAGTTCCAGACGGCGGAGCCGGGCTGGTAGACGATCCGCTCGTTTCCGTCCATATCGGCAAACTCGATCCGGATCTGGCAATCGCCGCCGGGACCGTTCAATTGGACGCTATATTTTATGAACTGGTCCCCCTCGCCGCCCCCGCTTCCCGACCCGCCGCAGGAGAGCGTGAAGAGCGCGGAGAGAACCAGCAAAAAAAACATCCCGCCCCGAAACATTATTTTCATTTTTCCCTCCCTCCGACCGCGGATTTCATGGCTTAAACCGCGAATCTCGCGAATCCTCGCCAACCAAAACTAAGATTACCGCAGATTTTCGCAGATTGATTCTGTCCACAGATTTCACAGATTTTTTATCGTACTCGTACTCGTACACGGTGTGAGGTGTGGGGTGTGAGGTTTGGCGCTGAAAAAGCAGGCTGAAGGAACAACCGCGCTAATCACATGTAGGCATGTAGAACCGAGTGGACGGTATGGACGAAGTAGACTTAGTGGACCGGCTCCTGAACCCTGAACCCTGGTTTCCGACGGATTACGGATCACTGATTACGGGTTACGTGTCCCTGAATCCTGTCTCCTGATTTAAACCTTAATGCCCTTCACGGTAAAAAAGGCTGAAGGGTAAGGTAGCACACCGCCGCGCTCGCTCCAACAAGCAATACCCTCTTCAGCGGCGGCGGAAGGCGGAAGCAACTTCGCGTTTTTCCTCCCTTTTCCGGATGGCATCGCGCTTGTCGTAGGCTTTCTTGCCTTGGGCCACCGCCAACTCGACCTTGACCAGGCCCCCCGAGAGATAGATCGAAAGAGGAATCAGGGTGTGGCCCTTGACGGCGGTCTGCCCGAGCAGGCGCTTGATCTCGCGCCGGTGCAGGAGGAGGCGGCGGGGACGCTTCTCCGGGGGATTGAAGCAACTCCCGTGTTCGTAGGGGGTGATGTTCATCTCCCGGAGATAAACCTCCCCCCCCTCGGAGAGGGCGGCGTAACTCCCGGAGAGGCTCCCGCTCCCCTGGCGCAGGGACTTGACCTCGGAACCCCGGAGCTCGATGCCGGCCTCGAGGGTCTCGAGAATATGGTAATCCCGGCGGGCCTTGCGGTTGCTGACCAGGACCTTGCCCTTCAACGGAAAAAGCCCGCGCTTCACTCCACCGGGGGCCAACCCATCTCGACGGCGCTGACCTCAAGGACATAGCGCTCGAGCCGGACCCGCTCGGTGTTGCGGCCCCCGGCGCGATCGACCTTGGCCACCGGCTGGCGCAGCGTCCCGGTCACGGTCACCCGAGTGCCCGGGGCGAGCGTGCCGACCTCGTCGGCCAGGGACCCGCCCCGGCGCACGAAACAGCGGATCCCGCTGATCTTGAGCCCGAAGGTGGCGTACTTGTTCAGGGTATACCCCGCGGCCGCCAGGGGCTGGGAAATCCCGGCCGGAAGCGCGACCACGACGTCGGCCACCTTGATCGTGGAGTTATGGAAGGCGGCGGGATTGTTCCCCAGTTCAGTGGCGGCCACCACCCGCTGGGCCAGGGCGGGGCCGGCGGCCAGCAACCCGGCCGCAACCAGAATGACCAATACGGTTTTCATCTTTCCCTCCCGGTTACAGGGTTAAGGACGCATTCCCCGGATTGCACGAATTTAACCACTTTCTCTTCCACAGATTTACACGGATTTTTTTCCGCTATCGATATCGTTGTCGTGATCGTAATCGAGCATAGAGTCGCAAAAATCGTAATCCGTTCTCTGAATTGGCGTGGATTCGCGAGATTCGCGGTTCTCTGGTTCCAGGACATCGGACGGATCCGACCGATCGGACCGATCCGACGGATAGTGCCGCAATTCGTTGTTGATATTTTAACAGAAAAAGTGAATTTCTACATGTGGAACAAGCGAAAACAAGGCCGGGCGGCGTTTCCGCCACCCGGCCCGCTGCCGAAGGGGGGACTCGAACCCCCACGAGGGTAACCCCACATGGCCCTGAACCATGCGCGTCTGCCAATTCCGCCACTTCGGCTTTGTTTGGAAAATATAGAGGAACCGACCGGCGGCTGTCAAGCAGCCTCACTCCGGAGATTCCGGCGGCGGTTTGAGAGCGGCGGAAATCCGGGCCGCCCGCCGGGGGACACCTATCGAATCCCGGAGGCGGCGGTGGTAAGAGACCGCAAAACGGTGGGCCTCGTCCCGGGCGCGGACCAGAACGGCCAGCGGCCCGGGACGAGCCTGGAGGAGAACCGGGGCGGCCCCGGGACGAAGAATCCGTTCCCGGGTCCTTCCTCCCTTCCCGGAAGTTCTTCCCTTGGCCAAGGCGGCCAGGTCCGGATAATCGACGCCCAGATCGTTGAGCGCCTTCTCGGCGGCATGGAGCTGGGCCTGGCCCCCGTCCACGAGCACGAGGTCGGGCCAGGATCCGCCCTCCCGGAGCAGACGCCGGAAACGACGGGAAATGACTTCGGAGATCATGGCGCAGTCGTCGTCCCCGGGAGCGGTCTTGATCCGGTAGCGGCGATACTCTCCCGGGGCCGGATCGCCGCGGAGAAACACCGCCAGGGAAGCCACGGCTTCCCGGCCCCGGAGGTTGGAAGCGTCGCAGCACTCGATCCGGGCGGGATAGTTTTTCAAGCCGAGGAGTTCCTGGAGTTCGCGAAGTTTTGCCCCGGCGCGGCCGTCCGCCCCTTCCCGGCCGAGAGCATGGCGGGCGTTGCGGGAGGCCATCTCCAGCAGTTTCTTCTTTTCCCCCCGGGCGGGCGTCAGGAAACGGACCCTCCGTCCCCTCCGGGCGCAGAGATGGGCCGTCAGGCTCCCCTCGCCGGGGGGAAGTTCGGAGAGGATGATCTCCGCGGGCACCGGACGGGTCTCGTAAAACTGCAGGAGGAAGGATTCCAGGGCTTCCCCCCGGTCGGGCGCCGCTTCGCCCGTCAGGGAGAAAATCTCCCCGATCTTGCCCCGGCGCCGGGAAAGCACCTGAAAAGCGGTGCCTCGCCCGTCCCCGTAAAAACCGATCACGTCGGCCTCCGGAGCGGCAAGCCGCTCGATCACCTGGCTTTCCCCGAGTTCGTCCAGGGCCGCCAGGCGGTCGCGCCAGAGGGCCGCCTCCTCGTAAGCCAGCCGCCCGGCGGCCGCGTTTATCCTCCGGCGCAAATCGGCGCGGACCCGAGCATCCCGTCCCCCCAGGACCGAAGCCAGGCCGAGAATGATTTTGCGGTATTCCTCCGGACCGATCAGCCCCGCGCAGGGCGCGGCGCAGCGCCCGGTCTGATGATAGAGACAGGGCCGGCTGCGGTGGCGGAAGCTGTTGTCCGGGCAGCTCCGGAAGGGGAAAACCCGGCGCAGGCAGGAAAGAACGGTCTTGAGCGCCCGGCCGGAGGGATAGGGCCCGAAAAAGCGCCCTCCGCCGGGGCGCGGCCGGCGAACCAGTTGCGGGCGGGGAAAGGGGTCGTCGCCAATAGCTCTTGTCGTCGCGGCAGAGGATGTTGTAGGGGGGGCGGTGTTTCTTGATCAGGTTGTTCTCCAGCAGGAGGGCTTCCCATTCGTTTTCGGTCAGAATGTATTCCAGCTCCCGGGTCCGGGAAACGAGAAAGGGAACCCGGGGGCGCCCGTCCCCTCCCGGACGGAAATAGCTCAGGACCCGGGAACGGATTCGGGCGGCCTTGCCCACGTAAAGGATCTCGCCCGCGCCCGAGCGCATCAGGTAAACCCCGGGCAAATCAGGGAAAGCCGCCGCTTTCTCTTTCAAGGAGCGGGTCATGGACAGGGCTCAGGGTTCAGGGTTCAGGTTCGAGCATAGAGCATAGGGCAGAGAGCATAGAGTCAGGATACAGGAAACAGGAGTCAGGAGTCAGGAGCCGTAATCCGTAATCCGTAATCCGTGATCCGTAATCCGGCGCCTGAAATATTGGGAATCCAGAATCCAGAATTCAGAA
>CAZIEA010000033.1:13011-16542 GCA_964538495.1 uncultured bacterium | reverse complement strand
GGTGTGGGGGGCGGGGTGATGGGGGGAACCGGGGTGGAGCCGGAAGGGTCGATGGAGACGAAAGCGCTGGGATAGCGTCCGCTCCGGCAGTAATGGTTCCACCACTCGAGGTAAAAGTCATTGAAGAGGGCGTTTACCCCGGCTATCCCAGGGTTGTTCTGATGGCGAGCGATGGAGAGTTTCTTGGGAACGCCGCAGATGGTCATATCCTCGACGTAGGGGGCGTGGAGGAAGGGAAAGTTGGCGGTGTTGAGGAGATCCTCGTCCCCGTACATCGGCCGCCCGGCCACTACGGTGAGGCGGACGTCCTTGGGGCCGCAGCGGTAGTCGTAGGACTCCCCGCCCCCAGCCGTCATCAGCAGGTCGTCGTAGGGATCGCCCGGCCCGTCGTCGATCACCATCAGATTGGCGAACTTGCCCGGCTCGATCGTGCCCAGGTCGTGCGGCCGCCCGAAGGTGACCGCCCCGTTGCGGGTGACCATGTCGATGAAGGCGATGGTCTGGATGTTCCAACCTTCGCCTACGGCGTGGCGCTTGCAGTAGTTGAGCTCGGCCAGCATGTTGGGCTCGCCCCAGGGGGTGGCGTCGCAGCCGATGGAGACGATGGCCCCGGCGGCCAGGGCGGCCGGGATGTCGGCGGTCTGGCCGTAGTAGCGCAGGTTGCAGGAGCAGGCCCAGGAGAGGGCGGTCCGGTGGCCGTCCACCTCGGTGAAGAGGGCGAAGGCGCCGGCGTCCAGGGAGTTGCCGTGGATGACGGTAGTGCGCCCGTCGTAGGAGGGCTGGGTCATCCACCAGTTCCACTCGTCGGCCTCGCAGCCGGTGGGGGTGGACTGGGCCAGGTGCAGGACGTAGCGCCGGAGCTTGCCGTTGACGGCGTCAGCGTGTTTCTGGGCCCAGTTGGTTCCGTCGGTCTTGGGGAAGATGCTGATATAGGTCCTCCCCGGGAAGCGTTGTCCGTTGATGATCCCGATCCCGAGCTTGGCGAAGGTGTCCCAGTAATGCCGGGTGGAGTTGACCTGGCCCTCGGTGACGGCGGCGCCGCTGGAAACCATCCGGATCTCGGTGAGTTTCTTGATCGGGTAGGAGTCGGTATAAGAGACGGGAATCTCTTCCTCGGTTTGATAGCGGAAGTCGTTGTACATCTGGCGGGTGGCGGCATCGGCATTGCTGCCGGCCCAGTCGTTCAGGCAGGTATAGGAGCCCAGGAAAGGCAGGGGGACGACGTCCCAGATTCCCTTGCTGGGATGGTCGTGGGAGTTGATCAGGGCCGGGAAGATGAGCCCCCCCGCCTCGATGACGTCCACTCCGGGCGGGGGCGAGTCGGTGAGGGATTGGATCAGGTCGCCCTTGACCTCGAGATAGTAGCCGTCATAGACGGCGCGGGCGTCGTCCATGGTGACCACGGTCCCGTAAAGGGCATAATGGGGGATGATGTTGTTGGCGGCGTCCAGGTCGGCGGTGAAGCGAGGCTGGAGCCACTGGTTGGGGCTTTGGCTGGTGCTGCGCTCCACGATTCCGATCAGGTAGTCGAACTCGTGGCCGTTTTCGGGGAAGTAGTTGTAATCGAGCTCGTCGTCGAGGGTGGCGGCCGTTCCCCCCCCGACGGGCGCTACCACCCATTTGCCGCTCCCGCTGTGCTCGTTGGAGACCTGGACGTTCTCGATCTTAACCAGGCAGCCCTCGTACTGCTCTTCGGTTACCGCGGCGGTGGAAACGACCACTGGGGCGTAAGGCTCGTTCCCGCTGGAGTTGACGGCGTAGGCGGAGAGGTTGATCAGGCGGGTCTGGCCGTTGGCTTCGCTCACGTCCCCGGTCAGGGTGACGCTGTCGCCGATTTCGGGGCCGTAGGTGGTCTGGTAAACGCAGATGCCGTTATAGGCCCCGGCGGCGTCGGCCAGGAAGAAATACATCTCCGGGTAGACCAGGTTGACCACCCCGGTCACGGTCTGGGTCCCGACGGCCGAGCCCTGCTGGATCTCGGCGATGGTGGCGGCCTCTCCGAAAGAGGGGAAGAGGAGGGCAAGGAACAAGGGGAAAAAACGGGCGGTCTTCATGAACACGGCCTCCTGGGCGCGGGCTTGGGGCCGAAAATTCCTCCGGTATCCGCCGGGGAAATTTCAGCTTTTCTATTTAATATATCACCTGGGTGGCCCGGGGAGAAATAAAATCGCCTCGATTCCTGACTCCTGTTTCCTGTATCCCGGGTTTCGACGGCTTACGGACCACTGATTACGGATTACGGTTTTTGCGACTCTACGCTCGAACCCTGAATCCCGAATCCCATTCTACCGGGGATTTAGTCTTGACGGGATTGCCGGCTTTGATATATTTGCCCGCGTTAAGGAGGTTGTCGTAATGCCCTCGGGTGATAAGTACGGCTTTGCCGGGGGCGCGGGGGCGTAAGGCCGGCCTGACGCCCTTTAGCCGCGGCCAAAGCGGCGCGCCCGAAACGGACCCGGCGGGGGGATTCCCCGCCCGGGTTTTTTATTGGGAAAAGGCAAGAGGGGAATCCGGACAGGGAGGGAAGCAGATGTTTTTGACCTATTTGGTAGTTCTGGTTTACCTGGCTATTATCGCCTGGCTGGGCTGGCTCGGCCACCGGGGGACCCGCAACGCCCTCGACTACATGGTGGCCGGGAGGCGGGTGCATCCCTACGTGATGGCCATGAGCTATGGGGCCACTTTTATCAGCACTTCGGCCATCGTCGGGTTCGGGGGCGCGGCCGGGCTTTTCGGGATGGGGCTTCTCTGGCTCACCTTTCTCAACATCTTCGCCGGGATTTTCCTGGCCTTCGTGGTTTTCGGGGGGCGCACCCGTTTGATGGGCCACCACCTGGACGCGCACACTTTTCCCGAGTTGATGGGCTTGCGCTACCGGTCCCGCTTCATCCAGGGCTTCAGCGGGGCGATGATCTTCCTCTTTATGCCCCTCTACACCGCCGCGGTCCTGATCGGGGCGGCCGAATTCATCTCGGTCAAGTTTGCCCTCAACTACGAGTTGGCTCTCTTCGGGTTTTCCACCATCGTGGCCGTTTATGTGATCATGGGCGGTCTTAAGGGGGTGATGTTCACCGACGCCTTCCAGGGTTCGATCATGCTCGTGGGGATGGTTATCCTGCTCATCTTTACCTACTCAAAACTGGGCGGCGTGCTTTCGGCTCACCGGGCCCTGACCGAGATGGCCCCGATCGGGCAAAAAATCTTCGGGCCGGCCGGGCACCAGGGCTGGACGGCTTTCCCGGCTTTCGGGTCGAAATTCTGGTGGATCCTGGTTTCCACCATCATCATGGGGGTAGGGATCGGGGTGCTGGCCATGCCCCAGTTGGCGGTTCGCTTCATGACGGTCCGGAGCAAGCGGGAGCTGAACCGGGCGGTCCTGATCGGCGGGATTTTCATCCTGGCGATGACCGGGGTGGCCTTTGTGGTCGGCTCCCTTTCCAACGTTTATTTCGCCAAGAACATCGATAATCTCGATTTCGCGATCGTGATCACGACTACGATCGGCGAGGACGGACTCCCGGTCGCAAAAGC
>CAZIEA010000033.1:9712-13001 GCA_964538495.1 uncultured bacterium | reverse complement strand
CCCCGCCGGTCTTGAAAGACCTGGCCCCGCCGCCGGACCCGGCCAAGGGGATCACGGTGGCGACGACCCAGACCGGGACCATCTCCATGCTGGCTACGGGCAAGAACGTGGATCAGATCATTCCCCACTACATCCAGGCTTCGATGCCGAACTGGTTCGGGTTGCTCTTTCTGCTCACCCTGCTGGCGGCGGCCATGTCCACCATCAGTTCCCAGTTCCACACCATGGGGACTTCGATCGGCAGGGATTTTTACGAGAAAGGCCTGCGGGGAGGCAAAATCGGCGTCAGTTCGATCGGGATCACCAGGGTGGGAATCCTGGCCGGGATCGTCATGAGCGTCTTTCTCGGCTACTGGCTCAAGCTGACTTACGGCGGGACCGGGACGGAGATCATCGCCCGGGGCACGGCCATCTTCTTCGCCCTCTGCGCCGCCTGCTTTCTCCCGATGTATTTCGGCGGCCTCTTCACTCGCAGGATTACCCGGGCCGGGGCGCTCTGGGGGATGGTGGTGGGCTTTCTGGTCAGCGCCTTCTGGCTGCTTTTCATGCATGCCAAGGAGTCGGCGGCTCTGCTTCTCTGCCAGAGCCTCTTCGGGAAGCCTTCCCTGGTGGCGGGGAAAGTCACCGGGTTCATCATCTGGGAGGAAGTGGACGCGCTCTTTGTCGCGTTGCCGGTTTCGATCCTGGTGACGATCCTGGTCAGTCTGGTCTCCCGGCCGCCGGATTCCGGCCATCTCGACCGCTGTTTTTACGGCCCCGCGCAGAAGCGGGCCTAGGGCGCGGGAATCAGGGCCGCTTTACGTCCGGCGCCAGGTCCGGCTTCTGTCCCGTGTTCTGTGTCCAGACTCCGCCGCCGGGCAAAGAGTCCTTGCTTAAACCGTCCGGACTCGGGTAAAAATACCGGCCTCGAAACAAGTATACAGGAGGGGAAGATGAGGATTTCCGTTCGCGGGATTTTGGAGGCCGGCGCTGGCGCCGGGCTCTTGGTCATGGCGGCCGCCGGTTGCGGCCGGGGTTCTGAGAAAGCCGCCGGGCCGGTTCTGGCCCGGGTCGGGGGCGAGGTTATCACCCAGGACGATTTCCTGCGGGAGTGGGCGGCCCAGGGGGCCGGCGGGATGCTGCAACCCGGGGTGGATACGCCCGACAATTTTCTTAACGACATGGTGATCGAGAAGCTCATCGTCCAGGAAGCCCTTTCCCAGGGGATCGACCGGGAGCCGGTTTTCCAGCAGGAGTTCGAAAATTTCCGCAGCCAGCTCCTGGTGCAAAAGTTTCTGGAACGGGAGGTGCTCTCCATCCCGGCTCCCACCGAGGAAGAGGTGGCGGCGTACTATGCCGCCGATCCCGGGAAGTTCGAGGTCCCCGAGTTGGTCCGGGTCGGTCTGATCATGATTTCTCCCGGGGAAGGAGAGGATTCCGCCGCCGCCGAGGCCCGGGCTGTTCAGACTCGCGCTCGGATCCTGGGAGGGGAGGATTTTGCCGTCGTGGCCGCCGAGTTCGCCTCCGGTCCCGCCTCGGAGCGGGGCGGAGACATGGGATATTTTCGCCCGGGGCAGCTCCCGGCCGAGCTGGAACAGCAGGCCTGGAGCCTGGAAACCGGGACGGTGAGCGAGCCTATTTCTGGCGAAGCCGGCTATTTCCTGATCACGGTGACCGACCGCAAGTCTCCCCGGGTCAGGAACCTGGACGAGTGTCGCGACACCGCCGCCCAGGCGCTGATGGCTCAGCGCCGCAAAGATGCCTTTGATGCCCTGGAGCGCCGGCTCAAGGCGAAAAATCCGCCTGTCATCGACCAGGATCTCCTTTCCCAGGTCCGGCGGGGGGTAGCCGCGACATCCCGGTGATCTTCCGCCGCGCCATTTTTCTTCTCGGCTTGGTTTTCGTCCCGGTTTTTTGGGCTCGGACGGAAGAGGCGGTTCGGGAAGAAAAAATCGAGGCCCGGGTCAACGATCGGGTCCTGACCACCACCGAACTGCAGAAGCGGCTGGCCCCGCTTTATTCCCAGTACGAAGACTCCATCCCTTTCCGGGAGCTGCCCGGACAGAAGGAAAAAGCCCGCCTCGACGCCATTAACGGGTGGATCGACGAGCAGCTCATGCTGATCGAGGTTGCCGGGCACGAGGAGATTCAGGCCGACCCGATCGAGGTGGAGAGGGAATTCCGCCAGAATCGCCTGCGGTTTCCCTCCGAGGAATTCTTTCTCAAGGCCCTGCAGGAAGAGGGGCTGGACGAGGAGAAATACAAGAATCGGATCGCCGAGCAAATCAAGATGCAGGGCCTGATTTATAAGCAGGTCTACGCCAAGGTCAATGTCAGCCCGGGGGAGGTCATTGCTTACTACAACGATCATCCCGAGGAATTCCGGTCTCCCGCCGAAGTTCGTTTTTCCATCATCATGATCCCGGCGCCGGCCGAGGAGGGGGAAAAGCGGGATAAAGCCCGGTCCCGGGCGGAGGAAGTGATGGGAAAAAACCGCTCCGGGGAAGACTTCGGCGTCCTGGCCGGGCAATACTCCTCCGGGCCCAATTCCGCCCAGGGCGGGGATATGGGTTACATTGGAGAGGACGACCTTCTGCCCGAGCTTTCCCGCGTTCTTTCCGGGCTCCCGGTCGAAGCCGACACCGGAATCATCGAGACCACGGGAGGATTCCGGATTATCAAGATCACCGGCCGCAAAGAGGCCACGGCCAGGAGCCTCCAGGAGGTCTGGCAGGCCATTTACGAACAACTTCATTTTTTGCGCCGCCGGGCGCTGCAGGAAGAATGGCTTTCCGGGCTGCGGGAAAAAGCGTTTGTCCAAGTCGGGCAGTGATACCTTCCGGAGTCAATCCTCTCCTGAGCCGGGGCTACCTCAAGGCCGTCTTGGGGGAGAACGGACTGCGCTTGAGCCGCCGCCGGGGGCAGAACTTTCTGACGGACGGACGGGTTCTGGAACGGATCCTGGCCGCCGCCGGCCTGGAGCCCGGCCAGGCGATTCTCGAGATCGGACCGGGCCTGGGCACGATGACGCTGGAGCTGCGTCGCCGCGGGCGGGTTTTGGCGGTCGAATCCGACCGAGGCCTGGGGCGGCTCTTGAGCTCGTTCTGTCCCCCCGGGGAAGACTTCCGTCTGGAAATCCGCGATTTCCTCAAACTCGACCTGGCGGAAGTCTCCGGCTTTGCCGCCGGCTGCCCGATCAATGTCGTTTCCAATCTTCCTTACTCGGCGGCAGGCGCGGTGTTGGAGAGGCTCTTGGGATCCGACCTGGACATCCTGGCCATGACCTGCATGCTCCAGGCGGAAGCGGCGG
>CAZIEA010000033.1:0-9702 GCA_964538495.1 uncultured bacterium | reverse complement strand
GCAAAAATTACGGTTTCCTCTCGGTGATCGGCGGAATTTACGCTCCGCCGGAAATTGTCCTGAAGGTTTCCCGAGGCGCTTTTTTCCCGGTCCCCCGGGTCGATTCCGCCGTGGTCCGTTTCCGCCCCCGAACTTTGCCCCGCGGCGCTCCGGGAAAGAAAGCGGTTTTTGCCCTGGTAGCGGCGGCCTTTTCCCGGCGGCGGAAGATGCTCAAGAATGCCCTGGAGGGGAGCCCCGGGCTGGGATATACTACCGAAGCGATTTTGCGGGGCTGCCGGGAGGCCGGGGTGGATCCGACCGCCCGGGCCGAGGATCTGGCCCCGGAAATTTTTCTCGCTCTGGCCGGGGCGCTGGGAAATCTCTCCCGGAGCCGGGATCGGAACGAAGGGGGAAAATGAAAGCGCAGCGCAAGATCACCCGGGACGAGGTCATGAAGGTGGCCGTCCTGGCCAGGCTGGAAGCGGGGGAAGAGGAAGTAGAAAGGCTGGCCCGTTCGCTCGGCGCCATCCTCGGCTACATGGAAAAACTCGAGGAACTGGATACCACCGGGGTTGAGCCGCTTGCCCACATCCTGGACCTGTCCGACGTCATGCGCCCCGACGAAGCGGTCCCGCCCGCTCCCCGCCAAGAATACCTCTCCGGCGCCCCCCGTTCCCGGGACGGTTTTTTCCTGGTGCCGGCTGTGATCGAGTAGGCCGACCATGGAGATTCTGGAACTGACCGCCTGCGAACTGGCCCGGGCCGTGGCCCGGAGAGACCTGAGCGCCTCCGAAGCCGCCGTCTCCGCCCTGGAGCGGATCGAGCTGGTCGATCCCTCCGTGGGGGCGTTCCTCCGCCCCGATCCGGAAGGGGCGCTGAAGGCGGCCGGGGAAATCGACCGCCGGATTGCCGCTGGCGAGGATCCCGGGCCCCTGGCCGGGGTTCCGGTCGGGCTTAAGGACAACCTTTGCGTCCGGGGCCGGGAAATCACCTGCGGCTCCCGGATCCTCGCGGGTTTCCGCGCCCCCTACGACGCCGCCGTAGTGGAAAGGCTGCGGAAGGCGGGGGCGGTTTTTCTGGGGCAGCTCAACATGGACGAGTTCGCGATGGGCTCCTCCAATGAGAATTCGGCTTACGGGCCGGTCCGCAACCCCTGGGACCTTTCCCGGGTGCCCGGGGGGTCAAGCGGAGGAGCAGCCGCGGCGGTGGCCGCGCGGGAGTGTCCGCTCAGTCTGGGTTCTGACACCGGCGGCTCCATTCGCCAGCCGGCGGCGCTGTGCGGGGTGGCCGGGCTCAAGCCCACCTACGGGCGGGTTTCCCGCTACGGCCTGATCGCGTATGCCTCTTCCCTGGACCAGATCGGTCCCTTCGGGAAAACGGTGGAAGACATTGCCTTGGCGCTGGAGGTAATCGCCGGCCCCGATCCGCGGGACTCGACTTCGGCGCCGGTCGAGGTTCCCCGCTACCGGGAGCTTCTGTCGGGGGATCTGGGCGGGAAACGGCTGGGTGTTCCCCGGGAATGCTTTTCCGAGGGGATGGAGCCGGGGGTGGAGAGGGTTTTCCGGGAGGCGCTGGAGGTTTTCCGGGGGGCCGGGGCCGAGGTCCGGGAAATCGACCTTCCGCGGATTCCCCACTCGGTGGCCTGCTACTATATTCTTTCCACCGCCGAGGCTTCTTCGAACCTGGCCCGCTTCGACGGCGTTCAGTACGGTCTGCGGCGGGGCGAGAAGGAGGGTCTGGTGGGGATGTACTCCCGGACCCGGCGGGAGGGGTTTGGGGAAGAGGTCAAGCGCCGGATCATGCTCGGGACCTATGTCCTCTCGGCGGGCTATTACGAAGCTTATTACGCCCAGGCCCAGAAAGTCCGCCGCCTGATCAAGGAGGATTTCGACCGGGCCTTTTCCGCCTGCGACTGCGTCCTGATGCCGACCTCGCCCGTCACGGCTTTCGAATTTGGGGAGCGCACCGCCGATCCCCTGAGCATGTATCTTTCGGATATTTTCACCATTGGGGTGAACTTGGCCGGTCTTCCCGGCATCTCGATCAATTGCGGTTTCGACGAGAAGAACTTGCCGGTGGGGTTGCAGGTGATCGCTCCGCCTTTCCAGGAACTCCGGCTCCTGGGGGTGGCCCGGGGATTCGAACAACGCACCTCTCATCATCTCCGGCGCCCGCCGCTGCCGCCCGCCTCCGGCGGCCCCGGGAAAAGGGAGGCGCGGCCATGAGCGCCTGGGAGACCGTGATCGGGCTGGAGGTCCACGTTCAACTCCGGACCCGAACCAAGATTTTTTGCCCTTGCCCGGTGGATTGGGGGGGAGAGCCCAACACCCGAGTCTGCCCGGTTTGTCTCGGGCTGCCCGGGGTTCTCCCCGTGCTCAACCGGCGGGTGGTGGAACTCGCGGTCCGAGCCGGGGCCGCCCTTAATTGCCGGATCGCCTCCTTCAGCAAATTCGACCGGAAAAACTATTATTATCCCGACCTGCCCAAGGCCTACCAGATTTCCCAGTACGATCGCCCGCTTAACGGCCCCGGCTGGATCGAGGTCCGGTGCGGAGAGGAAATCCGCCGGATCGGGATCACCAGGGCCCATCTGGAGGAGGACGCGGGCAAGCTCGTGCATTTTCCCGGCGAAGGCGTCAGCGGGGTGGATTACAACCGGACGGGGGTGCCGTTGCTGGAGATCGTGAGCGACCCGGTCATCCGCTCCCCGCTTGAGGCGGCGGAGTATCTCAAGGCTTTGCGTTCGGTGTTGCGTTACGCCGAAGTCTCCGAGTGCGACATGGAAAAAGGGAGCTTCCGCTGCGACGCCAACATTTCGCTCCGGAAGCCCGGGCGGGAGGAACTGGGGACCAAGGTCGAGATCAAGAACATGAACTCCTTCAAGGGGGTGGAAAAAGCCCTCGAGTACGAGCAAGCGCGGCAGGGTCGGATACTGGACAAGGGCGGGACGGTCGTCCAGGAAACCAGGCTTTTCGACGCCGACACCGGCGCCACCCGCTCCATGCGCTCCAAGGAGGAAGCCCACGATTACCGTTATTTCCCCGATCCCGACCTGGTTCCCATCCGCCTGGCGCCGGAATGGATCGACCGGATCCGGCGTTCCCTGCCCGAGCTTCCCGCCGCCCGGGCGGGGAGGTTCGCTTCCCAGTACGGGATTCCGGAATACGACGCCCTGGTTCTAACCGCGGAAAAGGAATTAGCCGATTATTTCGAGGCGGTAGCCGTCGGCCTGGAAAGCCCCAAGACCGCGAGCAACTGGGTAATGGGGGAACTCCTGGGCAAGCTCAACGAAAGCGGTCAGAGCATCCCCGACTCCCCGATCCCTCCGGCGCGCCTGGGTTCCCTCCTGAAGCTGTTGGAGAAGGGGGAAATCAGCGGGAAGATCGCCAAGACGGTTTTTGCCGAGATGTTCGAGACCGGCGCGGACCCGGAAACCGTGATCGAGAAACGCGGCCTGGTCCAGATCAGCGACGAGGGGGAACTCACCCGGATCGTGGAGGAAGTTATTGCGGCCAATCCCGGCCCGGCGGCCGAGGTCCGGGGGGGAAAGACCAAGGCGATTGCTTTCCTGGTTGGGCAGGCGATGCGCCGGACCCAGGGAAAAGCCAACCCCGGCGAAGTCAACCGGCTACTGCGCCGGCAGCTCGGGCTCTGATCCTCTTCAGTACTTGTATTCGCTTCCGCCGATGAACTCCCGCAGGGGGGACTTGCCGGAAACGCAGGAGTCGTCCTCGACCGCGGTGATGCTGTCGAGCAGGTCGTGGACGCGCTTGGCCCGCAGGTAGGCGTCGCGCTTGCCCGGATCGCCCTCGAATTCGCGGAGCGCCTCCGTGAGGGCGGCGAAGGAATACTTCTTGTGGATGGGGAGCTCGTAGGCCAGCGACCCGTTGATCACGAAGTCGGTCTCGGTGATGAAGGGTACGATGTGGGCCATCTCGCTCCGGCGCACGTAGTGCCAGTGCCCGATCGTCCGCACCGGGGAGTAACTCCGGTGCCAACTGTCCCGGATCATCCTGCGCAGGAGCCGGATATCGGTCCACTTGGTCCAGTCCCCGTTGACGTCCTTGAGCTGGGAGAGGGTTTCGATATAGAGGCGGAACTTGTTTTCGTGGGGGATGCTTTCGGTCATGGGGGCGTAAAGCCCGTGCAGGCTGTCGATCAGGATGATCTGGTCGGAGCTGATCTTGAGGGGAACACTTTCCTTCAGGCGTTTGCCGGTCTTGAATGAGTAGATCGGCATCCGGATTTCCTTCCCGGCCATGAGGTCGCCCAGGTGCTTGTTGATCAGGGGCAGGTCCAATGCCTGCGGGGTCTCGAAATCGTAGTCGCCGTACTCGTCCTTGGGGTGCATCTCGAGGTCGAAGAAGTAGTTGTCCAGGACCATGGGGACGAGCTTGAGTCCCTTCTGGGCCAGCCGCTCCGAGATCTTGATGGTGGCGGTGGTCTTGCCGGAGGAAGAGGGGCCGGCCACGATCACCAGGCGGATGGGTTTGGGGCTGTCGATGATGGCATTGGCGGCCGCCTGGGTGAATTCGTGGTAGCGCCGGTCGGAGGCCTCCACCAGTTGGGGGAAGGACCCCTCGGCGATCCGGCGGTTGAGGCCGGCTACGGTGTCCACCCCCTGCTCGGTGTTCCACTTCAGGGTGCCCGCGATCACCTGCATCGGGATGCTGCGCTGGTAAGCGTCGGTCATGGCGGAATCTCCTTTATTCCCAGGTTCCGAGGAAAATAAATTATGCCGTATCTCCTCCCACCTGTCACGTGCTAAAGATCAGGCTGAAGGAACCGCCGCCGCATTCACATGTAGACATGTAGGGCATGTAGAAAATCTGCTTTTCTCACGCAAAGACGCCAAGATTTGATCTGTCCCCAGATTACACAGATTTTACCTTCATGTTCTTCATGCCCTTCATGGTAAAAAAAATAGGCTGAAGGCTGAAGACTGAAGGAAAGGCCGCTTTTTCAACCATGTAGGCCATGTAGGGCATGTAGTTTAATTCACCATCGCTATCGGGATCGGGCGCGCCATCATCACGCCAAGACGCCAAGATAAAGTCGAAATTCGAATGCCGAAATTCGAAACCGCTGAACCGGCGCATCGTTTGGGAAATTCGAATTTGGTTTTTGTTTCGGATTTCTGACTTCTGATTTCGAATTTTAATTAATGCCAAGCCTTACGCCCTGATCACGATCATGACAACGATAACCACAACGACCACGAAGGAAGTAAACAGAGGAATCAGAGTTAATCAGGTGCAAAATCTTGCGCGCCCTGAACCCTGAACCCTGAACCCTGAACCCTTTTTCCCTCCTCTGGGCTGTTACTGATCGCCCGCCGGGGGCCGATCGGTGGCCTCGGACCAGGAGCCCCTGAGTTCGTCGGCCACCAGCATCTTAATCCCCAGGGCCCGCCCCGCCTCGAGTTCGCAGACCGCCAGGGAAGAGGCTATCGTCACCGGCGGGACCTCGCGCCAGTGAAAAGCCGGGGTGCGGGGAAAATAGAAGACGGTTCCCCGGCTGATGGAAAGCTCGGAAGCTTCCTGAAAATTCCGGTGACGGTCCGCCAGGGGAGCGTCGAAGGCCAGGTTCCGGTAGGTGGGGGTTTCCCGGAGGGTTTCGATGAGCAGATCCAGCCTTTCCTCCATCCCGGTCAGGAATCCGCATTCCATCTGCCCTTCGAGCAGGAGCTGTTCCTCCTCGCCGGAGGGCCCCGGGACGGGCAGGGAGTTGCGGACCGCGACATGTTCGATGTGCAGCGGGGGAATGGAAATGAAAATGTTGCGCTGGACTTCCCCCCCGTGGAGCCCTTCGCGGATGTCGAGTTCGAGCCGGAGCGGGACATAGACGCAGGCGGTGTAGTAGCCGGCGATCCGGGGGTCCCGCTTGACGGGAACTTTTTCCAGGACCAGGCGGGCCCCCAGGAGATCGCCCCCGGGGTAAGCCGAGGGAATGGAAACAGGAAACTCCTGATCCCCGGCTTCGTCGTGGATTTCCAGGACCAGCAGCTCGGGCGCCGGGCGCTCTTCTCCCCCCGGGGCCGCCCCCGGCAGGAGCAACAGGATGACAAGGATCAGCTTCAGCGCTTTCACCCCCGATTTCCGCCTTTTTCTTGACTGCGTTTGCCCGGCATGAAAACATATCAAAAAAAGTTTTTCCACTCATATCCAAGGCGCGGAAACGGTTGCGATTTGATCTCCCCAAAAATTTTTTTGCGAAAACAAGAATGGCAATCTTTCATAAAAGGCTTTTTGCCGAAGCCAGGAGCGAAAAGACCGTGCCGACCGACCAGATAGCCGAGTTGACGGAGGAACTGAAAAAGTTCCAGGAGGAAAAGGAGAAGATCCGGGGCGTAGTCGGGCAGATCGGGGGCAGGAGCACCCGGAAGCGGGACAAGGTCGTTACCTTGATGTTCGTGGCCCTGCTGCTGATGCTTTTTGCCGCGGATATCTGCCGGCACGTTCTGCGCGTATCCCTGCCGCTCCCCTCGCTTTTCTCTCTCGAGGTCGGCATCCTGCTGGTCTCGATCAAGATCATCTGGATGATTCACAGCCACGCCCGGGTCGATCACTTTCAATTCTGGATACTCAACTCCATCGAATTCCGGATCGACCAAATTTCGAATCGCCTGCGCGATATCGAAAGAAAACTCGGCGAAACTCCGCCCGGTGACCGTTGCGCTGCGAAGCCGCAGTGGGTTTCTCCCGATTTCAAGCCGGGGGAATCCGGAGCTTGAAGGCGCCCGCCGGGATGCTCTTGAGGCCGTTGCCCGGGAGAATACTGTTGAAACGGGGGCGTGTTTTTATAAGATGATTTTTACTTTTTCCGCCTGCTGTCCGGGAGAAATCCCTTCGTGGCGCCGGCGGTAATTTCAGCAAGGAGAAGCTGACGATGGCTGAAGATCTGGGCAGGATTTACCGCGAACTGGACGTGTTTTTCCACCCCCGTTCGGTGGCGGTCCTGGGCGCCTCCCGCCAGGACAAGAAAGTCGGGCACACCGTGCTCAAGGGCCTGATTGCGGGCGGGGAAGTGCCCCGGGAAGGCCTGCGGGGTTTCGCCGGGAAGATCTATCCCGTCAACCCCAAGGAGAAGGAGATTCTGGGGCTCAAGTGCTACCCTTCCGTCTCCGCCGTGGAGGGGGAGGTGGACGTGGCGGTGTTCTGCATCCCCGGCCCCGCCGTGGCCCCGGCGATGAAGGAATGCGCCGCCAAGGGCGTCAAGGGGGCCATCATCCTCACCGCCGGCTTCGGGGAAGCCGGGAAAGAAGGGCAAAAACTCCAGGAGGAGTTCATGGCCGTGGCCCGCTCCGGGAATATCCGGGTGATCGGGCCCAACTGCCTGGGTTCCCTCTATCCCCCCGGGAACCTCAACGCCAGTTTCGGCATCACCCTGCCGTTCCCCGGCTCGGTGGCGCTTTTCAGCCAGTCGGGGGCGCTGGTGGATTGCATTATCGACTGGTCCATCAGCCGCAAATACGGATTCAGCGCCATGGTCAGCTACGGCAACAAGGCCGATCTCGACGTGCCGGATTTCCTGGGCTGGGCCTCCCAGGACGAATCCACCCGGGCCGTCGCCCTTTACCTGGAGGGGGTGGGGGACGGCCGCCGGTTCCTGGAAGTGGCGGCCCAGGTCTCCAAGATCAAACCCATCGTCGTGCTCAAGGCCGGCCGCAGCGCCAAGGGGACCAAGGCGGTTTCCTCCCATACCGGGTCGCTTTCGGGCAGTTACGCCGTCTATACCGGGGCTTTCCGGCAGGCTGGAGTGATTCCGGCCGACAACCTGACCGAGCTTCTTTCCATCACCCAGGCCCTGGCCTTCCAGCCCGTGATGAAGGGCCGCCGGGTGGCCATCGTCACCAACGGCGGGGCTTGCGGGGTGATGTGCACCGACTATTGCCAGGAGGTGGGCCTCGAACTTCCGGATCCGCCCTCCGAGATGATCGCGCGCCTGGACGCCACCGGGCTTCTGCACCCCGCCTGGTCGCGGGGCAACCCCTTCGACATCGTGGGGGACGCCGGGCCCGAGCGTTACCGGGCCACTCTGGAAGAGGTGATGAAGTCCGATCTTTACGACGGGGTGATCGTGATCCAGACCCTGCAGGCGGTCACCGACAACCTGGGTGACGCCCGGGCGGTGGTGGAAACCGCCGCCAAATACGGCAAGCCGGTCATGGGCGCCTTCATGGGCGGGGCCATCTCGGCGGAGGGGATCGACTATCTTACCGCTCACCACATTCCCAACTTCTTCGACGTCAAGGCCGCCGCCTACACCATGAAAGCTCTGGCCGATTACGGCGAGTACCGCCGCCGCTGATTGCGGCTGAAGGAACCGCCGCCTCATTCACATGTAGACATGTAGAAGGATTCAGGGAAACCCGTAATCCGTAATCAGTGATCCGTAATCCGTCGAAACCCGGGATACAGGAAACAGGAGTCAGGATTCGCGAAATCCGATAAGCAGTTGGGTAGTTAGCAGTAAACAGTCGCCTGGATTGGTGGGGATTGGCGAGATTAGCGGTTTGAAGATGCGTTCAGAATCTAGAATTCAGAGGCGCCACGCCTCACGCCTCACGCCCCGATTACGATAACGATAGCGATAACGACCAGGAAGGAATCAGAGAAATCAGAGTTAATCAGGTGCAGAAATTGAACACCATGAACCCATTGTAAGAGGACGTCGAGAGATGGAGATCGAAAAAATCATAGACGAGGCCCTCTCCGAGGGGCGCAAGGCTCTGTTGGAATACGAGGCCGAGGCGATTTTTAGCGCCTGCGGGATTCCGGTCGCCCCGGGAAGGTTGGCCACCGGCCCCGCCCTGGCCGGGGCTATCGCCGACGAGATCGGATTCCCGGTGGTGATGAAGATCATGTCCCCCCAGATCGTGCACAAGTCCGACGCCGGCGGGGTCAAGGTCAACATCAAGGATACGAGATCGGTGGGGGTTGCCTGGGAAGAGATTCTCGCCAACGCCGCTGCCTACGATCCCTCCGCCGAGATCAAGGGGGTCCTGGTCCAGAAGATGATTTCCTCCGCGGGTGGGAGGGAAGTCATCGTTGGGGCCAGCACCGATCCCCAGTTCGGTCCCGTGATCATGTTCGGGCTGGGGGGGATCTTCGTGGAGGTGCTCAAGGACGTCAGCTTCCGGGTGGCCCCGGTTTCTCCGGAGGAAGCCCTGCGCCAGATCCGCGAGATCAGGACCCTGCCCATCCTGGAAGGGGTGAGGGGGAACGGGCCGATTGATTTTGTCGCCCTGGCCGATCTGATCAGCCGGGTTTCCCGGCTCATGCTCGACCATCCCCGGATTTCCGAACTCGACGCTAACCCGGTGCTGGCCGACGAGACCGGGGTCCGGGCCCTGGACGCCCGGATCATTCTGGTCTGAGACGGTAGCCGCGGCGAAAGGTTTTCTTCCCCTCGCTCGATCCCGATCCCGACCCCGATTCGCGCCCGAACCCTGAACCCTGAACCCTGAACCCTGAACCCTGAACCCTTCTACATGCCCTACATGGCCTACATGGTTGAAAAGGCGGCGGTTCCTTCAGCCCTGCTTTTCTCACCATGAAGATCATGAAGAACATGAAGGTAAAATCCGTGAAATCCGTGGACTGGCGGGTTTCGAATTTCGCCATTCTGATTTCGAATTTGAAGTTCTACATGTCTACATGTGAATGAGGCGGCGGTTCCTTCAGCCCTGCTTTTCTCACCATGAAGATCATGAAGAACATG
>CAZIEA010000032.1:0-16908 GCA_964538495.1 uncultured bacterium | reverse complement strand
CCCTTGGCGCTCCCCAGGGGATCAAGGACGGTTTCATCCGCTACATCCCCGACTCCGCCGGGGACATCGACTGGGAGATTCGGGGCAGCGGCGCCGAGTTCAAGACCGAGGATATCGTCACCCTGGTCGAGCTTTTTGCCCGCAGTCACGACGAGGAACTTGGGCCGGTAAGCATAGAGATCCCCCGGGGGGATTACGACCTGCAGGCCCGGTCGGCCTCGGCTCCGGGCCAGTGGGTGGTGGTCCGGCGGGGGCCGCTGCTCCTGACGGGGAAAGGCGTCCTCTGGTCGATTTCCCGGGAAGAGATCAGGATCCTGGAGGATGTCCGGGTTTTGATCAAGGAAAGCGGAAATCTGGGGCTTTTTCCGGGTGAATAAGAAAATCGATTTTTTTGCGCTTCTGCTGGTCGCCTTTCTGGCGGCCCCGGGGGCGTGGCCCGCGCCGGCGCTCGATTTCGAGGACATTATCTCCCCCCGGGAAAATCGGGAAGAAGTGCCCGAGGTGATCGGGGACGATTGGACCGAGATCACCTGCGACGGGAACATGCTGATCAACTATCGGGAAGGGTGGGTGAGGTTTTTCCGCAATGTCCGGGTCCGGAACCAGCGGGGAACGATCCTGTCCGACCTGCTGGTGATTTTCACCCAAGACTCCGGGAAAAAGGTCGAGCGGGCGGAAGCCCGGGGAAATGTCCGCATCCTGACCGAGGGCAGGGAGGGGACCGGCGACGCCCTTATCTACTATCCGGAAGAGAAAAAAGCGGTGCTGGTGGGGAATGCCGTCCTCCGGGAAGGCAATAACTCGGTTTCCGGCCGGAGCATTACCTACAACTTCCGGACCGGGAACGTCGAAATCGACCGGGCCCGGGATATCGAGTTTCATCCCCGGACGGAGTTCGAGCTGGAGTTCTAGGGGGCCGAGACGGATGGAATTGCTGCGGGCCGAAAATCTGGTCAAAAAATACCGGAAGCGCCCGGTGGTTAACGATGTCAGCCTCTTTGTCAAACGGGGCGAGATCGTCGGGCTTCTCGGGCCCAACGGGGCCGGGAAGACCACCACCTTTTACATGGTGGTGGGGCTGATCCGGGCCGACGCGGGCCGCGTTTATTTCGCCCGGCACGACGTCACTCACTTGCCCATGTCCCGCCGGGCCCGGTTGGGGATGGGCTATCTCTCCCAGGAACCGAGCATATTCCGCAACCTGACGGTGGAGCAGAACATTCTTGCTATTCTCGAGACCCTGCCCATGAAGCGCGCCGAGCGCCGCCGCCGCAAGGATCAGCTTCTGGACGAACTCGGGATCCTCAAATTGTCCGAGAGCCTGGCCTGCCAGCTTTCCGGGGGGGAGCGGCGGCGGCTGGAGATCGCCCGGGCCCTGGTGACGGATCCCAGCTTCATCATGTTGGACGAACCCTTCGCCGGGGTCGATCCCATCGCGGTAGCCGATGTCCAGGGCATCATCGCCTACTTGCGGGAAAAAGGCCTGGGGATCCTGATCACCGACCACAATGTCCGCGAGACCCTGGCCATCACCCAGCGTTCCTATATCATGTACGAGGGGCGCATCCTGATTTCCGGAACCGCGGAAGAATTGATCAACGACCCCCGGGCCAAGGAAATCTACCTGGGGGAAACGTTTCAAATGTAAGGAGGGGAACGTGCAGATCGAGATCACCAGCCGCCATGTCCCGGTCGAGGAAGGAGAAAAGGCGTTCATCCGCGAGAAGCTTACCCAGTTGGAACATGTCTGGCACCGGAATCTCTCCGTCCGGGTCGTTATCGAGTTCGAGAAGTATGTTTATCGGGTGGAGCTGATCATCCACGCCGGGCACCAGCAGATCTCGGTCACCGAGAAAGGCCGCGGCCTTTACCCGGTCGTGGACAAGGCGGTCAAGGTTGCGCAGCGGCGTTTGCGGAAGCTGAAAGGCAAAATTGAAGAAGGGCAGAAACGCCGCCGCCAACTCTATGTTTCCGAGCTGCAGGAGGGCGTGGGAGCGGAAGCGATATCCGAACTCCGCGGTTCCCGGGACCTGGAAATCGAAGAGATGCTCCGGCCGGCCGCCATTGCCAAGCTCAAGGAATCCGGGCGCAATTTCCTGATTTATCAAGATCTGGAGATGGAAGGACTGGCGATCGTTTACCGCCGGAAAGCGGGTGCGCTCGGTTTTATCGAACTTTGAGGCGGGCTCATGAGGGGCGTAACCGTCAACAACTTCTATTCCCAGCTCTCCGAGCGGCTGCAACTCACCCTGGTGGCGGGGGAAAAAGGCCTCCGGCGGCGCATCCTGGTCTCGGAGATCAACCGTCCGGGTCTGATCCTGTCCGGTTATGCCCGTTTTTTCGCCCGGCGCCGGGGCCAGGTTCTGGGCAAGGTGGAAATCAGCTACCTGCGCGATCTTCCCGCCGAAGAGCGACGCCGCCGCCTGCGCGGGCTCTTCGCCCAGAAAATCCCCTTCTGCATCATCGCCCGGAACTACACCCCCCCGCCGGAACTGACCGAGGAGGCGGAGCGGGCCGAGATCCCGGTATTCCGTTCCCCGCAGGTGACGATCCGCTTGGTCAATGCCTGCACGATTTATCTCCAGGAAAAGATCGCCCCCCAAAGCACGGTATTCGGGAACCTGGCCGAAGTCTACGGAGTCGGGATCCTGATCATGGGCAAAAGCGGGGCCGGCAAGAGCGAGTGCACCTTGAGCCTGGTGGAGCGCGGGCACCGGCTGGTCAGCGACGACATCGTTCATGTCCGCCTGGTGGACGGGGAATACCTGGTGGGGGAAGGCTCCGAGTTGACCAGGTTCCACATGGAGATCCGCGGACTGGGCATTGTCAACATCAAGAACCTATTCGGTCCGGGAAGCGTGCGCCCCCGGAGCCGGCTCGATCTGGCGGTGACTCTGGAACAGTGGGACCCGGAGAAGGAATACGAGCGCCTGGGTCTGGAGGACTCTATCTACACCCTGCTCGGTGTCCGTCTCCCGCACCTGCTGGTCCCGGTTCGCCCGGGCCGGGACCTGGCCCTGCTGGTGGAACTGGCCGCCCTCAATTTCCGCTCCAAGCAGATGGGGCACAATCCGGCCCAGGAGCTGGACCAGCTCCTGATGAGCCGGCTCCGTCCCGACCACCCCCGCGTAAGCGGGCCCGAGGAGTGAGGGGGGTAAGTGGAGAGAGAGCAAGAAAGATGCCGGCGTTGCTGAGAGAGCTTTCGATTCAGAACAAGTACGGGCTTCACGCCCGGCCGGCGGCCCAGCTCGTGCAGGCCGCTTCCAGGTTCAGTTCCGAAATCTTTATTGAAAAAGGCGGGGTTAAAATCAACGCCAAGAGCATCATGGGAGTGCTGATGCTGGCCGCGGCCCAGGGTTCGGTCCTCCGGATCAGCGCCGAAGGGCCCGACGCGGCCGCGGCCCTGGATGAAATCGCCGGTCTCCTGGAGCGGAAGTTCGGGGAAGAATAAGGGCGGGATCGGACCCGAAATGAAGAAAGAAATCATATTGGAGGGAATGGCCGCCTCCCCGGGCATGATCGTAGGCAAGGTTTTCATTTTCAGCCCGGAGGAGTTGAAAGTCGAGCAGCGCAAGGTCCTGCCGGGGGAAGTGGCCTCGGAAATCGCCCGTTTCGAGGATTCCCTGATTGCGACCCGGCGGGAGCTTTTAGGCATCCGGCGCCGGCTGGCCGACCGCCTGGAGCGCAACGAGTCCGATCTTTTCGACGCTCACCTCCTGGTGGTCGAGGACCGGGCCCTGATCGAGGAAGTGATCCGGGGGATCGAAGAGCGGGAGCTCAACGCCGAAACCATATTCCAGGAGGTGATTTCGCGCTATTCCGAGGCCTTCTCCCAGATCGAGGACGATTATCTCCGGGAAAGGTTCAGTGACATCAAGGACGTGGCCCGGCGGGTGCTGCGCAACCTTTCCGGACACAAGAGCAAGAGTCTGGCGGAACTGGAAGAGAAGGTGGTGGTGATCGCCCACGACATTTCTCCCTCCGATACCGCCCAGATGAACCGGGAGTTCGTGACCGGTTTCGCCACCGACGTGGGGGGGCGGACTTCCCATACCGCGATCATGGCCCGCTCCCTGGCCATTCCCGCCGTGGTGGGAACGGGGGAGGTGAGCCGGGCCGCCGTTTCCGGGGACATGGTGGTGGTGGACGGCAACCGGGGACGGGTGATTCTCAACCCGACCCGGGCCACCCTGAAGAAGATCGAGCAGGAGCAGGCCCTGATCGCCGAGCACTCCCGGGTTCTTAAGGTGCTTCGGGACAAGCCCGCCGAGACCAGGGACGGCTACCGCGTGACTCTGGCGGCCAACATCGAGATGCCCGGGGACATGGACGCCGTGGCCGAAAACGGGGCCGAGGGGGTCGGGCTCTATCGGACCGAGTATCTTTATCTCAACCGCGAAGATCTCCCGGACGAGGAGGAACAGTTCCGCGCCTACGACGCGGTGGCGGAGCGGGCTTTGCCCTCATCGGTGATCATCCGCACCCTCGATATCGGGGGGGACAAGTTCGTTTCCACGCTGGATATTTCCCGGGAGTTGAATCCGTTTCTGGGCTGGCGGGCCGTCCGGTTTTGCCTGGAGCGCCAGGATATCTTCAAGATCCAGCTTCGGGCCATCCTCCGGGCCTCGTCCCGGGGCAATGTCAAGGTGATGTTTCCCATGATCTCGGGCTACTCCGAGCTGCTCAGGGTCCTCAAGGTCTGGGAGGAAACCAAGCGGGAACTGGACGAGGCCGCGATCGCCTTTAACCGCTCCATGGAAGTGGGGATAATGATCGAGGTCCCCTCCGCGGCCCTGGTGGCCGAAAGCCTGGCGGCCGAAGTGGACTTTTTCAGCATCGGGACCAACGACCTGATCCAATACACCCTGGCCGTGGACCGGGTGAACGAGAAGATCGCCTACCTCTACGAGCCTTTACATCCGGCCGTGCTGCTGCTGATCCAGCGGATTGTCGACATTGCCCATCGCAACAACATCTGGGTCGGGATGTGCGGGGAGATGGCGGGGGATCCCCTGATCGTTCCGATTCTGCTCGGGCTGGGACTGGACGAGTTCAGCGTCAGCCCGATGGCGGTTCCCGAGGTCAAGGAGATAATCCGCGCGCTGCGGATTTTCCAGGCTCGCTCCCTGGCGGATCGGGTCCTCGGGTGTCGGCGCTCGGACGAGATCCGGAAAGCCGCTCTTGATTTTTTCCGCTCCCTCGGCCTCTCCGGAAAGGAGAATTAAGGCTTGCCCGTCCCGGGCCGTTCACCTATAACTACTCTCCCGATCTTCACATGTAGACATGTAGGGCATGTAGGAAATATAACCAATTTCAAGGAGGAGCGATGAAACCGAAACATTACGTGTTTTCTTCGGAATCGGTGACCGAGGGGCACCCGGACAAGGTTTGCGACCAGATTTCCGACGCTGTTCTCGACCGGGTTCTGGCCGACGATCCCCAGGGCCGAGTGGCCTGCGAGACCTTCATCACCACGGGTTTGGCCATCGTCGGGGGCGAGATTACGACTACGGCCTATGTCGATGTTCCTAAACTGGTTCGCGAGGTGGTCAAGGGGATCGGCTACACCCGTCCCGAATACGGATTCGATTACAAGAGCTGCGCCATCCTCAACGCCATCGGGCGCCAATCACCCGACATTTCCCAGGGCGTAACCGAGGGGATGGGGGAGTACAAGGAGCAGGGGGCGGGAGACCAGGGGCTGATGGTGGGATACGCCTGCCGGGAGACCAAGGAATTGATGCCGTTCCCGATCATGATGGCCCATCGTCTCTGCCTGGCCCTCTCCCAGGCGCGCAAGGACAATGTCTTGCCCTGGCTGGGTCCGGACGGCAAAAGCCAGGTCACGGCCGAATACATCGGGGGCAAAGTGGCCTCAGTCCCGCGGGTGGTGATCGCCGCCCAGCACACTCACGAGGTGGTGGATGCCTCCGGGGAGTTCATGACCGAAGAGGCCAAGCGGGATATCCTGGAAAAGGTGATCAAACCGGTGCTCAAGGATTTTTACCGGGAAGGCAAAACGATCTGGATCGTGAACGGCACCGGGAAATTCGAGGTTGGGGGTCCGCAGTCGGATACCGGGGTTACCGGCCGCAAGATTATCGTGGACACCTACGGCGGGGAAGCGCCCCACGGGGGCGGCGCTTTTTCCGGCAAGGATCCTTCCAAAGTTGACCGCTCCGCCGCTTATATGGCCCGTTACATGGCCAAGAACATCGTCGCGGCTTCTCTGGCCGATCGCTGCGAGGTCCAGCTTGCCTACGCCATCGGGGTGCCGGAACCGGTTTCGGTCTATGTCAACCTGCATGGGACCGGGAAAATCACCGACGAGAAGGCGGTCGAGGTCATCCGGGAGGTTTTCGCGCTCAAGCCCAAGAATATCATCGCCTGCCTGGGGTTGAAAAAACCCCATGCCAACGGCTGGAAGTACCAGGATACCGCCGCCTATGGGCATTTCGGACGGGAGAACATGAACTTCCCCTGGGAAAAGACCGACCGCGTCGAGGAAGTCATCAAGGCCGCCGGCCTCTGAGCGGATCCTGAAAATCGTTTCACGCCAAGACGCCAAGGCGCGGAGAAATTTCTCTTTGCGTCTTGGCGTCTTGGCGTGATTAACGCCCGCGGAGCCTGGAATCGCCTCAGTAGCGGTAGTGATCCGGCTTGAAGGGACCCTTGACCGGGATGCCGACGTACCGGGACTGGTTTGGGGTCATCCGGGTCAGCTTGACCCCCAGTTTTTCCAGGTGCAATCGGGCCACTTCCTCGTCCAGGGCCTTGGAGAGGGTGTAGACTCCGGGCTTCTTTCCGCCGCGGGCCAGTTCGATCTGGGCCAGGGTCTGGTTGGTGAAGGAGTTGGACATTACGAAGCTGGGATGCCCGGTGGCGCAGCCGAGATTGACCAGACGGCCCTCGGCGAGCAGGAAGATGCTGTGCCCGTCCGGGAAGAGGTAGCGGTCGACCTGGGGCTTGATGTTGATCTTTTTGATCCCTGGATAAGCCTCCAGTTCGGCCACCTGAATCTCGTTATCGAAATGCCCGATGTTGCAGACGATAGCCTCGCTCTTCATCCGGGCCATGTGTCCGATGGTTATGACGTCGCGGTTCCCGGTGGCGGTCACGAAGATGTCGGCGAAAGCGAGGACATCTTCGACCCGCTTGACCTCGTATCCGGCCATGGCGGCCTGGAGGGCGCAGATCGGATCGATCTCGGTTACGATCACCCGGGCCCCGAGCCCGCGCATGGATTGGGCCGAGCCTTTGCCCACGTCGCCGTAGCCGCAGACCACTACGACCTTGCCCGCCACCATGACGTCGGTGGCGCGCTTGATCCCGTCGGCCAGGGACTCGCGGCAGCCGTAGAGGTTGTCGAATTTGGACTTGGTCACCGAATCGTTGACGTTGATGGCCGGGACCAGGAGGATTCCTTCCTCCATCATCTGATAAAGGCGGTGGACCCCGGTGGTGGTCTCCTCGGAAATGCCCTCCAGTTCCGCCGCCGTCCGGGCCCAGACGCCCGGGTTTTCCCGGAGGATTTTCTTGAGCAGGCGGTTGAGCTGAAGCTCGTCCTCGCCGGCGGCAGGACGCTCCAGGATCGAGGGGTCTTTTTCCGCCGCCAGCCCCCGGTGGATCATCAGGGTGGCGTCCCCCCCGTCGTCCACCACTAGGTGGGGACCGCTCCCGTCCGGCCGGATTAAGGCACGGTAGGTGCATTCCCAGTACTCGGAGAGGGTTTCGCCTTTCCAGGCGAAGACCGGGATTCCCCGGGCGGCGATGGCGGCGGCGGCGTGGTCCTGGGTGGAAAAGATATTGCAGGAACACCAGCGGACCTCGGCCCCGAGTTCGACGAGGGTCTCGATCAGGACCGCCGTCTGGATGGTCATGTGCAGGCTGCCGGTGACCTTCTTGCCGGAGAGGGGTTTTTCTGGCCCGTACTTGGCCCGGGTAGCCATCAGCCCGGGCATTTCCTTCTCGGCAATCTCGATTTCCTTGCGCCCGAAATCGGCCAATTTCAGGTCGGCGACGCGGAATTCGGGAGATTTCTTCATTTTGCGCTCCTGGTTTTCGACTTTTAAAGCGAGAAACTTAACCATTCCTTCGCCCGCAAGCAACTTTTTTCGTTTTCGGATCTCCCGCGGCCCTGTTTTACCACAGAGATCACAGAGGAGAATCAGAGGCCACAGAGATTAAATTTTCTCACCATGAAGCATGAAGATCGGTAATCCGTAACCAGTGATCCGTAATCCGGCGCCTGAATTCGCGTAATTCGCGTAATTCGTAGTTTGATCCGTGTAGTCTGTGAAATCAGTGGAAGGCTTCCGTTTTTACTCAATTGAGGCGGGAGAGGGAGATTGCCCCGGCCAGGCCGAAGATGATATTGCCGAGCCAGGCCGCCAGGGCCGGAGGGAGATACCCCTGCTTGCCGAAGGCGACCGAGAGGGAGTAGAGCACGTAGTAGAGAAATCCCAGCAGCAGGCTCGAGGAGACCCCGACCATCAAACTGCCCCGGCCGACCCGGATCCCGAAACCGACCCCGATCCCGCCCATGATCAAGCAGGCCAAGGGTAGGGAGATCTTCTGGTGCATCTCGACCAGGACCGGCCGCAGGGCCGAACGGGGGAAGCCTTTTTTCCTCTCCAGCATTCCGATGATTTCCGCCAGGCTCAACCCCGACAGCTCCCGCTTGCTCTGAACCAGGTCGTCGTGGCGGAGGTTGAAATCGAAGGCCAGCTTGCCGAAACTCTGCTTGAGCGGGACGGAGTCCTCGGGGTAGGTATAAATCAGACCGTCGAAAAGCCACCAGGAACTGTCCAGAAGGGCGCCTCGCTCGGCGCTGATAGCCCGGTGGGTCTGGCCGTCCGGGCGGCGTTCGTAGATCTTGATTCCTTCGGCCGCGCCGTTTTTCATGTCGAAGGTTTGGAAATAAAATTCCTGGTTGGTCACCGGGTTGAAATAGGTGACGTCGCGGAGGGCGGAATCGAATCCGTTTTCAGGGCCGAACTCGTCTTCCTTGAGCAGTTGGGACTGGCGCAAGGCCCGGGGCGCCACGGTCTCGTTGATCGCGAAAACCGCCAGGCTGAGGAAAAAAGAAGCCCAGAGCAGGGGGGCGACCACGCGGTAAATCCCGATCCCGCCCGCCCGCATGGCATTGATCTCGTTGTGTCGCTGGAGGTGCCCCAGCGAGTAGAGCAGGCCCAGCAGTATCGCGATGGGAACGATGAAGATGAAGACCGAGGGCACGAAAAAGGCGTAGTAACGGAGGGCGACGAGAAACCAGCCCGGGAGTTTGAGAAAATCGCCGAGATGCTCGAAAAGATCGCCGATGATGAAAAGGATGATGAAGGCGCTCAGGCAGTAGAAGAACGGGATCGCGAAAGAGCGCAGAATGTATCGGTCGAGGGTTCTCATGTGGTCAAATCCGGGTATATCTCAAAGTCAGCCCTACCCCCAGGACGGCGTAGATGAGATTGGGGGCCCAGAGGATCGCCCAGGGATAGTAAGCGGGCTGGTCGTCGAGGGCGTTGGCGGAAAGCACGAAAAGATAGAAAACGAAAAAAATGGCCAGGCTCAAGGCCATCCCGATCGCCTTTTCCCCCCGGTGAGTAGTGATGGCCAGGGGAATCCCGATCAGGACGAAGGAGAGGCTGGCGGCGGAAAAGGCCAGACGCCGGTGCAATTCCGTGGTCAGGAGACAGATGTCGCCGGGATCGGCGCCGGCCCGGATCAATTCTCGCCGGCGGTCCAGGATTTCCAGGCTGGTCATATCCTTGGTCCGCTTGCTCACGTTTTCGGCCTTGGCGAAGGAATGCGAGAGATCGATGGGATAGCTGAGAGCTCCGAAAGTCGTTCTGGTGCTGACCATGGGGTTTTTCAGGTCGTATTCGTCGAGGCTTCCGTCTTCCAGGTAGAGCCGGCAAATTTTCTGTTCGGGATCGGTTTCCAGCCTGGCCCGCTTGGCCATGATCACCTTGGTCAGGCGCTTGACGTACCGGACGGTGACTTCCGCTCCCGGGGTCCCGGCCGGTTTTCCTCCGGGTTCGCCGATCCCGGCCGCTGGCGCCGCCGCCGGCGGCGCGTTTTCCTCTCCAGGTGATTTCTCGAACACGGGGATGCCCTCGTACTGGTAGATGGAGATGTTGCGGAAAAAGTCGCCTTCGCGGCTCCGGATCTTGACCGCGAAGCCGGGAAATTCCACGAACTCCCCTGGTTCGAGGAGCACCTCCGGCCCCATTACCCCGGCCTGGGCTTTGAGACGGCGGGTTTCGTAGGTGTTTTTGGGGATAACCACGCTGTTGAGAAACAGGCTCAAGACCGTGAAGGCCAGCGCCAGAAGCAGGACCGGGGTGGTGATCAGGCGCAAGCCCACCCCGGAAGCCCGCATCGCCGTAATCTCGTTGTCCGAGGAAAGTCGCCCGAAGACCAGCAGGGTGGCGACCAGGATCGCCATGGGGATGGTGAAGTCGAGCAGGCTCACCACCACGAAGTACATGAACTTCAGAATGATCAGGGGGCTCATGCCCTTGACCAGGAGGTCGGAAATCTTGAGGAGGTTGGCCAGGCAAAGGATGGACGCCAGGATCAGGAGAATCACCACGGTGTGGACGAGGACGGCCGAACCGATGTATCTTTGTAAAATTTTCATGACCAGGGAATGATATTATGAAAAACTCCGCCGGGTATAGAGAATCCGGCACCCGTCCGGAGTCCCGGGGAAGCCAGACAAAAATGAGCGCAACGACTGAAATAAAGCCCGGGAGAGGACGGTTTCCCGGGGAGAAAAGCCCCTTAATCTGGCTTCTTCTGGCGGCGGTCTGTTACCTGGCGCCCCTGGGGGCGGGAGTGCTGGTGGAGCCGGACGAGGCCCGTTATGGGGAAATCGCCCGCGAGATGCTCGAGAGCGGGGACTGGCTCACCCCCCGGCTCAACTACGTCAAATACTTCGAAAAGCCCCCGCTTTATTACTGGGCCACCGGGCTTTCCCTGGCGGTTTTCGGCGTCAACGAGTATGCCGTCCGACTCCCGGCGGCTCTTTCCGCTCTTCTCGGCCTGGCCTTTCTCGGCTGGCTGGGCGGAAAGCTCTTCGGCCGCCGCGCCGGGGTTCTCTCCCTGGCGGTGACCGCCTCTTCCCTCGGCTACCTGGCCCTGGGGCAGTTGGCCATCATCGACATGACCCTGACCACCCTGCTTACGGCCGGGATGGGTTTTTTCTTCCTGGCCGTTCGGGGCCCGGGGGAGGGGAGAGGATGGGTCCTGTGCGGCTGGGCGGCATTGGGACTGGCCGTATTGGCCAAGGGCTTGATCGGGATCATGCTTCCGGTGGGGGGCCTGGCGGCTTATGTTCTCTTGCGGAGGGATTGGCGCGCGGTCCGTCGGGTGGCCTCTCTCCCCGGGATAGGGCTTTTCCTCCTGGTGTCCGCTCCCTGGTTTGTGGCGGTTTCGGCCGTCAATCCCGAGTTTCCCCGCTATTTTTTTATCCACGAGCACTTGGAGCGATTTCTCGGCATGGACGACAAGAAAGCTTTTCACGCCGAGCCTTTTTGGTATTTTTTTCCGGTTTTGGCCGGGTTCCTCCTGCCCTGGACGGTTTTCCTGCCCCGGATTCTCCGGAATATCCCCGGCCGCGTTCCGGAGGAGAAACGGGACCTGCTTTTTCTCGTGTGCTGGGGGGGGGTGATCTTCATTTTTTTCAGCCTGTCCAGCTCCAAGCTTCCGTCCTATATCCTTCCCTGCCTGCCTCCCCTGGGGTTGCTCATGGGGCGGGCGTTGGATCGGGCCCTGGCCCGGTCGCCGGAAGGGGGGTGGCGGAGCGAATTTCTCGCCGCCGCCGGGATGATGCTGGTCGCGGGCCTGGCCCTGACCGGCTATCCCCTCCTGGTCGCCGCTCCCCGCCTGGCCCCTGGGGCTTGCTTCTGGGCCGGGGCGGTTCTGGTCCTGGCGGGGGGGGCGATTCTGGCGGTCTTCCCGGTTTCCCCCCGGGCCGGGCTCTGGACCCTGGCGGCGGCGTTTTTAATCGCGGGCTCGGCCGGGACCGCCGTTCTCAGGGTTTCGGTGGGGAGGGATCGTTCCACCGCCTTTCTGGCCCGGCACGCCCTGAAGCTGCGCCGGAACGGCATGCCCTTTTACAGTTTTGATTTTTACGCCCAGGGATTTCCCTTTTATGCCCGTCAACGCCTGGTCCTGGCCGACACTTACGGGGAACTGGAGTTCGGGAGCGCCCAGGGGGACCAATCCGAGTGGTTCCTGGACCGGGAGGATTTTTCCCGGGTTTTGCTCGGGGACGAGCAGGTCTTTGTCGTCACCCGGGACAGGTACCTCGCCGACCTGAACTCCCTGGCTTCGGGCCGCCTGCGGCTTGCGGGCCGAAGCGGAAATTACCGCCTGGTGACCAACCGTTAAACGCGCCCCGTTCCGGGGCAGGAGGAGCGCATGAGCAGACGGATCGTGATCCGCAATCTTTATCCGACCATCGAGGATGGGTCGGTCCCGGTCAAACGGGAAACCGACCGCCCCCTGGAGGTCAGCGTCGAGGTTTATGCCCTCGAAGAGGTCGCGTGCCGTTTGCTTTATCGCCCGTTCGGTTCTTCGGAAGAAGATTGGTCCGGCCTGCCCCTGGTCCCGGGGGAAGGGGCGGTTTGGAAAGGGGTCCTGCCTCTTTCCGAGTGCGGAAGCTGGCTTTTTACGGTCGAGGCCTCGCTGCCGGACGGGGAGACCGCCCGCGCCGAGGAGGTCCAGGAACTCTGGATCGGTCCTCCCCGCTGCCGCTTTGGGGCCTGGTATGAAATGTTCCCCCGCTCCCAGGGAGCCGTTCCCGGGGAACACGGGACTTTCCGGGACGTGGAAAGACGCCTCCCGGACATCGCCGAGATGGGATTTGACGTTATTTACTTTCCCCCCGTGTGCCCGATCGGGCGCACCAATCGCAAGGGTAAGAACAACAGCCTGACCGCGGGGCCGGACGAGCCCGGAACCCCGTGGTCGGTGGGAAACGAATCCGGCGGCCACGATGCCATCCACCCCAGGCTGGGCACGGAGGCGGATTTCCGGCGCCTGCTGAAGAAAATGAGGGAGTACGGGATCGAGCTTGCCCTGGATTACACCTCCAACTGCTCCCCCGACCACCCCTGGGTCCGGGAACACCCGGGGTGGTTTTTCTATAACCCGGACGGCACCCTGAAATACGCCGAAAACCCTCCCAAGAAATACCAGGACGTTTGCCCCCTCAACTTCGATCCGGAGGATCGGATGGCCCTCTGGAAAGCCGTTCGCGACACTTTTCTGGCCTGGATCGAGAGGGGGGTGAAGACTTTCCGGATCGACAATCCCCACACCAAGCCCACCGAGTTCTGGGCCTGGCTGATCCGGGACCTCCGGGCGCGGTTTCCGGAGACGGTTTTCCTGGCCGAAGCCTTCACCGATTACGACAAGCTCGAAGAACTGGCCCGGGCCGGATTCACCCAGTCCTACACCTATTTCACCTGGCGCAACGGAAAAAACGAGCTTATCGAGTATTTCCTCAAGCTGACCAACACCTACCTGGCCGAGTTTCTCCGGGCCAACCTCTTCGCCAACACTCCCGATATCCTCCCCGAATATCTCCAGACCGGGGGCAAGCCCGCCTTCCTGATCCGGCTGGTCCTGGCCGCCACTCTTTCCTCGGTTTACGGGATCTACAGCGGGTTCGAGCTTCTGGAGAACCAGCCCCTGGTCCCGGGCAAGGAAGCCTACCTGGATTCGGAAAAGTACGAGATCAAGGTCCGGGACTGGAACCTGCCCGGGAACATCAAGGGCTTCATCGCCCGCCTCAACCGGATCCGGCGGGAAAATCCGGCCCTGCATTACTACGACAACCTGCGTTTTTTCAGCTCCACCGACGATGCCGTCCTTTGCTACGGGAAAAAGTCTCCGGACGGGTCCAATCTCGTGGCCTGCGCCGTCAACCTGGATCCCTTTTCCGCCCATACCGGGCGGATCACCCTGCCGCTGGAGACCTTCGGGATCGGCTCCAACGAGCCTTACCGGGTGACCCGGCTCCTGGACGGGACCGAGGAGATCTGGTGTGGACGGGAGCAGAAGGTCACCCTGACCCCGGCCGCGCCCGCCTTGCTCCTGCGGATCGAGGTTCCCCCCCTCGACCTCGGCGCCTGAAGTCGCCACGGTTCACATGTAGACATGTAGGACATGTAGGAGGATTCAGGGTTCGGGGTTCAGGGGCGAATCGGGGTCGGTATCGGGATCGGGCGCGCAAAGCATCACGCAAAGGCGCAAAGACGCCAAGAACTAATCTGTCCACAGATTACACAGATTTACACGGATTTTTCTTCATGTTCTTCATGGTCTTCATGGTGAAAGAAGCAGACTGAAGGCTGAAGGAACTACCGCCACATTCACATGTAGACATGTAGGGCATGTAGTTTTAATTCGTTGTCGTTATCGTTATCGTTATCGTTGTCGTAATCGGTATCGGTATCGGGCGCGCAAAGCATCACGCAAAGGCGCAAAGACGCCAAGAACTAATCTGTCCACAGATTACACAGATTTACACGGATTTTTCTTCATGTTCTTCATGGTCTTCATGGTGAAAGAAGCAGACTGAAGGCTGAAGGAACTACCGCCACATTCACATGTAGACATGTAGGAAGAAGGCAAATTCGAATGACGAAACTCGAAATTCGAAACCGGCAATCCCGCTAATCCAGGCGACGGTTTACGGATTACGGATCACGGATTACGGATTACGTTGGTTTCCCCGACTCCTGACTCCTGTTTCCTGTATCCTGGGTTTCGCCGGATTACGGTCGCGCAGGTTATGCGCTCTGCGCTTTGTGCTATGCTCGATTACGACAACGACCTCACGCCCCGATTACGACAACGATAACGACAACGAGCTGAATCTGTGTAATCTGTGGCTAACTTGTGAAGGTGTCCTGAACCCTGAACCCTGAACCCTGAACCCTGAACCCTGAACCCTTTGAACCAACCCCATAACCGGGAGGAGAAATGAAGGTCACGTTCATCACCAGGGAATATCCCCCTTACGTCTACGGCGGGGCGGGAGTCCATATCAACGAACTCTCCCGCTGCCTGTCGGAGATGATGGAAGTCGAGGTCCGTTGCTTCGGGGACCAGGATGGGGTCAATGGAAAGATCCGGGTCAAAGGCTACCAGATCGATCCCAAGCCCCATTGCCCGGCCCAGCCCAAGTTCGACTCTCTTTTCAACACTCTTTATACCAACTTGCGGATGCTCCTGGACGGGATCGACGGGGACGTGATCCATACGCATACCTGGTACGCCCATTTCGCCGGGTTCCTGGGCCGTCAGCTTTACAAAAAGCCCTACGTGGCCACTTCCCACAGCCTGGAGCCGCTCCGGCCCTGGAAAGTCGAGCAACTGGCCGAGGCTTACCACGTCAGCGCCTGGATGGAAAAGATCGGGCTGGAGAACGCCGACCGGGTGGTGGCGGTCTCCCAGATGATGAAGCAGGACATTGTCGAGAACTTCGCCGTGGATCCCGAGAAGGTGGTCGTGATCCACAACGGGATCGATCTCAAGAAATACCGCGCCGTCCCGCTGGAGCCGGCCGTCCGGGAAAAGTACGGCATCGCCGAGGACTTCGTGCTTTTCGTGGGCAGGCCCACGGCCCAGAAAGGGATGGAATACCTGATCGACGCCGCCGATGACATTCCCGCCCAGATCGTGATCGAGGCGGTGGGGGCGGACACCAGGGAATACGAAGAGCGCATGACGGAGAAAGTGAAAGGGAAGAAAAACATCCTCTGGATCCACGAGAACCTGGGCGACCGGATCAACGCCCAGCTTTATTCCGCCGCCCGGGTTTTTGTCTGCCCCTCGGTTTACGAGCCCTTCGGGATCATAAACCTGGAAGCGATGGCCTGCTCGACGCCGGTGGTGGCCAGTGCCGTGGGCGGGATCAAGGAAGTCGTGATTCCGGGCGAGACCGGGTTCCTGGTCGAACCCGCCGACCCCGCGGCCCTGGCCGAGAAGGTAAACCTGCTCCTGAGCGACTCTTCGCTGGCCGGAAAGATGGGCCGGGCGGGCCGGCGGCGCGTGGAGGAGTATTTCAGCTGGGAGTCGATCGCGGCCAAAACCAAGAAAATGTACGGGGAGCTTCTGGGGAAGTAGGTCAGCACTGAGGCTGGGCGGCCTGCTCGTTTTTCTCCCACTGCCGCCGCCAGGATTCGGCGTACTTGTTGATCCAGTCCATCATGGCGATCGAACCCAGGTCGCACCCGGCCTTCTCCGACTCGATCCACTTATGCTTCTCGATTTCGCGGAGTTGCTCCAGGGTGGCGTTGCGGACCTGTTCTTCCCGCCAGAGCTGGGAATGGTGATTGAGCCAGCTCTGGATGGTTTCTTCCATGCTGAAAAAACGGCAGAAGTGCTGGGAGAGAAAATAACGATGAACCTCGATCGCCCGCCATTCCTGGGGGGGGAAGTTCTGCTGGACCTGGCCTTCGCCTTCGCCGCTCACCAAGGATCTCCCTGTCGCTATTTAACCCCATAAAATAACAAAAAAGCGGGCTCGGGCGCAATCGATTGTTCGCGGGGCCGGGGCCTCCCGGAAAAGGGATGATGAATAAAATTCTGGGTGAAACCCTGCTGGCCGGTTTCGAGGGCCCGGTCCCTTCCCCCCGGATCGAGGGGCTGATCCGAGAAAAAGGTTTGGGCGGGGTCATTCTCTTCGGGCGCAACATCTCAAGTCCCGCTCAACTCCGGGACCTGACCGCCCGGCTTCAGGAACTGCGCGCCCGGGCGGCGGATTCTCCTCTGCTGATCGCGGTGGACCAGGAAGGAGGGGCGGTGACCCGGGTCCGGAGGGGGGCGACGGTTTTTCCGGGCAACCGGGTTCTGGGGGAGGGGGGCGACGAGGCCGCCGCCTTTGCCCAGGGG
>CAZIEA010000031.1:13706-17172 GCA_964538495.1 uncultured bacterium | reverse complement strand
TGACGCCGCCGGTCAAGAGCCCGACCGTTCCCCGGAAGATCCCGTTCATGGCCCCGCCTCCCTTCCCGACGAGTTACCCGGTTTCTCAAACTGTATATACCCGCCGCGGCGACCGAGCGCAACCCCGGTCCGGGCGAGGCCGGGTTCGAACATGGAAGATGGGGGCGGGTTGCAGCCTAAATTCCTGATATACCCCCGGGGATCCTCTGGTAGAATCCCGTTTTTCAAAGAGAGAATAAACTTGAAAACCGTTCTTTTCGTCTGCACGGGCAACATTTTCCGGAGCTTGATCGCCGAGCGGGCTTTCCGAGCCTGGCTGGGGGACAACCGAGAGGTCGAGGCCGCTTCGGCCGGGCTCCGGGCCCTGCCCCAGGAAATGCGGCCCGCGGTCCGGGAGCGGCTCCGGGAGCGCGGGATCGATCCCTCCGGCCACCGCCAGCGGAAACTGACGGAAGAGATGCTCCGGGAAGCCGACCTGGTGGTGGCGATGGGAGAAAACCACCGCCGCTGCCTCCGGGCCTTTTACCGCCGGAATTCCTTCCTCTTCAACGAGCTGGCCTATGGTTCCCCGACCGGAATCCCGGACGTGGAAGAGATCATCCCGGGCTGGGATGAGAAACCCGCCGAAGTAGAGGAATACTGCCGCTCCGTGACCGACCACATCTGCCGCGGAATCGGTCCCTTCGGGGAGCGGGCCCTGCGCCTGTTCGATCCCGCGGCGCTTGAGATCGGGACCTTTTCCTGCTAAACTGAATTTTAGTCCATCTATATGACCTACATGTCTACATGTGAATACGGCGGTCCTTCCTTCAGCCTTCAGTCTTCAGCCTGTTTTTAAAAAAATGAAAATCAAGAATCCAGGATCGGCGGAGATCGTCCGCCCCCTCTCCCCGGTGCTCAGGGTCCTCAACGAGTTCTCCACCCTGAAAAACCTTTATCGCCAGGGTTGGCTCAAGCGCTCGGTCCCGGAGGAGAAGTGCGAGTCGGTGGCCGACCACACCCTGGGAACGGCGCTTCTGAGCCTGTTGATGGCGGAAAACTATCATCCCGAGGCTGATCTGCTCAAGGTCCTGCGAATGGCTCTCATTCACGAGGCCGGGGAGGTTTACGCGGGGGACATCACCCCGGTGGACGGGGTTTCGGCGGAGGAAAAACACCGCCGGGAACTGGAGTCGGCCCTGCGGGTCTTCGACGCCCTCCCCCGGGCCGGGGAATACCTCTCCCTCTGGGAAGAGTTCGAGCGGACCGATACCCTGGAAGCCCGGATCGTCCGCCAAGCCGACCGGCTGGAAATGGCCCTGCAGACCCTCTACTATGAGAAACTCGGCTACTGGGATTTCACCGAGTTTTTCGACAACACCGAACCCCTGATGAAGTTTCCGGAGTTCCAAGAGCTTTTCACGGAAATCAAGTCCCTGCGTTGAAACGCCCGGCGGGCCGGGCAAATCTTCGCGCCGGGATCCGAAAACGGAGCGGAGGCGGCGAAACGCCTCGGGAGGAGGAAATAATGAAATTTTCAGTCTTGATCCTGAGTGTCGCCGCGGCCACGGCGGCGACGGCCCAAACCCAGCCCTGGGAAGGCGAGTTCGCCGGGACGGCCTTCGTCCAGCCGGCCACGGCCCCCGCGGAGGGGACGATCGGGGGGCTTGCCCCCACCCCCGGCCTGATCCCCCAGCCCGTCCCGGATCCTTACGGGGAAATCCCCTCCCCCGGGGCGGAAATTCCCGTAGAGGGAGGTTTCGCCCCGGACTACTACGGGGGGGCCGGGCACCAGCGCCGGACGGGAAGCGACGAGATGTATTACGGCTCGGACGGGAAACCCCTGGGAACGGCGCGGACCGTGGGGGAGAACACTTTTTACTACGACGAGCAGGGCCAACTCCAGCAGACCACCCGCCAGGTCGGGGACCAGACCATGTACTACGACTCCTCCGGGAGCCAGGCCGGCCGGGTGGAACAGCGCGGCGACAGCAAGATTTTCTACGACACCCAAGGCCGCCAGACCCGGCGGGAAGTGACCCAGGGGGGCAACACCATGATCTACGACGGCGCCGGGCGTTCCCTGGGGAGAAAGACGATCCAGGGGGACACCACCACCTATTTCGACGAATCCGGGCAGGTGAGCGAACGGGTGGTGGAACGGGGAAACCAGACCTACTATTACGGACCGGACGGCCGCCAGAACCGCGTCCTTCAGAACTTCTAAACAGGAGTCAGGCCGCTTTCCCCGTATTTCGCAAATTAAAACTAAGATTTCCGCAGATTGCCGCAGATTTTTCTCCACAGATTTCACAGATTTACACAGATTTTACCTTCATGTTTCTTCATGCTCTTCATGGTGAAAAAAGGTGAAGAAGTAATCAGAGAAATCAGAGTTAATCAGGTGCAAAAGTTTGCGTCTCCTGACTCCTGACTCCTGATTCCTGTATCCTGAAAAAGCGGACACGACCCATGGGCGCAAGCAGCGATTTCATCCGCGAGATCATAGACGCCGAGCTGGCGGCGGGCCGGGTGCGGGAGGTGATCACCCGCTTCCCGCCCGAGCCTAACGGCTACCTGCACATCGGACACGCCAAGAGCGTCTGCCTCAACTTCGGAATCGCCGCCGACTACAGCGGGCGCTGCCACCTGCGTTTCGACGACACCAATCCGGAGAAGGAGGAAATCGAGTACATCGACTCCATCCGGCGCGACATCCGCTGGCTCGGATTCGACTGGGGAAACCGGGAATACTTCGCCTCCGATTACTTTCAGCGGATGTACGACTACGCCGAGGACCTGATCCGCTCCGGCAAAGCCTACGTGGACGACCTCTCCTCCGAACAGATCCGCGAGTACCGGGGAACCCTGACCGAGCCGGGCCGGGAGAGCCCCTTCCGGGACCGGAGCGGAGCGGAAAACCTCGACCTTTTCCGGAGGATGCGCTCCGGGGAGTTTCCCGAGGGGAGCCGGGTCTTGCGCGCGAAAATCGACATGGCCTCCCCCAACTTCAACCTGCGCGACCCCACCCTTTACCGCATCCGACACGCTTCCCACCACCGCACCGGGGAAACCTGGCGCATCTACCCGATGTACGACTTCGCCCACAGCCTGGAGGACGCCATCGAAGGGATCACCCACTCCATCTGCACCCTGGAGTTCGAAGATCACCGCCCCCTCTACGACTGGGTCCTGGAAAACCTCCCCGTCCCCTGCCGGCCCCGCCAGATCGAGTTCGCCCGGCTCAACCTGACCCACACCGTAATGAGCAAGCGCAAGCTCCTGAAACTGGTGGAGACGGGGGCGGTCCGGGGCTGGGACGATCCCCGGCTTCCTACCCTGGCCGGGCTCCGGCGCCGGGGCTACACCCCGGAAGCGATCCGGGAATTCTGCCGCCGGATCGGGGTGGCCAAGCGCGACAGCACGGTCTCCTCCGAACTCCTGGAACACTGCCTGCGGGAGGACCTCAACCGCCGGGCCCCGAGGA
>CAZIEA010000031.1:12042-13696 GCA_964538495.1 uncultured bacterium | reverse complement strand
TCCTATTAAAGTGGTCATTACCAATTATCCCGAGGGGAAGATCGAGGAAATGGAAGCCGTCAATAACCCCGAGGACCCCGCCGCCGGGAGCCGACTCGTCCCCTTTTCTCGGGAGATCTACATCGAGCGAAACGACTTCATGGAGGACCCGCCCCGGAAATTCCACCGGCTCGCCCCCGGGCGGGAAGTGCGCCTGCGTTACGGCTACTTCATTACCTGCCTCGATTCGATCAAGGACGCCGCCGGAAACATCGTGGAGCTGCGCTGCACCTGCGACCCGGCCACCCGGGGAGGGGACTCCCCGGACGGGAGAAAGGTGAAGGGGACCATCCACTGGGTCAGCGTCCCCCGCTCGATCGCCGGGGAGGTCCGTCTCTACGACCGGCTTTTCCCCGGCGAGAACCCGGGGGATTCCGAGAACTGGCTGGAGGAAACCGATCCCGACTCCCTGCGGGTCCTGAAAAACTGCCGTCTGGAGCCGGCCCTGTCAGGCCGGAACCCGGGCTGGTTCTGCCAGTTCGAAAGGCTGGGCTACTTCTGCGTCGATCCCGACTCCGCGCCGGGCAGAGCGGTTTTCAACCGCTCGGTCGGGCTCCGGGACACCTGGGCCAAAATCGCCGCCAAGGTTGAGGGGCAAACCTGATGAATGTCGATGCCCTCGGCCTGCTCAGCCTCCTGCTGGGAGCCTGCGCCCTTTTCGCCTACGCCAACGAGAAGCTCTTCCGGCTCCCGATCAACATCGGGCTCATGCTGGTGTCGCTGGTCGCGGGGCTGCTGATCATCGCCTCCCACCGCCTCCATCTTCACTTCATCGTCCTGGAAGAAATCGAGATATTGACCCGGATCGACTTTAACAAGGCCCTGATGAAGGGGATGCTCTGCTTCCTGCTTTTCGCCGGGGCGATTATGGTCCCCATCCAGGTCCTCAAGGAAAAGAAATGGAGCGTGGCCATCCTGGCTTTATTGGCCACGGTTTTCGCCGCCTTCCTGGGCGGGATCTTCGCCTTCGGGGCTTTCGCCGTGGCCGGGGCCGCCATCCCCTTCGTCATCGCCATGATCTTCGGTTCCCTGATCTCCCCCACCGACCCGATCGCCGCCATCGCCATCCTCTCCCCGATCGGGCTCCCGAAAAAGATCGAGACTCTGATCAACGGGGAGTCGCTGCTCAACGACGGGGTCGGGGTGGTGCTCTTTACCACTTTCACCGCCCTGGCCGCCCACTCCCAGGGAAGCGGCCCCGTGACCATCTTCATCCAGGAAGTGGCGGGCGGCATCCTGCTGGGGGCGGTTTTCGCGGCGGCTGCCATCCTGCTCCTGAAGGGGCTGAAATCCAACCCCTCGGCCCTGCTCGTCACCCTGGCCGCGGTGGGCGGTTGCTACACCGTCGGGCTCGGCCTCGATGTTTCCGGACCCATCGCCACGGTGGTGCTCGGGCTCATAGTCGGGGCCCACCTGGAAAGCCGGCGGGAAGGAGACCCCATGGTGGAGCACATCCGGGTCTTCTGGCACTTTCTCGACGACATCCTCAACTCCATCCTCTTCGTCCTGCTCGGACTCCAGATCCTGGTCCTGGACTGGCCCCGGGCGGCGCTGCTGGCCCTGCCCATCCTGATCCCGCTGCTGTTGGCCGCGCGCTGGTTGAGCCTGGCGGGGG
>CAZIEA010000031.1:0-12032 GCA_964538495.1 uncultured bacterium | reverse complement strand
CTCGACCTGCCCAAGACTCACCGGCAAAAGCGCCTGGGGCTGATCAACCTTCTGACCTGGACCGGGATGCGGGGGGGGCTGGCCGTGGCCCTGGCCATGTCGCTCCTGCCCGGGCAGGGCCGCGATCTTTTCCTGACCGTGACCTTCGGGGTGGTGGCCTTCTCCATCCTGGTCCAGGGGCTGACCATCAAGGCCCTTTTCCCGCCCGCCGTGCTGCGCGCCATCTCCCGCGAAACCTGACGAATAGGAACTGCCGCTTTATTCACCATGTAGTACATGTAGGGCATATAGGAAGTCAAAAATGGGAGAAAATCAGGACAAGAAGGGGCGGCAGGCCGAGGAGCTGATGGCCGACTTCATCATCAGCGCTCTGGGCAAGGCCGGGTCCGATCCGGAGCGCTCGGAGCGGCTGCGGAAGCTCTCGGGCAAACTCAACTTCCGCCCCCGGCGGTCGAAAGCCCCGCCGGAGTGACCGGCGCGCGGGACGGCTCCGGGAGGCAGCGGCGCAGGAGCAGGAGCGCCCGGGCGGTGCAGAAGACGTCCTCGTTTTTTTCCTTTCTCGGGTCGGCCAAAGGAAACCTTCCCCCGTCCCAGGACCCGTCCCCCCGCTGCCGGGATAGGAGCCAAGAGAGCCCTCCGGCCACGCGCGGATCCAAGACTTCGACCCCGCCGGACAGCAACGCGGAAAGGGCCAGGACCGTCTCCATCTCTTCCGAGATTCCCAGGGAGCTACAGCGGAAAGAACCCCTTTCGGTCCGGGTTCTCTCGATAAAGGCCGCGGCCCGGGAGCGCGACTCTTCCCCCCCGGGAACTTGTTCCAGCGCCTCCAGGACCGCCGCCAGGGCGTAATAAGGGGTTCCGTAGTAACGCCAGTCCTCCCCCCAGTCCCCCCTCTTCATCTGGCTCCGGATCAGGAAAGCTGTCGCCGCGGACGGGTCCTTCGGCTCCAGGTCGGCTTCCCGCAGGGCTTGGAGGGCGAATCCGGAAACTGAAGGAAACTCCTGCAGCCTCTCCGGGATGGCCGGACTCTCGATCCGCCAGCCTCCGGCGGGAAGCTGGCGGTCGCGGATTTTTCCGGCCCGGGCGCGAGCCGGCCCGGAAGACAACAGCCCCTTTCTCTCCAGCAGGGACAGGAGACGGACATATTCGGAGGAAGTCTCCAGGCAACAGGCCCCCGAGATCCCTTTCCGGTGCAGGAGAAGGCCGTCGGCATTCTCGGCTCCTTGGAGATAAGCGAGGCCTCTTTCCAGCACGAGGCCGGGGAGAGGTTCACCTGGTTCGGCCCACGCCGCCAGGGCGCGAAGGGAGCAAACGGTTTCCCAGACCTCGAAAACACTCCGGTTTCGGAGAGTTATCGCTCCGGAAGTCTTCTGCAACCCGCAAAGCCATTCCCGCGCCCGGGCGGCGGCGGGTTCAACCGCCGCCCCGGCGGGAAAGACCGGGGCGCGGACTTCGTCGCTTCCTCCCGCGGCGGCGGCCGGCGGGACCAGGATGCCAAGCCAGGCCGCCAGAATGGCTCTTCTCACGGACGTTCCTTTTTGCGGCGGGTCAGGGAAAAATGGATGGGAACGCCCTCGAAGCCGAAGGCCCGGCGCAGGCAGTTGACCAGGTAGGAGCGGTAGCCCGCGGTCAGCAGGGCGGGGTTGTTGACGAAAAGCCTCAGTACCGGGGGCCCGGCCTTGACCTGGACCCCGTAGTAAATCTTGAGCCGGCCCGAACCCTTGCGCGGGGGGAGCACCCGCTCGGCGGCCTCTTCCAGGACCCGGTTAAGGATGGGGGTTTCGATCCGCTTTTGCCTTTGCGAGGCTACGTAGGCACAGGCCGCCATCAGTTCGCCGAAAGCGTGGCGGCGCAGGGCCGAGAAAAAAACCACCGGAACGAACCCGGCGTGCGGGAGGTTGGTCTCCAGCAGGCGGCGGTAATCGCCGGTGCTCGTATCCCCGGAAAGATCCCATTTGTTCACCCCGATCACCACCCCCTTCCCCTCCTCCAGAGCCAGCCGGATGAAGCCGGAGTCGACCCGGCCCGGTGCCTCGCTTCCCTCCACCAGGAGCAGGACGACGTCGCTGCGCCGGATCGCTTCCTGGGTCCGGGAGAGAGCAAAGCGGTCCAGGGACGAATGCCGCGGGGCCTTGCGGAAAAGCCCGGCCGTGTCGATCAGAAGATACTTGTCTTCTCCCCAGTCCAGGGGAGTGTCGAGAGCGTCCCGGGTGGTGCCGGGGCGCTCGTCCACCAGGGCGCGGGAGGTCCGGGTAAGCTGGTTGACCAGGGTGGATTTGCCTACGTTGGGACGACCCACCACCGCGATCGCGATGCGTGGAGCCTCCTCGACGGGAGAAGCCTCCGGGATCAGGGCCAGGACGGCTTCCAGGAGTTCCCCGATCCCCAGACCGTGCAGGGCCGAGATCGAGAGACAATGTTCGAAGCCCAGGGAGTGGAACTCCCCCTGCGGCCACTCCTGACGGGGACCGTCGGCCTTGTTCATCGCCACCACCACCGGCTTGCCGGCTTCCCGCAGGAGAGATGCCACTGCGGCGTCGAGGGGGACGAGCCCTTCCCGGCTGTCCACCACCAGCAGGCAGAGCGCGGCTTCCGCGATGGCGGGAAGGGCCTGTTCCAGGATCCGGGGGGTCAAACCCTCTTTGTCCCCCGGAACCAGGCCCCCGGTGTCCACCAGCCGGAAGACCCGGCCCTGCCAGCGCACCTCCCCATAGATGCGGTCCCGGGTGGTGCCGGCTTCGTCATGGATCACGGCCAAGCGCTTTCCGAGCATTCGATTGAAGAGAGTGGACTTGCCCACGTTGGGCCGACCCACCACCGCCACCAGCGGAGGCGCCAACGCGATCTGATCTTTTTCAGGTTTCATGGAGCGGGGGCGGTATCAGGGTTCAGGGTTCAGGGTTCAGGGTTCAGGGCTACAAAACGTAATCCGTGATCAGTGATCCGTAATCCGGCGAAAACCAGGATACAGGAAACAGGATTCAGGAGTCAGAAGTCAGAAAAAATCGTAATCCGTAATCAGTGATCAGTAATCCGTCGCCCGGAATATCGGGAATTAAGAATACGCAAGAATCTGTGTAATCCGCAAAATCTCATTTCACCTTGGCGGCGTTGCGTGAAAAAAGCAGGTTTTCTACATGTCCTACATGCCTACATGTGAATGAGGCGGCGGTTCCTTCAGCCTGCTTTTTCTTACCATGAAGGGCATGAAGAACATGAAGGTAAAATCTGTGAAATCTGTGGACAAATCGGTTCTTGGCGTCTTGGCATGAGAAAAGCAGGTTTTCTACATGTCCTACATGTCTACATGTGAATGCGGCGGCGGGCTCTTCAGCCTGAAAAAGCGGCCCTAGGCTTTGAGCTGGCGGAGGCCGGCAAACAGGTAACCGACCCCGGAGACCGCGATCAGGGCGGCGGAGGGCCAGAAGATGAACTCCGGCCGGGGGATCTTCAGCAATAACCAGATCACGGCCGCCATCTCCGCCACCGCGGCGGCTTTCCCGAAAGCGCTGGGCCGGATTTCGACCCGGCCCCGAACCAGGCGGACGGCCAGAGCCCCGGAAAGGATGAGCAGGTCCCGGGAGAGCATCAGAACCGCAAACCAGTCCGGAACCGGAAATCCGGATCCCGGGTAGTTCCGGTTCAGCAGAGCCATCCCGACCACCGCGGTATTGAGCAGAAACTTGTCGGCCAGGGGGTCGAGGACCGTTCCCAGACGGGTGATCTGCCCCCGGCTCCGGGCCAGGTATCCGTCCAAGCCGTCGCTCAGGGCCGCCAGGAGGAAAAGCCCGAGGGCGAGCCAGTAAAAAACTTCCTCCCCGGACCGGACATAGCGCCAGAGCGACCAGAGGAAGACGGGGGGAACGAAGAAGCGCCCGAACGTGATTTTATTGGGAAGGTTCAGCGCGGGCTCCCAGGAATTTTTCCGTCGTCTCCAGGCGCGCCCGCGCTCGGTCCCGTCCCAGGAATTCCAGGATTTCGAAAAGCCCGGGGCTGTCGCAGCGGCCGGTGAGAGCCACCCGGACAGGCTGGTAAACGACCCCGGGCTCGAGGCCGGACTCGCGGACGATCCGCTCCATTCCCTCTTCCAACCGGGAGCGGGAAAAGGGTTCCACCTCCTCCAGCAGGGAGCGGACCTGCCGCAGTATCCCCGCGGTTTCCGGACGGGAAAGGTATTTTTCCACCGCTTCCGGCTCTAGCTCGAAGCGGTCACTGAAGAGATAAGCCCCCTGTTCCGGGACCTCGCCCAGGGTCCGGACCCGGTGCCCCAGTAGTTCCAGGGCGCTCCGCAGGGCTTCTTCTCCCACATTTCGGCTTTCCATCCAGTCCCCGAGAACTTCCCGGGCGGCGGCGAGGCGAGCGGGCGGCTCCAGTTTGACCAGGTGCTTGCCGTTGAGCCACTTAAGCTTGCCGTAGTCGAAAACGGCGCTGCGGCGAATAATCCGTTTCAGGGAGAAGCTTTTCACGATCTCGGGCACGGTCATGAACTCCCGTCCGTCCCCGGGCGACCAGCCCAGAAGCGCCAGGTAGTTGACCAATGCCTCCGGCAGATAGCCCTCCCGGCGGAAAGCGGTCAAGGATGTGGCCCCATGGCGCTTGGAGAGCGGGCTCTTGTCCTCCCCCAGGATCAGGGGCAGGTGCGCGAACTTGGGCGGCTTCAACCCCAGGCCCCGGTAAAGCAGGACCTGCTTGGGGGTGTTGGGGATGTGATCCTCTCCCCGGATGATGTGGGTGATCCCCATTTCGCAGTCGTCAACCACGCAAGCAAAATTGTAAGCCGGAGACCCGTCGGACTTGATCAGGACGATGTCCTTGATCTCGTCGCTGGAAACGGCGATCCGTTCCCGCACCAGGTCGAAAAAAACCACCTCCTCCCCGGGGGCGACCCGGAAGATGATCGCATCCCCCTCCCGGTAGGCCAGGCCCGAATCCAGCAATCGTTCGGCATAAGGACCATAAGCGTCAGCGGCCATCCGCTCGGACTGGAAAAAAGGCCCCTCATCCCAGTCCAGCCCCAGCCACTTCATTTCCTCCAGGATCTCCTCGGACATCTCGCGACTGGAACGCTTGACGTCGGTGTCCTCGACCCGGAGGATGAACTTGCCCCCGGACTTGCGGGCGTAAAGCCAGTTGAAAAGCGCGGTGCGGGCCCCGCCGATGTGCAGGTGCCCGGTGGGGCTGGGGGCGAACCGGACCCGGGGAACGGCGCTATCCGGCGAGTTCATGCCCCATCTCCAAGGCCCGCAGGTTGATCTCCAGGAGGTCCCGGTGGCGAACGGGGAGAAAGCCGGGCAGAACAGCAGTCATATCTTCCAAGCTCAACAGCTTGGAATGCCTGAGCAGCGCCCCGAGCATGACCATGTTGGCGGACTTGACCGCCCCGGCCTCCTCGGCCAGGCGGGTGGCCGGAAGGGCCAGAATCCGCAAATCCTCCCGCCGGCAGGGGACCTTGGCCAGGGAACTGTTGAGAATGAGAATCCCCCCGGGCCGCGGCCGCTTTTCGAACTTGATCAGGGAGGGGGTATTCATGGCCAAAACGACATCCGGATCAATGATGATGGGGGAAGCGATGCTCTCCTCGGACACGATCACCTGGCAGTGAGCGGTCCCCCCCCTGACCTCGGCCCCGTAGGAAGGGATGTAGGTAACGCTGAGACCCTTCTCCATCCCGGTCCGGATGACGAGTTTGCCGGCCAGGAGAATGCCTTGCCCGCCGAAACCGGCCAGAATGATCCGCTCGATCATGGCTCAGAACTCCTCCCCGACGATATCCTTGACCACCCCGATCGGAAAGACCGGGATCACCGAATCGGCAATGTGGCGCCGGGCCGAGACGGGGTCCATCCGCCAATAGGTCGGGCAGGGGGAGAGAATTTCGACCAGGGAATAACCCTTCCCGGCCAGTTGGATGCGGAAGGCCCGGCGCAGGTATTCCCTGACCTGCCGGATGTGCCCGGGAGTATCGAGCGAACCCCGGGCCAGGTAAACGGTGCCGTCCAGGGTGGACAGCAATTCGCAGACCCGGATCGGCGGGCCCGCCTGCTCCAGCGAACGCCCTCCGGGGGTGGTGGCGGTTTCGCTGCCCAGCAGAGTAGTGGGGGCCATCTGCCCCCCGGTCATCCCGTAAATCCCGTTGTTGACAAAAACCACCGTGATGTTCTCCCCCCGGTTGGCCGCGTGAATGGTCTCGGCGGTCCCGATCGCGGCCAGGTCCCCGTCTCCCTGGTAGGAGACGACAAAGAGATCGGGCCGGCAGCGCTTGATCCCGGTGGCCACCGCGGGGGGGCGGCCGTGAGCCGACTCGGTGACGTCGAAGTTGAAATAGTGATAAGCCAGCACCGCGCAGCCCACCGGGGCGATCAGCACGGCCTTCTCCCGGAGATCCATCTCGTCGATCAATTCGGCGATAATCCGGTGGACCGTCCCATGCCCGCAGCCCGGGCAGTAGTGGGTGGGCGCGTCCGTCAGGCTCTCGGGGCGCCGGTATGTCAGTTTCCGGGCCACGGTCAGGCGCCCTCCGCCAAAAACTTTCGGGCCGCCGTTTCGATCTCGGCCACCCGGAGGATCTCCCCTCCCCCGTGGCCGAAGAAACCGACCGGGGCCAATCCCAAAAGCGGGATCCGGACATCGTCCACCAACTGCCCGTGGCTCATCTCCACCACCAAAAACTTCCTTCCATCCCGGACCAGCTTGATCAATTCCGCGGTCGGAAAAGGCCAGAGGGTGATGGGCCGGAAAAGCCCCAGGCGCAGGCCTTCCGCGCGCAGGCGGCGGACGACTTCGCGGCAAAGGCGGGCGCTGATCCCGTAGGCGACCAGGACCAGGTCGGCGTCCGCGCACCGGATGGCTTCCCACCTGGTCTCCGCCGCCTCGATCTGACGGTAGGTATTTTGGAGGATCTCGTTGTGGGCCTTGAGCGCCCCTTCCCCCAACATCAGGGAGCGGATCATCCGCGGTTCTCTTCCCTTGGCCCCGGTCAGAGCCCAGTCCTTGGGCGGAAGTTTCCGGGGCGGGGGGCCGTTGAAAACCACCGGTTCGATCATCTGGGCCAGGACCCCGTCGCCCAGGACCAGCACCGGGGTCCGGTAGAAATCGGCCAGGTCGAAAGCCAGGGCCGTCAGGTCGGCCAGTTCCTGGGCCGAATCCCCGGCCAGAACCGGGGTACGGTAGTCGCCGTGGCCACCCCCCCGGGTGGCCTGGAAATAATCGGCCTGGGACGGGCCGATGTTGCCCAGGCCGGGCCCTCCCCGCATCATGTTCACGATCACCGCCGGAAGCCGGCAGCCCGCCAGGTAGGAAATCCCTTCCTGCTTCAGGCTGATCCCCGGGCCGGAAGAGGATGTCATCGCCCTTTTGCCGACCACGGAGGCGCCGAAAACCATGCTGATGGCGGCCAGTTCGCTCTCGGCCTGGAGGAAAACCCGACCCCGGGCCGGCATGTTCCTGGCCATGTAGGCAGTGAGTTCGTTCTGGGGAGTGATGGGATAGCCGAAAAAACAGTCGCAGCCGGCCCGGATGGCGGCCTCGGCCACCGCCTCGTTGCCGCAGAGCAGGAGTTTCTCCCCGGCCGCGCTCACGCCTCCGCCCCCGGCTCGTCATCCTCGTGGGTGATGACCACATCCGGGCAGACCAGCACGCAGATTCCGCAGCCGGTGCAGGCGGCTTCGTTTGCCACCCGGGCCGGGTGCAGGCCCTTGAGATTGGTCTCGGGCGAGAACGCCAGGACCCCCTGGGGGCAGGCCTGAATGCAGACCCCGCAGCCCTTGCAGCCTTCAGAATTGATTTTGATCCGTCCCATCGCCGCTTCCCGAAAACAATAATTATAGTCAAACCCGGCCCTGGTTCAAAAACCTTTTCCCCGCAAGTTCACCTGACCCCTACTACATGTCCTACATGTCTACATGTGAATAGGGCGGCGGTTCCTTCAGTCTTCAGCCTTCAGCCTGATTTCGCTCAATAGCGATACCGATACCGACCCCGATTCGCCTCCGAACCCTGGGTGACTCTATGCCCTATGCTCTATGCCCTATGCCAAAACATGCCTACATGTGAATAGGGCGGCAGTGCTTCCGGCCTCCAGATCAGAAGAGATAGGAGGAGGCGAAGAAAATATAGAGGTAGGACTCCCGCGCGGTGGTACTTTCCGCCAGATACTCCGGGGAGATGCCGTAAAAATCGCCTTTCCCCCAGCCATAGTTGATCCCGAAGTTGACGGTGGAATTCTCGGTCTCGCGTCCCAGGCTGGCGGTCAGCCCATACTTGTCGATATGGGGAGGGTTGTCGTCCGCCTCCGGGTTCCCGGGGTCGGCGTGGGGGGCAGCGGAAAGGTTGGTGAAAAAACCCAACCGCACCGGGTAGCGGTCCACGACATAGTATTCCCCGCCCAGGTTGAGGTTGAAGGTCCCTTCGCGCCGCAGGTCATAGGAGTGCATGACGCCGTCCCGGTCCTCCCCGGAAAAGCGGGAATAGCTGGTCGGCAGGTGGTAAGAAACGTCGAGGCCGAAAGCGTAATCCAGCGGGACCTGGCAACCCAGCCCGGCCCGGAAGGCGGTGGGGAGGTTGTTGCGGGTCTCGCCGGTGGGAATGTAAACCCCGACCACCTCATCCGGGGAGATGAGCTTGAAGAGGTATTCCCCGTCCCCCTGCAGGTGAAGGGCGGGGGTCTGGACTGAGAAACCCGCCAACCAGTCCCCGCCCAGCTGGTAGCGGATTCCCAGAACCGAGAGCAGGCTTAAATCGTGGTACTTGATGTCCCCGGAATATCCCACCCCGACATCTTTCTCCTCCGAGAGGAAGAGGTAATCCCGGAAAAAGCTGTGGGTGCGGTAAACCCCGAACACGGAAATGCCCAGGGAAAGATCGGGGGAAAGTTGGCAGGCCAGGGAGGGCCCGATCCAGAGGCTCTGATCCTCCAGGCTGTACTTGAAAAAGTGGTCGGGACCGGAAAAGCTCTGCAGGTCGTTGCTGCTGGAGCGGTCGGGGATGAAGGCGGAGAAGGCGGCGACAACGGTGTCGCCCAGTTTCATGATGGAGCCGAAAGTGGAGGGGATGGAGACGAAGGAATCGATGTCCATGTTCTGGCTGGGGAACCAGCCGTCCTCGACCTTGAAGTTATAAAAGCCGTAAAGGCTGGCCGAAACGGAAATGCTGTTGGCGGGGGCGAAGGCGATCCCGGCGGGGTTGAAGTAGCAGGCGTCCACCGACTGCGCGAGGGCGACGACGGCGCCCCCCATCCCGGCGGCCCGCTCCCCCACGATGTAGTCCTGGTAGTTCCCGTCTCCCGCCAGGAGCGTTCCCGGCGCCAGAACCAGCGCCAGCCCCGCCGCGAACCGATAGAAATTGGTCATCTTTTCTCTTCTCCGGCTTATCCTGCCGCTCGCGGACGCATGTCCGAGAGGCCGCTTGGGACCCGAGTCCGTTGAGAGTATAATCGCGGAGAAATGGAAAAGAGAACGGGAAAAACCTACCTGGACTTCGCGGCCACTTCCTATCCCAAGCCCCCGGGGGTTTATGCCGCCCTCGACCGGTTCGCCCGCGAAGTGGGGATCGGCAACGACCGCGGGGGCTACGCGGAAGCGGCGGCGGCCTCCGCGGCGATGGCCTCTGCCAGGGGAGGGATCGCGGCCCTGCTCGGGGCTTCCCCGGAGCGGATAGTTTTCACTTCGGGGGCGACCGAGTCGCTCAACACCTTCCTGCTCGGATTCCTGCGGGAAGGCGACCACGTGCTCACCTCGAGTTTCGAGCACAACGCCGTCCGCCGCCCCCTGGAATACCTGCGCCGATACCGGAAAGTGGAAGTCTCGGTCCTCCCCGGCTCCCTGGAAAACGGGATCGACCCCGGGGAGGTCGGGAACCTGATCCGTCCGGAGACCCGCTGCTGCGTCCTCAACCACGTCTCCAACTCCTTCGGCCTGGAGGCCCCCGTCGCGGAGATCGGGAGAATCCTCCGAGAGCGGGAAATCGTCTTTGCCCTGGACGCCGCCCAGAGCCTGGGCACCCTGCCGCTGGACGTCGCGGATACCGGAGTCGATTTCCTGGCTTTCCCCGGCCACAAGGGGTTGCTGGGCCCCACCGGGACCGGGGGGTTCTTTATCCGGAAGGGTTTGGAAGAGAAGGTCCTCCCCCTCAAGTTCGGGGGAACCGGAGTCCGCTCGGAGGCGGGGATTTTTTTGGCCGACCTCCCCCATAAATACGAGGTCGGGACCCAGAACACCTGGGGCCTGGCCGGGCTGGCGGAAGGGGCGGCGTTCGTGCGGGAGCGGACGGTAAAAGCCATCCACGGACATATCGCTGAGCTCACCGCGGCCGCGGCAAACGGGATGAAGCGGATCGAGGGAATCAACCTTTACCTCCCGAAAAACGGCCTTCCCCACGGGCTGGTCTCCTTCAACCTGAAAAGCCTCAAACCCCGCGACACCGCCGCGCTGCTCGACGAGTTTTACGGGATCAAGGTCCGCGACGGCCTGCACTGCTCGCCGGACTCCCACCGGGCCGCCGGGACTTACCCCGGCGGGACCGTCCGGGCCTCGTTCGGGATCTTCACCTCCCCCGCCGAAGTCGGATACCTTCTCTCCGCCCTGGAGGAGATCGCCGACCAAACCGGTTGAACCGCCAATCCCGCGAATCGACGCGAACCGGAACTAAGATTACGCAGATTACCGCAGATTGATTCTGTCCACAGATTTCACAGATTTTTTCCTTCATGTTTCTTCATGTCCTTCATGGTGAGAAAAGCAGGCTGAAGGCTGAAGACTGAAGGCTGAAGGAACCAACGCGCCTGTTAACCGCCAATCTCGCAAATCTACGCGAACCGGAACTAAGATTACGCAGATTACCGCAGATTATTTTTCCCACAGATTTCACAGATTTAACCGCGAATCTCGCGAATCCTCACGAACTCAGGCGACGGATAACGGATCACTGATCACGGATTACGATTCACGGAAGCAGGGCTGAAGCCCTGCGCTACGACTGGTTTTCCTGAACCCTGAACCCTTCTACATGGCCTACATGTCTACATGTGAATAATGCGTCGGTTCCTTCAGCCTTCAGCCTGTCTTAACAACGATAACGACCGCCTGGCTTCGCCAAAGCCTGGGAGATCAAGCACATGAAGTGGGAGAGCAAAACCGGGATCATGCTGGCCCTGGACGTGGGAAACCGCCGCGAGGCCTTCGCTCTCCTGGACCGGGTCCGGGAGTGGGTGGATGTGATCAAGTTCAACTACCCCCTGGTCCTGAGCGAGGGGCTCGGGATCGTGACCGAGGTCAAGCGCCGTTACGGCAAGCCCGTCCTGGCCGACTTCAAGGTGGCCGACGTCCCGGTCACCAACAACCGCATCATCAAGCTTTCCGCGGCGGCGGGAGCGGACGGGATCATGGTCCACGGCTTCATCGGGGCCGACGCCCTGCGCTCGGCCCGGGAAGCCGCCGCTAACATCCAACTTTTCGTGGTCACCCAGCTCACTAACCCCGGCGGGCTGGAGTTCACCGCCCAATTCACCGAGGAATTCGCCCAACTGGCCAAATTCCTGGGGGCGGACGGTGTCCAGGCCCCCGGCAACCGGCCCGAGGTGGTGAAAAGGGTGAGGGAGATAGTGGGACCGGAACTGGCTATCGTCTGCTGCGGGATCGGGGCCCAGGGCGGGAAGTTCGGCCACGCCGTCGCCGCCGGGGCCGACTTCGAGATCATCGGGCGGGCCATCTACCAGGACCCCGACCCGGCCCGCGCCGCCCGGGAAATCGCCGAGAAAATCCGTGATCCAAAAAACAGGCGTCAGGAAAAGCGAAAACCCGTAATCCGTGATCAGTAAACCGTAATCCGTCACCCGAATTCGTGTAATTCGCGTAATTCGTAGTTCAATGACACCGATTCGCTCCTGAACCCTGACGCTATGCGTTTTGCGCCAAGCCTCAAGCCGCACGCCTCACGCCTTGCACACCGTGAACGTGAACGAGTACGTGAACGGGAACGAGCGAATAAATCTGTGCCAATCTGTGAAATCTGTGGACAGAATCAATCCGCGGCAATCT
>CAZIEA010000030.1:0-17577 GCA_964538495.1 uncultured bacterium | reverse complement strand
CTGCTATGTCATCGCCCAGAACGGCCCGGGCGGGGCTTATCGCAACCTCCTCTCCAGCGTCGAGACCTGGAATTTCAACCCGGCCACGAACGAACTGCCCCTGGGAACCGGATACACCGGCAGCGCCGGGATCGAGAGCATCATCTACAACCCCGCCGACGGGGAGCTTTACGGGGTTGACTACAACTACCTGGGCACTCTGGACCCGGCTACCGGGCTCTTCTACTCCTATCCGGAGCCGATCGGCTGGGTGAACGGGCCGGAGGGCTGGCGCGAAGTGATCGACGTGGACGGCTTGAGCTTCGAGCCGGAGACCGGAGACCTCTGGGCCTCGGTTCGCAACGAGGGCCGCGCCGACTACCTGATCAAGCTCGATCTCGCCACCGGCAAGGCCGTTTCCGGGGGCTTCGGGGGCTACGACTACCTGGTCGTGCAGCTCCTGATGCCTTCCGGGGCCAACAACATCGACGACCTGGCCTTCGACCCGGCGGACGGCCGGCTCCTGGCCATCATCAACAAGCGCGGCCAGGCCGATATCATCGCCTCCATCGACAAGGTCACCGGGATGCCCACCAGCCTGGGCAGCGTCTTTGCCCTCATTCCCGGGGTGATCATCGAGGACATGGAAGGGCTGGAGTTCGGCTGCGACGGGCTGCTCTGGGCCGTCACCGGGAACAAGAACGAGACCTACCCGGAAACCAACAACAAGCTCTGGGAGATCGCCTGGAACAGCGCCCTGAAGCGGCTGGAGGCCTCCAAGCCCAGGAAGCTAAGCTACGGGAGCGACTACGAGGGCGTGACCTGCGGCGACCTTCCCGCCCCGCCCCCGACCCCGGTCCCGGTCATGATCGCCGGGGGCGACTACAACGGCGACGGGAGGGCCGACCCGGCCGTCTTCCGGCCCACCACCGGGCTCTGGGCCGTGCGCGACCTGGGCAACGTCTACTTCGGGACGACGGGGGATGTCCCCGTCCCCGGCGACTACTCCGGATCCGGGACCGACGCCCCGGCGATCTTCCGCCCCTCCGCCGGGCTCTGGAACGCCCGGAGCACGACCAAGTTCTATTTCGGCGCCGCCCGGGACATCGCGGCCCCGGCCGACTACAACGGCGACGGGTTCATCGACTCGGGCGTCTATCGCGCCCACACCAGCCTCTGGGCCCTGCGGGGGATAACCAAGGTCTGGTTCGGGGCCGAGCGCGACATCCCCGTCCCCGGAGACTACGACGGGGACGGCAGCGCCGACATCGCCCTCTTCCGGGGAAGCCGGAGCCTCTGGTTCGTCCGCGGCCTCACCCGGTTCTACATGGGGCAGGCGGGGGACATCCCCACCAGTTTCGTGGATGCCTCGGGCGTCTCCCGCGCCGCCGTCTTCCGGCCCTCCACCGGGCTCTGGGTCGTTTACGGCCTGACCAAGATCTACTACGGGGCCGCCGGCGACATCCCCATCCCCGGGGATTACTCCGGGACGGGCCTGGACATGCCCGCCGTCTATCGGGCCTACCTTTCCAAGTGGCTGGTCCGGGGCCGGACTTCCTTCTTCTACGGCCGCCCCGGCGACCGGCCGGTCACCCGTTAAGGGAGAAGGGCCGGGGAAGGAAGGATCATTCGGGCCGGGGAACCGGCCCCCGGGAGAAGACCGCCAGCCAGACCGTGTCGGCTTGCGGATCCGTCCATTCCACCCGGTGCCGGGTCCCGGCGGGGATGAACACCCAGTCCCCCGGGCCCAGTTCCCGGGGGGCCGAATCGCCCTCGAAGAGGAGCCCGGCCTTTCCGGAGAGGACCGCGACCCACTCGTTCTCCTCCTGGTCGTACCAGAACCCCGGGGGGGAAGCCTGGCCCCGGGAGACGATGCGCTCCACCCGGCATTCGCCGGCGCGGAAAAGCTCTTGGACGAATTCTCCTTCCGTTCCCGCCGGGATTTCCCCGAACAAGTTGCTCATTTTGGCTCTCTACTATTCTATATGGATAGCAATTGGGATGTGATGACCGGCTCGCTCGATAGCGATTCCGATACCGACCCCGATTCGCCCCTGAACCCTGAATCCCGAACCCTGAACCCTGAACCCTTCTACATGTCCTACATGTCTACATGTGAATAGCGCGGCAGTTCCTTCAGTCTTCAGCCTAACTTCCTTACCACAGAGCACACAGAGAAAAGTCTTCATGCCACAGAGAATTATTTTTTTACCATGAAGATCATGAAGAGCATAAAGGCCCGTAATCCGTGATCAGTAACCCGTAATCCGTTGCCTTGATTTGTGCAGATTCGCGAGATTCGCGGTTCAATCGTTGCGTCGGTTCCTTCAGTCTTCAGCCTGTTTTTTTTCACCATGAAGATCATGAAGAACATGAAGTTTTAATCTGTGAAATCTGTGGACGGATCCATCCTTGGCGCCTTGGCGTGAGAAAAGTGGACTTTCTACATGTCCTACATGTCTACATGTGAATAGCGCGGCAGTTCCTTCAGCCTTCAGTCCTCAGCCTGCTTTTCTCACCATGAAGTTCATGAAGAGCATGAAGGAAAATCTGTGAAAATCTGTGGACTGTTCTTTGCGCGCTTGGCGGCGGAGACCTGGAAGGCGATCACGGCGGCCGAGACCGAGACGTTGAGGGAATCCACTTCCCGGGCCATGGGGACGCGGACCCGGAAATCGCATTTTTCCAGGACCAGGCGGCGCAGGCCCTCGCCCTCGTTTCCGAAAACCAGGGCCACCCCCCCGGCATAATCGAGTTCGAAGCAGCTTTCGCCGTCCATCACCGCCCCGTAAACCCAGCAGCCTCTTTTTTTAAGCAGATCCAAAAACCGGGGGAGGTTGGTCTCGATCGCCACCGGGATCCGGAAGGCGCAGCCCGCCGAGGTTTTAAGTACGGCTGGGGTGACCCGGCACCCCCCGTGCTCGGCCAGGACTACGAGGTCGGCCCCCGCGGCGGCGGCGGTGCGGACGATCGCCCCCAGGTTGTGAGGGTCCTGGACCCGGTCGAGGACAATCAGGAAAGGCTCGCCCTCCACGGCGTCCAGGACCCGGGCGGAATCGGCATAAGCAAAATTTTTCAGGCGCGCCGCCGCGCCCTGGTGCTCCCGGGAATGGGTGACCGCTTCCAGCCGTTCCGGGGAGACCCTCTCCGCCGCGATTCCCGCCGCGGCCAGGCGGGAGGAAAGGTCTTCCAATTCCGCGGAGGGCGCGGCGGTTTTCTGAAGCAAAGCTTCCCGCAGCGGCGCTCCCGCCGCCAAGGCCTCGCGGATGACATTGCGGCCGTATATGATCACAGCAGGGTTCGGGGTTCAGGGTTCAGGGGCCGGTCCACTAAGTCCACTTCGTCCATATCGTCCACTCGGTTCTACATGTCTACACGTGAATGCGTGCGGCAGTTCCTTCAGTCTTCAGCCTGGTTTTCAAGCGCCAAACCTCATCCCCCACACCTCACACCCCACACCCCACACCGTGTACGAGTACGAGTTCGAGTACGATTAATCTGTGAAATCTGTGGACAGATCGGTTTTTTTTGCGTCTTGGCGCCTTTGCGTGAGGAAAGTGGGGTTTCTACATGTCCTACATGTCTACATGTGAATGCGTGCGGCAGTTCCTTCAGTCTCTAGTTCGATCACGATCACGACAACGAGCTTCGACTACGATTACGACAACGAATTAAACTACATGCCCTACATGTTCTACATGGTGAATATGTGCGCGCGTTCGCTGCCGGGCTCACCTGATTCGGTAAACCAGGTAGCGGCTGTTGCGGTAAACCGGGGTGAAGCCCAGGGTGGGCCCGTCGGCGAAATGGACCAGGTAAACCGGGTTCTTCCCGGCCCAGGGTTCGGACGCTATTTCGAGGAAATCCTTTTCCCGTCGGGCCCGGAAGTCTTCCTCCAGGCGCGCGGGCTTGTTCAGCCCCAGCCGCCGCATCCGGCGCAGCCACTCGATCCCGAACTCCGGGCTCCAGGCGGCCATGGTGCCGTCCTTCCAGTCCCCGTAGATCACCCGGTTGGAGCCGAGCCGGAACCCCTCGTGGGACCAGGTGGGGGGGACGATGAAGACGGCGCCGGGTTCGGTTTTCTCCCGGGCCCAGGTTTGCACCGCCTGCCAGTGCGGGGGCTGGGCGGCGGCGATGGAGAAATCCCACCCCTCGCGGGCATAGGCGTAGAGTCCCAGCAGCAGCGCGGCCGCCGCCACCGCTCCGGCCCAGGCCGGGAAGGGGACCGGTTTCCGACGCCGGACCAGGAAAAAGGCCGCTCCCAGAAGCAGGACCGTCCCCTCCCGCCAGTAGTTGGCGCCGTAGAGCAGGGCCATGACGCCCAGGACCGGGATCACCGCTTCGCCGAAACCGTCCGCGCGGTCGAGGGAGCGGACGAAGAAACCGGCCAGGTAAAGGAGGGCGAGCAGGTAGACCGGCTTGAAGACCCGGAAGAGCTGGAGCTGCACGGCTGCCCGGACCGGGAAAAACTCGGTAAAAATCACCCCGGCCAGGCTTAGGCCGCCGCTCCGAGAAAAGCCAGGACCCGGCGGTCCGTCGCGGTGCGCCCGGGCCAGGCCAAGGGGAAGACCGCCAGGACCAGAAGCATCCGGAAGAACTCCTCCCGGCTCCAGGAGAAGGGGAAGACATGGCCCGGAGAGCGCAGGCGGACGACCTCGATCCAGCCTTCCGGGAGGGAAAAGGCGCCCCGGGAAAGCCAGCGGACCAGCAAGGGGGAGGCCATGCCCAGAAGCAGCCGGCCCCGGGGGGCTTCTCCGGGGGCGGCCAGGGCGGAGACGGTCGCGGCGGCGATGAACCCAAAGGCGCTCAGGGGGTGGAGCAGGAACCCGATTCCGAAAAGGAATCCGGCCGGAACCGGGCGGTCCCGGAGAAAAAGCGCCAGGGCGAAGATCAGGAAAGGAAAGGCGACCGTCCGGGTGTAGAGGATCTCGTCCAGGGAAAAGTCGCCCCCGGGCAGATGCTTGCTGAAGAGAAAAAGAAAGCAGCCCAGCCAGGCCGCCCGCCGGTCGGGGAAAAGGGTCATTCCCAGGGCATAGACTCCCCCCAGGGTCGCGAGTAGGGCGGCCGCGTAAAGCCCGAAAAAGAGCCCGGGAACGGAAACGCCGGCGATCCGGACCGCCGCTGCCAGGACCGGCCAGAAAAGGGTATGATAGCCCCCGTAGGCGCTCAGGAGATAATCCCCGGCATAAGCCCCCTGCTCGATGCCGGCCCGCAGAAGCGGGAGAATGACGGTATGGTCCCAGACCCCGAAGCGGTACTGGTTTATCGCCAGGGCGGAAACGGCCGCGAGCGCCCCGATCACGGCCGCGCTCGCGGCCCCCGTGCGAATATGCCGACTGGACTCACGCATGGCTGGCCCCGCGCAAAGTATAGCCGGTCTCGGCGCCTTCATGGTGATAAAACAGGCTGAAGACCGAAGGCTGAAGGAACTGCCGCGCTATTCACATGTAGACATGTAGAAAATCCACTTTCCTCACGCAAAGGCGCAGAGACGCCAAGAACCGATTCTGCTACAGATTAACCGCGAATCTCGCGAATCTGCACAAATCAAGGCGACGGATTACGGATTACTGATCACGAATTACGGGCCTTCATGCTCTTCATGATCTTCATGGTGAAAAAAGCAGGCTGAAAGCTGAAGGAAGTGCCGCCTTATTCACATGTAGAGATGTAAAATATATAGAAAGATTCAGGAGCGAATCGGGATCGGAATCGGCATCGGGTTTTCCCAGGCGGAAGGTGCAAGACAGGAGCGAGAAGCGGAAACCATGAATAAAGTCGCCATCTTCGCGATTCTGCTCCTCCTGGCCTGTACCTTGTCCGGTTGCGGAGGGAATGGAGAATCCTCCCGGCGCGAGACTCGGATGCTGATGGGGACGGTGGTCTCCGTCGAGGCCACCGGGGCAGGGGACGTGAGCGGGGCCGTGGCGGCCGCCTTCTCGGAAATGGCGCGAATGGAAAAAATTTTCAACCGCTACGATCCCGAAAGCGAGTTGAGCCGCCTTAACACCCTGGGCCCGGGGCGGACGGTTCCGGTCTCTCCCGAGTTGTTGGCGGCGCTTTCGGCGGCCCGAAGAATGGGGCAGGCGACCTCGGGGGCCTTCGACATCACGGTCGGTCCCCTCCTGGAACTTTGGGGCTTCTTTCCCCGGCCCGGGGAAAACGTTCCCGCCCCGGAGGAGATCGCCGCCGCCCGGGAGCGGATCGGCTGGGACAAGATCGCCCTCGATCCCGATGCCGGGACGCTGACGAAACTGGCGGCGGGAGTGGAATTGGACCTGGGGGGGATAGCCAAGGGCTGGATCGCCGATCGCGGCCTCGTTCAACTCCGGGCGCGGGGGATGAAAAGCGGTCTTATCAACGCGGGCGGGGACATCTCCTGCCTGGGGGAACATCCGGGCGGAGGGGCCTGGCGGATCGGGGTGGAGGATCCCCGGCGGGAGGGAAAACTTCTTCTGGTCCTGGAAGTCCGGGACGGGGCCATTGCTACTTCCGGCGATTACCGGAATTTTTTTATCCGTTCCCGCCGCCGCTACAGCCACATCATGGACCCGCGCACGGCCGCGCCGAGCTCGTCCGGGGTGATCGAGGTCAGCGTGCTGGCGGAGGACTGCGCGACCGCCGACGGGCTGGCCACCGGCATCTTCGTCCTCGGCGCGGAGGCCGGGATCGCCCTGCTCGATAGTCTCCCGGGGGTGGAAGGGCTGATCGTGACCGAGCAGGAGGGAGAGATCGGGGTCCATTTCTCCCGCGGTCTCGAAGCCGCTCCCGTTCCCTGAAAAAAACGGGGGGCGGGTTTCCCCGCCCCCCAGCCCGGTTTCCAGGCGGTGAAGGTTGCCTGTTTAGTTTCGGCCCCTGGTTTCTTAAGGGAGGTGAGCTTTTTCGGGGCCGGTTGCCGGAACAAACTTACTTTCCCAACTAAAGGGCCGCCTTTCCCCCGGGCTTTTTGTTTCGAAAATATAGACTCCGCCCCGGCGGTCTCGGTTCATTTTTTATTTCGGCCCGCGCGCCAAAGCCAGGCTGAAGAAACTGCCGCCGCATTCACATGTAGACATGTAGGACATGTAGAAAATCCACTTTCCTCACGCAAAGGCGCCAAGACGCAAAGACGCCAAGATCCGATTCGTTTAAAGGACAGGCTGAAGGCTGAAGAAACTGCCGCCGCATTCACATGTAGGCATGTAGGACATGTAGAAAATCCACTTTCCTCACGCAAAGGCGCCAAGACGCAAAGACGCCAAGATCCGATTCGTTTAAAGGACAGGCTGAAGGCTGAAGAAACTGCCGCCTCATTCACATGTAGACATGTAGGGCATGTAGAGGGTCAAATTCGAAATCAGAAACTCGAAATTCGAAACCGCAGGCTGAGGGCAAGCGCGAGAAAAAGAAAAGCGGTTCTCTGTGCGCTCTGTGGTGAAACGGCGTTTTCAATCGCCGGCGCCGAGAGCGGCCTGGCGCAGGGCGGCGAGGATGGCGATCACCCGGCGGCTCTCCCGGAGGGGATAAGCGGGAGGCTTGCCGTCGAGGACGGCGGCTTCCATGGCCCGGATTTCGCAAAGGTAGGGGTCGACCTTCTCGGTTTCGATGAGCTCTTCGTGATCGTCGGGGAGGACGCGAATCAGGCCGCTGGGTTTCCCGTCCAGGTCGGGTTGCCAGGGATTGGGGACGATGATCCGGCCTTTCTCCCCCGCCACCTCCGCCCCCACCCGGTAGGGGAGGCTGAAGGCGGAATCGAACTGGAGCACGGTTCCGGAAGCGAACCGGACCTGTCCGCAGAAGAGGCAATCAACCCCGGTTCCGCCGGTCCGGGCGCAGGCGGAAACCGCTTCCGCCGGAGTGGGGTCGAGACCGCAGGCCAGGGAGACCGGATAACAGCCGATATCGTAAAGGGAGCCTCCGCCCAGGGTGGGATCGAGGCGGATGTTTCCGGAATTCTCGGCCAAGGTGAAGGAAAAGCTGGCTCGGATCAGGGCCAGGCGCCCAAGCGCGCCGCTCTCGACCAGGCGCTTAAGAGCGAGATACTGGGGGTGCATCCGGTAAGCCATCGCCTCCATCAGGACGCGGCCCGCCTTCCGGGCGGCTTTTTCCAGCTTTACGACTTCGGCGGGTTCCAGGCCCAGGGGTTTCTCGCAGAGGACGTGCTTTCCCGCCGCGAGTGCCGCCAGCGTCCACTCGAGATGAAGGCTGTTGGGGAGAGGGATGTATACCGCGTCAATCCCATCGTCGGAGAGGAGTTCCCGGTAGGAGTCCCGGGTTTCCGGAACCTCCCATTCGGCGGCGAAGCCGCGAGTCCGGTCCGGGTCTCGTCCCGCCACCGCCGCCAGTTCCGAGCGTTCGGCGGTCAGCAAGGCCGGGATCAGCCGGCGGTTGATCCGGGCGGTGGAGAGGATTCCCCAGCGGAGCGGCTTGACCATCGTTGCCATTCGGCGTTCAATTCCCGGCCCGGGCGGGAGGTCCGGGGGATCAGTAGTACTCGCGGACCATTTGCTGCAGGATGCCGTCGCGGAATTCCAGCCGGTAATACCCGGTCCCAAAGACCAGGTGGTAGCGATAGACCCAGGTCTCCAGGACTACGCTGGCGTCGGAATAACCGGGGATGAAATGGTTGGGATCTCCCCAGGCCGCCAGAACGTCGGCGCGGGTCATTCCGGTCCGGACTTCCCCGCGCCGGATCTGCCCGGCCGTCTCCGGCGGCAGGTTAGGATGAAGCGCGAGGTAAGATTCCCGGCGCTGAGCGGTTCTCCCGGCGCACCCGGCCGCGATCAACCCGGCCAGGAAAAAGATTGTTGCCGTGCGTTTCATAATTCGATTATCGGCGATTGCCCGTGGACGGGGCAATCAATTTTAAATTCCCATTCCGCTGAGCATGTCCACCAGGCGCTCGATGGCTGAGGAGAGGGCCGGGTGGCCGGTTTCAAGTTTCAGGACATGACCTTCGAGAGCCGCGATCAGGGGCTTCTTCTCTCGGCCCGGTTTTGCCGGTTTCCCCTGGAGCAGATTTTGAATGTCCCCGAACAGCGCGCGCAGGTTGTTTTTAGTTTCCTCGTCCAGCCGCTGAGTCCGGGCGAGTTCTCCGTGCAGATCGGCGAGCATCCGGTTGAGTTCCGCGGTCTTCATGATTTCTCCTCCGGTATGAGTGCGGAGGAATTATAAGAGAGGCCGAGGGGATAATCAAGCCGCTCACCCCGCGGTCTCGGCCCACCGCCAGCAGATATATGAATTCTCCGTGGCCTCTGTGGCGAGAAAAAACGCTCCTCCCGCCGCGGTGAACCGCGGAATCGGAAAATTAAAATTCAATTCCGAGTTGACAAAAAAAATCGAAGTGACTAAAAATCACGACAGCAGAAATAATTATGCCTCTACCGCTCGCGAGAGGGAGAGGCAACATGCGGCCGCGGGAAAACAAGCGGCCGTCAACAAAGGGCGCCGTGGAGGCTCCCGAAAAATAAGGAGGCTGTAATGCCTGCCAAGAAGAAAGCTGTGAAGAAGGCGGCGAAGAAGCCCGTCAAGAAGGCCGCCGCCAAGAAGGTGGCCAAGAAAGCTCCGGCCAAGAAAGTCGCCAAGAAGGCCGTCAAGAAGGTGGCGAAGAAGAAGTAGTAGTTTGTTCCCGCAGTCCACGCAGCAGACCTTCCCGGGAAATCCCCGCGTGGAGGGTGAGAAGTTTGCCCGCTCCCGGAGGAGCGGGCAAACTTCTCAATAGTTCCGGTTCGCCGGCAAGGAGACCGATCATGACTCAGAAAAAGAAATCCAAAAAGGGCGCGGTTCCCGGGAAACCCGCCGCCGGGACAAAAAAGACCCCAAAAACCGCGGGGAAAAAATCCGCCCCCAAAACCGCGGGGAAAAAATTAGTTGCCAAGACCGCGGGGAAAAAATCCGCCGCCAAATCCGCCCCCGGAAAGTCGCCGGCCTCCAAGAGCGCGAAAAAAATCTCCCGGACCCCGGCGGGGAAAAAGACGTCCAGGAAAAAACCGACCGGCGCAACCGCGCGGAAGAAAGCCCCCAAAAAATCCATCAAGAAAGCCGCGCTGCCGCCGGCCGTGACCTGGGACGAGCTTTATGAAATGGAGATCGTACTCAGGTCCCGGGAGTGGAATTGCCAGCGCGATGTCGACACCATCGAGGGGCTCAACCGCCGCCTGGCCTTCGGAGGCTTCGAGGAAGTCATCCGGGACACCGACCGGGCCTATGGCGGGGCCATCTGGAAAATCGCCGGGGAGATTCTCTCCCACCGGGATCGGATCAAGCTGGTGATCGTGGCCGGGCCCTCTTCTTCCGGAAAGACCACCACCACCATGAAGCTTTGCGAGGCCCTGCGCACGGCCGGGGAGAGGCTGCAGTTGCTGCCGCTGGATAACTATTTCTGGAACCTGGAAAACCAGCCTCGGGACGAACACGGGGATTACGATTTCGAGACCCCCCAGGCGCTCGACATTGCCTCCATCAACCGCAACCTCCGGGAACTCCTGGACGGGAAGGAAACCGAAATCCCGATCTACAACTTCAAGACCGGGCGTCGGGAAGAGCAGGGGATGATGAAAAAGCTCAATCCCGGCGACCTGCTGGTGGTCGAGGGCCTGCACGGGCTTCATTCCGAATTGACCCGGGGGATTGCCCGCCGGAACCAATTCCGCGTTTACATCGAGTCGATCTGCCAGCTCACCGATCGCGACGGCGCCTATGTTCCCTGGACCGATATCCGACTCCTGCGCCGGATGGTCAGGGACAGCCTCCATCGCAATTACACCCCGGTCAAGACCGTGGGCCATTGGCACTACGTCCGGGCCGCGGAGAAGAAATACATCGTGCCTTTCATCAAGGAAGCCGACGCCGTGATCAACGGGTACCTTCCTTATGAACTTCCGGTGCACAAGAAATACATGTACGAGAGTCTCCGGCAGGCGGCATCCGAATTCCAAACCGCGCCCGGACGGGAGGACGCGCTCAAGCGCGCCGTGCGCGTGCTTGGCTGGCTCGAGCAGGTAAACGCCCTCGAGAACGACGCGATCATCCCCGATGACTCCCTCTTGCGCGAGTTCATCGGAGGAAGCATTTACCAGGATTGAACCGGATCGTTTGCTCGGCAAGGGCGCGGCCCAGGGGGGGGATTATGAAGGACATCAGAGATCTCAAGCTCAAGCTCAAGGGCGACAAGGAAAAGGAAGTGCTGGGGCGGATTCTGGACCGCCCGTCCCTGGAGGGGCCCTACAAGCACCTGGCCGAACTGTTCGCGCGCCGCGGCGAGACGGCTCAAGCGGAAGCCGTTCTCAAGCAGGCCCTGACGGTTTTTCCCAAAGACCGCCAGATCCGGGAACAGTTGGCCGGGGTTTACGAACAGATGGGCCAGCCCGCCCGGGCGGTCGAGGTTTACAAGAAACTGACGGCCGAGGGCGAGAGTTGGTCGGCTCACGTCCGCCTGGCCCGGATCTATAAAAAAGCACTCAAGCCGGAGGAGGCGGCGGCGCTTTTCAAGAGCATCCCGCGCCAGAGCCCCCTCAAGGAGCGATCCCACGGGGCGCTCTTCGACCTTTATTTTGCCATGGACGACCACCAGCGGGGGATCCAGAACCTCAAGGAAGCCATCCGCAATTTCGGCGAAACCCACCGCCGGATCAAGGACCTCGGCCGCCTGCACATGAAGGCCGGCAAGAGGAAAGAGGCGATCCAGTACCTGGAGCAGAGTTTCAAGCTCGACCCCGCCGATCTGGACGCGGTGAAGTGGGTGGGGCTGGCCTATCTGGATCTTGGCGATTACGCTTCCGCCCGGCGCACCTTCGCCAGAATCCTGCGCGCCGATCCCGACTCCTACCAGGCCATGATCCAACTGGCCGAACTCTCGCTCCTGCAAGGCAAACTCGACGAGGCCAAGAGCTGGCTGGACAAGATCCGCGCCATCCAGAAGAAAAAAAACGAGCTCTGGGATTCCCGGTCCAAGCTGGCGCTGGGGCAGTATCACCTATTGAAAGGCGAGTTCGCCAAAGCGGTCGCCCTGGTCAAGGAAGGGCTGGCGGAAACCCCGTTTTATTACCCGATGGAAGTGCTCCAGGCGCATAGCGTGCTGGAAAAGGCTTACCAGGGTCTTTCCGAAGAGAACCGGGCCAAGGTGCACGGTCTGGTCTGCCGGGCCCTGGGAGATAATCTCGATATCTTCGGGAGCTTGACCAAGCTTGCCCTGGACCTGGAAAAGAAGAAGGAACTGGAACTGGCCAAGGAGGTCCTGGAACAGCTCCTGGTCAGTTTTCCCAACAATACCCTGGTTCTGGTTAACATGGCCGAGGCCCAATTCAAACGGGGAATGTCGGAAAGCGCGGTCCAATTGGCCCGCGCCGCCAGCAAGGTTTCCGCGGGGTCTTTCCGCCAGGACAAGATCACGGCCCTGAAACTGGTGGCCCGGATCAGCCGGGCCCGCGGGCACGAGGCGGCGGCCAAAGATTACGAAAAGCAGGCGCAAAAGCTTGAGCGGGAAAAATGACGCTCTGACGGACTGCCCGCATTGCGGGGAGCCCACCCCGGAGGAGAACCTCAACTGTATTTACTGCGGCGGCCTGCTGGGGGCGCCGGTCGGGCCCCTGACGGGCCTGCTCTACGGCTGGCGGGGCTGGGCGGGGATACTCCTGGCTCTGCTGGCCGTGGCCGCTTTCCTGGTCTGGATTCTCTGAGGCGCCTCTGGCTGTCCACGGGTTAGCCGCTCATCCCGCTAATTTGTCCACAGATTACACGGATTAAAAAGACAGGCTGAAGACTGAAGGCTGAAGAAACTGCCGCCGCATTTACATGTAGACATGTAGGACATGTAGAAACCCCACTTTTCTCACGCAAAGGCGCCAAGACGCCAAGAACAGATTCGTCCACAGATTTCACAGATTAAACCTTCATGCTCTTCATGGTGAGAAAAGAAAAGCAATTCTCTGTGGTCTCTGCCGTTTCTCTGTGAGCTCTGTGGTAAGGAAGTTAGGCTGAATCAGCGGCGGAGATGTAATCAGAGGAATCAGAGTTAATCAGGTGCAAAGAAATGCGTGGCCTGAACCCTGAACCCTTTTCCCCCACGAGATGATCACTTATCTGAAAAAACCGCGCCTGCGCCACCCCCAGATGCTGGCCGCCTGGCCGGGGATGGGGTATGTCGCCTTCCGGGTGGTCGGTTTCCTGCTTGACCAGCTCGACGCCGAGCGTTTTGCCTTCATTCACCCGGAGGAGTTTTTTACCCCGCACAGCGTGGAAGTCGACCAAGGGTTAGCCGGGATCCCCGACCTCCCGGAGACTGCTTTCTATTTCTGGAAGAACCCGTATTCCGGGAGCGACCTGGTGCTCCTGTTGGGCGAGGCGCAGCCGGACCATCCCCTGCAGATGCGAATGGCCCAGGAAGCCGCCTCCGCGGCCCGGGATCTGAAGATATTCCGGCTTATGACCTTCGCGGCGGCGCCTTGCCCCATTCCCCACCAGAACGATCCCGGGCTCTGGGGAGCGGCCAACACCCCGGAACTGCGGGATTATTTGCGCACGGAAAAAATCCGTCTCCTCAAGGTGGGGCAAATCAGCGGTCTTAACGGGCTCCTGCTCGGCGTGGCCGAAAGGTTCGAGGTTCCGGGGCTCTGCCTGCTCGGGGAGGTTCCTTATTACGCCGTCAACATGGAGAATCCCCGGGCTTCCCGCGCGATTCTGGAAACCCTCGGCTCCCTTTTGCACATCCCAATCGATCTTACCCCCCTGGAAGAAGAGGTGGAGAGGTTCGACCGCGAGATCGAGGAGATGGGAAAAAAAGCCCGGGAAACCATGTCCTCCATTCTCCCCGCGGACGGAGAACTCGACGAATACGAGGATATGATGGCTGCGATCGAGGACGACTACAACAGCGCTCCCGAGGACGAGGGGGTTCCTCCCGAAGTGCTGCTCCGGATCGAGGAGCTTTTCCGGCTGGTGCGCAAGGACCCAGCCCGCGCGGCGCAGCTCAAAGCCGAACTGGACCGCTGGGGGCTTTATGAGCACTTCGAAGACCGCTTTCTCGACCTCTTCCGCTCCGAGTCGGAATCCCCGGAAAACTAAGATTTCGGGATTCCCCGCCGCGGGGGAGGGAAAACGCCTGAAGATTTGGCCCCCTCTCCTGGGGGTTTTCCTGGCGGCCCTCTTGATCCGGCTTCTGCTTTCCGTGATTTTTCTCGCTCGCCACGGCCCGTTCTCCTCTCACCTGATCGAGATCTGGTATTACCTGGGCGTCGCCCGCGGAGTGGAGCGGCTTTCCCCCCTCGACCCCACCGTCTGGATCCTGCGCGGGGCCGGTTTCCTGTCTTCGGGGGAGATTCTTTATCACCTGGTGATGCTTTCGGCTATATTCCTCTCGAGCCTGACCGCCGCCTTGATTTGCCTCTGGGCGGGAAAATCGTTCGGGAGGGAGTCCGGTTTTCGCTCCGGGCTCTGTTGGGCTTTTCTCCCCGCTCCCCTCACTCTTTGCCTGGCCAACTTTTCCCACGATCTCACCCAGGGCCCGCTCCTGGCGGGAGCGCTTTTCTGCCTGGCCGCCGCCTCCGCCCGGGGGCGGCCCGCGGCGGCTTGGGCGGCGGCGGCCGCGGTCCTGCTCGGGTTGGGCCTGGTTGTCGGGCCCCTGGCCGCCGGCGCCCTGTTGGCCGTCGTCCTGCAGGGTATGGTATTGCTTTTCGACCGGCTCCTGAGCCGGGGGGGAAAGGCGGGTTTCTGGATATCTCTTCTGGCGGTCGTCGCCCTGACCGTTTTCCTCGGGCAGCTTTTCCACCGGCACTGGCTCTCCTGGTTGGGCCCGCTGGCGGAGCGCTTCCGGGGGATCGACCTGACCTCCCAGGTCAGGATCGGGGTCGGGGACCTGCTCAACTTTCCCCCCCATGGGGCCTGGAACCGTTACGGGCTTTTTCTCCTGCTTGTCCCCGGGGGGCTGGCGGCCGCCCTGGGGCGCCGCCGGTCTTTCCCGGCGATTCTTTTCCTGGTCGCCTTTGCGCTGACCCTGAGCGTCAATCGTTCCGCCCGCTTGCTGGATTTCGCGGTGGCCGTCTGCGCCGGGATTGCCCTGGCCGAGAAGTCGCGGGCCGCTTCCCGGTTTGCCTTGGGCTTCGCGGTTCTTCTGACCGGGCTGAACCTGGCCTGGCCGGCCGGGGCCGCGGAAATCCTGCTGGCGGTCCCTTTCCCGGAGCGGTTGCGCGCCTGGCCCGGGGGAAGCCCCGCCGAACTGGCGGTCTGGTGGCAGTTCTGGCTGGCTGTACCCTGGGCCCTGGCCCTCAACCTGGCGGGAGGGCGGGTCCGCCCGGCCCTGCTGGCGGTCCCGGCGGTTTGTTCGGCTGTCTGGGTGATGAGCGCGGCCTCCACGGCCAGCGACCAGGTCGAGTACGAGCTTTACCGCGACCTCGCTCCCCGGGCTCTTCCCGGGGAGCGGATTTTCGCGGCCTGGAACCAGGGCTACATGATCCGGGCCCTGACCGGGCTGGAACCACTGGTCACCCCGGAGAACATCGACTACGAGCTGACCGGAGTTTACTGGATGAGCGAGGAGGAAGCCTGGAGGGAACTCTCCCGGCGGGGCGCCCGCTACGTTCACATCTCGACCCGCTACTTCGGGCTGACCTGGGCCGACCCGGTCGCGGATCGCTTCGCGATTTACGGTTCGACCATCATCGGGCCCCGGCCCGATCATATCCAACGCTTGAGCGAAATGAAGAAAACCTTGCTTTACCGCCTCAACTACGAACCCGGGGAGCTCCGGCGCTTCCGGGTCCTGGCCGAGCGTTACGACCGGGAGCGCCTGGCCGGGGGACGGATATTCGAGCTGTTCCGGGAAGGGCCGGCAAAGCCGGTGGACGCCCCGCCCCGGCCGTGATTTAATAAAAAAACGGTGAAATGATGAAAGTAGTGATCGCCAATCCGCCCTGGCCCGGAGAGGGCTTCGGGGCCCGCTCCGACGTCCGCTGGCCGCACAAGCGCTCGGACAAGTTCATCGAGTATCCCATCTACCTCGCCTACTTGGCGGCGGTGGTCCGCCAGCGCGGCTACGAGCCGGTTTTTATCGACGCCGTCCTGGAAGAGCTCGGCATCGACGCTTTTGCCGGCAAGGTAAGCGGGGCCGCTCCCGGCCTGACGGTGCTGGAGTGTTCGACTCCCTCGATCGATTACGACCTGGCCACGGCCCGGGCCGTCAAGGCGGCGCTTCCGGGCGCCGCCGTGGTTCTGGTGGGTTCCCATGTCACGGTTTTTCACCGCGAGATCATGGCGGCCAACCCGGCCGTGGACGCTATCTGCCGGGGCGAGTACGACTTCACGGTGGGAGACCTTGGTGACGCGGTTTCGGCGGGGCGGAGTTTTGCCGGGATTGCCGGGGTCACTTGGCGGGAAGGCAAGGAAGTCCGGGTCAATCCCGACCGTCCCCTGATCGAGGATCTGGACCTGATTCCTTTTCCCGCCCGCGACCTGGTCTCCAGCCCCTGCTATCGGCAGGGAACCTTTCGGGGAAAGAACCCCACCACGGTGGTGACGAGCCGGGGGTGCCCCTTCGGCTGCGTTTACTGTCTCTGGCCCCGCACCCTTTACGGCCGCAAGTTCCGCTCCCGCAGCGCCGCCAACGTGGTAGCGGAACTGGAGGAGTGCATCCGGAAATACGCCGTGGACGAGGTCTATTTCGACGACGATTCCATGGCCCTCGACCGGGAGCGGATGCTCGAGATCTGCCGTCTGATCCGGGAGCGCGGCCTCAAGTTCGAGTGGATCGCCCAGTGCCGGGTTTCGAGCATGGACGAGGAGCTGTTAAAGGCAATGAAGGCCGCCGGCTGCCGCTACATCCGCTTCGGGGTTGAGTCGGGTTCGGAAAAGATGCTCAAGCTGATGAAAAAGGGGATCACCCTCGAACAGGTGGAGAGGGCTTTTTTCCTCTGCCGGAAAATCGGGATCCGGACCCAGGCTTTTTTCCTCTTCGGGGTCCCGGGTGAAAACGCCGCCACCATCGCCGAGACGATCGCGTTCGCTAAGCGCCTTCCGGCCGACAGCGCCCAGTTCGCCGTGGTCATTCCCCATCCCGGGACCGAGCTTTTCGCCCGCACCGCCGCCGACGGGACCCTGAAATACGGCTCCTGGGCCGATTTCTCCTCCTGCCGGGGGATGATCGAGACCCCTGAACTCAGCCTGAAGGAGGTGGAGGCGGCCCGGGTGCGGGCCTACAAGGAGTTTTACTTCCGGCCTTCCTATATGCTCAGGACCCTGAAATCGGTGCGGAGCGGTTCGGATTTTCTCAGCGTCCTCAAGAGCGCCCGTTCCATCGTCTCCCGGATCGGCTTTTTCCGCTCCTGAAACTCTGAATCAGGGGAAATAAACTAAGATTACGCAGATTTATTTTGTCCACAGATTACACAGATTAACCAACCGCTAATCCCGCGAATCCCCGCCAACCTGAACTAATTTGTCCACAGATTTCACAGATTATAAAGACAGGCTGAAGACTGAAGGAACCGCCGCAACGATTGAACCGCGAATCTCGTGAATCCCCGCCAAATCAAGGCAACGGATCACGGGTTACTGATCACGGATTACGGGCATTTATGCTCTTCATGATCTTCATGGTGAGAAAGGCAGGCTGAAGACTGAAGACTGAAG
>CAZIEA010000029.1:4906-17721 GCA_964538495.1 uncultured bacterium | reverse complement strand
AATTCGTAGTTCAATCACTGGGCTTCGCCCCCTGCGGGGGCCCGCCTCAGAAGCCGTAGCGGGCGGCAAGATAGATGTTGGTGTTCTGGGCGAACTGGCCGAAGAAGGTCCAGTCGTGCTCGCCCCAGAAGAGGTTGGCCCCGAGCTCGGCCGACCAGTGGTCGTCGATCCGGTAGAGGACGTGGGGACGCAGATAGCAGTCGGCGTCCGAGGGCGACCAGTAGGCGAACAGGGACAGGACCAGGTTCTGGTTGAGCAGCCGCCGGGTCAGGCGCAGGGTGAGCAGGTGCCGGGCCTCGTCGCGGGGATGCTCCCCCTCGATGAGGACGGCGCGGTAGTTGCCGTAGTTGAGCATGTATTCCAGGTAGTACTGGAGCCCGGCGCTGAAGTCGGGGGCGATTTCCTGCTCGTAGCCGGCCAGGAGGCGGAGTTCGCCGTTGCGGACCAGGGGGTCGCTCCCGGCTACGTCGTCGCGGGAATCGTACCAGCCGAATTCCAGGTTGGCGATCCCCGGCCCCGCCGCTCCCCGTCCGCTCAGGCCGTAGACGGCCAAACGGGGGAAGGTGGCCTTGCCCGAAGCCGGGTCCGCCCCGGCGGGGCTTTTCCAGAAGCCGTGATACAGGTAGGCCGCCAGTTCGTAGCTTCCCAGGTTACGGTAGATCCGGGCGGCGATCTCGTCGTCCTTGAACCAGCTTTGGGGCATTTCCGTTTCGATGACGGCGTTGCGCCCGGCGATCCGGTTTAGCACCGGGTTGAAGTAGGAAATCCGGCTCCCGTCGATGTAGCGGTCGGGGTCGAAGACCGGGCTGTAGACGAGATCGAGATCGGCCCAGTCGCTGAAAAGAGAGACCGCCGCGGCGTCGGCGGGGGCTTTGAGGTACTCGGTGTCGCGCCCAATCAGGAAGGAATTCCAATCCTTGGGGAAGAGGTCATTGATGAAGACCAGGTCGCCGGTGCCCCAGGTGATGATCTGGCGGCCGATTCGAGCGTCCAGGAAGGGCAGGGGAGTGAAGGCGGCCCGGGCCTCTCGCAGGTCGAACCAGCCCTGCCCGGTTTCCAGGGCCACCGTCCCCCGGTCGTAAACCGGGTCGTAGAGGAAATCGGTCCGCACCCGGAGAGAGGCCGCATCCCAGGCTTTTTCCCCCTCGAGCTGGAGCCGGATTTCCCCCAGGGAGAGTTCTTTCTCATAGGGGTCGTCCTGGGTCCGGGCCCCCAGGCGGGAGTCGGCGAAGCCGGAAAAATCGATCGGCAGGGGGAGGCCGTTATCCTTCTCTCCGGTTTCCGGAGCGGGGGCGATCCTCTCCGCGGCGAGCCCGGGGGGCAGGGGGGGCGGCCCCCCCAGTCCGGCCGGCAGCGCCGGCTCCTGCCCGGGCGCCGCCGCCGCGGCCCAGATTCCCAAGACCAGGGTGAGAAAGGCGAATTTCAAGAAACTCTATGCCCGCTGCCGTTTCAGCGGAGGTATTCCCGGGGCGGGTTCTTCAGGTAGCGCTCGGTGAAAATATCCTCCGGGAGTCCGAGATCGTAGGCGACGTCGCCGTATTTCATCGTGGTTTCGGACCCGGTCCGATAGTTCTTCATCCGGGATTGGGTTACGGTGGGATGCCCCTGAACGGTCTCCACCGCCAGCGCCGAATACTCGCGCAGCTTATTCCCGGCCGCGTCGTAATACTCGATCTTGACCGGGAGAAAGGTCCCCTTATGGATCCACATCGCGTAGGAGGAGAACTCCACCGCTTTCGGGTCTTTCGGGGTGTTCTTGAGGACATAATAGTTTTCGCCGGTCTCGGCCAGCTCGTGGATGTCCTCGTGGAGCCCGCGCCCGGAAACATCCTCGTAAAAGAAGTCACTGCCCACGAAACTGGTGCGTTTCTCGGTTCCCGCGATCCTCTTTACCAGGTCCAGGGCCGGGAGGTAGAGCCAGCGGTCATCCTCCTGGCCCGGGGCGGATTTTTTCCAGACCAGCAATACCATCTTGTTGACGTCGGCCGGGCGCTGGAAATAAACGTAAAATTTCTGGTCTCCGGCCGCGCCGGCGCCGGCCTGGTTCCGGCGCAGGATGGTGAATTCGCGGGAACGTTGCCGCCCCTGGCCGTCGGTAATGGTCATCTCCACCCGCGCCCGCCCGTCGGCGCCCTGGTAGTAGGAGGCCAGGTTGGTCCGCGCCACCACCTCCTCGACCCCGAGGGCCGGGGCGGATTCCGCCTCCGGTTTCGTCTCCTGCGCCCGCAATGCTCCCGGGCGCCACCCGACTCCGACGGCCAGAATCGCTACGATTGCCAGTGTTCTCATGTTCCCCTCCTCAGATTTTTTCGTGGTCGTTGTCGTTGTCGTAATCGTAATCGGGCGCGCGCACATATTCACATGTAGGCATGTAGGACATGTAGAAAATCTGCTTTCCTCACGCCAAGGCGCCAAGACGCAGGGAACCGATTTGTCCACAGATTACACAGATTTTCACAGATTTTACCTTCATGTTCTTCATGCCCTTCATGGTGAAAAAAAACAGGCTGAAGACTGAAGGAACAGCCGCCTTTTTAACCATGTAGAACATGTAGGGCATGTAGAAGGGTTCGGGCGCCAAACCTCAAACCGCACGCCTCAGACCGGTTTACGGATCACGGATAACCGTCCCGGCTCGGCAGGATTCGCGCCGGGAAGCCAGGAAACAGGCGCCGGCCAGGACCAGGATCGCTCCCAGGCTCCACCAGCTCAAGCCGGCCCAGCCCAGGCCGAGAAAACTTTTGAGATTGATCGCGACGGCCGCCACCGCCGCCGCCGCCGCGACCGCGCAGGTGGCGCAGCGGCAGGGCAGGGCCGCCTCCTTCGGGAAAAGGAATTTTTCCAGGACCGTCATTAGGGCCGGGAGGATGAACAGGGTGGCCACCCCGGCCGTGACCAGGATGGAGGCGATGAAGATTCCCACCGTCTGGTAGGGGACCAGGGGGGCGAGCAGCAGGGGCAGGAACCCGAGTCCGACCACGATCACGTTGCGGGCGATGGCCCGGGCCGGCTCCCCGAAAACCTCGGCGGCGGTCTTTTCCCAGGAACCGCAACGGGCGTAAATTTCCCGGCTCCGGGAAAGGAAGTGGATGGCGTAGTCCACCGCCAACCCCAGGCTCAGGGAGGAAAGCACCGCCACCGGCATGTCGTAATCCTTGCCCGCGAGCCCGATCACCCCGTAAATCAGGGCGATGGTGACTGTGAGCGGGAGCATCGCCAAAAAACCCCAGAGGGCCGAGCGGTAGAGCAAGGTCATCATCAAAAAGACGATCAGGAAGCTCCCCAAGAAGGCCTGGAGCATTCCGCTCACCATCAGCTTCTGCCAGATGACGTTGATGTAGGTCAGCCCGAACCACCCGGCCTCGATCCCACCCGGCGGGGGATTCTCGGCCAGGTAGCTCTCCACGGACTCCAGGACCTTCTCCATGTCCCGGTTGTCCCCGCTCTTCAGTTGGATCCAAAGGGCGGTGGTCCGGTAATCGGGGGTGACGAAGTGCCAGAGGTCCTGGGGGCGCCGGCTGTTCTGGTAGGTGATCAGGGTCTGCCCGACGGCCTGGGCGGAATCGGGGATGCGGAAGTCTTCTTCGTTTCCGGAGAGGAGCTCGCGGTAGACGGTCTTGACGATGTCGCTCAGGGAGTTGGACTTTCCCACCACGGAATTGGAGAGGAGATGCTCCTGCAGGCCGGAGAGGTAGGCGAGCACCGCGGGCTGCTTGAAGATCTCCCCCTTCTGCTTTTCGAGATCGAGCGCGAGCTGCGCCTCGTCCCAGGCGTCCAACTCTTCCCGGGGGGCCCGGTCCGCGGCCGTCTCGGCCAGCTCCGAGACCCCGTTCAGGATCTCGGCGGGGGAGGAGGCCGTCCCTCCGAGCCTCACGGCCTCGTCGGCCAGGCCGGAAAAGACCCCGGCGGCTCCGGGGATTTTTCCGGATAGCCTATCTCCCGCTTCCCGAAGGGCGCCGGCCAGTTCCGCGGCGTAAGCCGGCGCGGAGCCGGTTCCGGCGGGGGCGGAGAAAGAGAGAAAGGCGGTGTAGGTTCCGGCAAAGTGGCTGTTAAGGACCCGGTCGGCCACGCGGATCGGGTGGGAGGAGCCGAACCACTTGATGGGATTGTCGTTGATGACGATCCGGTTGATTCCGTAAACGCTGAGGACGACCAGGGCCGCTATCGCCAGCAGAACCGGCCGGGCGTGCCGGACGGTGAGCCTTCCCGCCCCGCCCAGGAAGCGGGTCATGGCCGTTTTCGAGGCGATTCGGCGCCCGCTCAAGCGGATGGAGCGGGAAATCTCCCGGTCTTCCCGGCGCTCGTGGCGGGCCCCGAAATTTTTCAGACTCCGTTCCGGGATCAGCATGATGAAGGCGGGGATGAAGAGAATGGTCCAGACCCAGGCAATCATCACTCCCAGGGCGATGTAGATCCCGAAGACCTGGACCGGGGGAATGGGGGCCAGGGCCAGGGAGGCGAACCCGACCGAGGTGGTGAGCGAGGTGTAGAGCATGGGGGTGAAGAGGGTGCCCATTACCCTCTTCACGGTTTCCCCGCGACTGCCGGTCTCCCGGTAGCGGTCGAAGAACTCGGAGAGGATGTGCACGGCGTCCAGGACCGCGATGGGCATGATGAAGATCGGGATCATCGAGCTCATGATGTGCACGGTCATGCCGCTGACGACCAGGAGGCTCATGGTCGCGACCACGGAGACCAGGGCCACGATCAGGGGGGAGAGAATGAGGACGAGCTTGCGGAAAAAGAAGAGCAGGAGCAGGAAGATAATGGCCATGGCCAGGGGCGCCGCTACCGCCATCTGCCTGAACATTTCGACCCCAAAGGTATCCTGCGCCACCGGCAACCCGGTGATGAAATAGCGCTCTTCCCCGGAAAAAGAGGCGATTTTCGCCCGCAGGGCCGCGGCCACCCGGTAGCTCTGGTTTTTGGCGGTCAGCGGGAGGTAGACGGCCACGGCCTTGCCATTGGCGGAAACCAGGGTGTCTTTGAGAAAAGGGATGCGCTCGGCTTTTTCCCGGATCGCCATGGCTTCCGCGCGGGTTTCCGGAGGCCTCTGCATCAACCACTCGAAGCGGACCGCGCCGGGCGAGTCCTGGACGATATTTTCCACCGTGGAGGGAGCGATCAGGTCGTGTTCGATCACTCCCGCGAAGAAACCGGGCCGCTCCGGGTCCTCCCACTTCAAGGTCCGGGCGAACTCGGTCAGTTCGTAAACCCGTCCCAGGGATTCGGGATTGAAAACCCCGTCGGGGTGGGTTTCGTTGACCACTCCGAGCACGACCATGTCGTGCAGGGCCAGTTCCTCCTTCATCCGGTCGTGAAAGACCCGAACCGCCTCCCCGGCGGGGAGCATGTTCTCGGGGTCGGTGTCCACCTTGAGCGGATGGAGGAAGTCGAAGGTTCGCGGCCACAGGCTCGGGAACCCGGCCAGTAACCCCAACGCCAGGGTGGACAGGATCATGGCCCCGGCTATGAGCCGGGGCCGCCGCAGGGCCGTCGCTACCATCTTCATTCCCAGGTTGTTCATCCTGTCATCCTCGCGCGGCTCCTTCCTCGGCACTCAGACTGCCGCCGCATTCACATGTAGACATGTAGGACATGTAGAAAAATTCGAAATCCGAATGACGAAATTCGAAACCGCGGGCTGAAGGAACTGCCGCCGCATTCACATGTAGACATGTAGGGCATGTAGAAGGGTTCAGGGTATGGTGAGAAAAAATAATTCTCTGTGCCCTCTGGTTTCCCTCTGTGCTCTCTGTGGTAAGGAAGTTCGGTGAATATAGAAGCATAGGGGTGGCGCCAAGTTTCCGGCGTCGCGGGGTCCGGGGCTTGGGCCGGGGGGTCAGGGTTTTCCGGGCTCAGCCAGCTTGCGGCACTCCGCCAGGAGTTGCTCGAGGTCGAAGGGTTTGCCCCAGACCGCGTCCACTACGGCCAGCTCCTCTCGTTTCAGGTCGAGGCTGCCTTTCCAGCCGGTGACCAGGGCGATCCGGGCGGCAGGGGTGATGGCCCGGATTCGCCGGGCCAGTTCCAGCCCACTTAATCCGTGCATCCCCAGATCGGTGATCACTAGGTCGAAAGGGGCCGCCGTGGCCTCCGCCAGGCCCTGCTCGGGATCGGTCCGCGCGGTCACCCGATAGCCCGCCCGGGTCAAGGCGGAAGAGAGGACTTCCAGGACGCCGGCATCGTCTTCGACCAGCAGAACCCGCCCCTTGTGTTTGGCGTCCGCCGCCGGTTTCTTGCTGGGAGCTGGCTCCGTGCCGGCGGCCGGAGCTGCAGCCGTACGGATGGGAAGACCGACGGTGACGGTGGTCCCTTTTCCCGGGGAGCTTTCCAGGCGGATGTCGCCCCCGTATTTCGTGATGATTCCGTAAGCTTCGCTTAGGCCCATTCCCGACTTGGCGGGCCGTTCGGTGGTGAAAAACGGATCGAAGGCTTTCTCCAGGACTTCGGGGGACATGCCCTTGCCGTTGTCGGTGATCCGGGCGAAAGCCTTGCCTCCGCTTTCCCAGCTCTGAAAAACAATGCTGCCGCCCCGCTCCAGGGCGTCGATCGAGTTGAAAACTATGTTGGTGAAGGCCTTCTGGAGTTCCTCCCGGTTCCCGCTTACCAGAATCCCCTCCTGAAGGTTCTCTTTCACCTCGATGGAAATTCCCTTGCGCTGGGCCACGTCCCGCCAGCGCGGCCGGGTCTGGTTCAGGACCTCCCCCAGGAGTTCCGCCAGGTCGATATCGGTGCTGGGGGTGACATCCGGGTTGTGCAGGGTGAAAATCTGCAGGCTTTTCACCGCCTCGGCCCCGGCAAAAGCCGCCCGCTCGATCGAGCGCAGCCGCTTCTGGGCCAGGGGGTCGGAACTTCCCTGGATGAGCAGTTGGGTGTTGCCCAGGATGTTGGTCAGGAGGTTGTTGAATTCATGGGCGATTCCCTCCACCATTCCTCCCAAGGCGCTGAAGCGCTCGGCCCGGACCAGGGCTTCCTGGGTTTCCTTGAGGTCGGAAAAAGTTTTTTTCAGGACGCTGATGTCCTTGCTGATCCCCATGATTCCCAGGAATTTGCCGGAGTCGTCGCTGACCTGGGTCAGGCTCAGGAGGATGGGGAATATCACACCGTCGCTCCGGACGGCGTTGAGTTCCCCCTCCCAACGCCCCTCGTGCGGCAGGGTCGGTTCGGCTTCCTGCTTGATCCGGGAAAAGCTTTCGGGAGTGTAAAGATGCTCGATGGTGATCCGTTCGAAATTCTCCCGGGAATACCCGAACATTTCCAGTTGCGAGCGGTTGCTGAAGAGCCAGCGCCCGTTCTTGTCGGTCAGGGTGATCCCGTCCCCGGTTTGGCCGATGGCGGCCAGGAGGATGGTCAACTGTTCGGGCTGGCTGAATTTCTCCGCTTCCAGCCGTTTCCGGGCGGCCGCCACCCCGAGCGAGGAGTTAAGCCGGTTGGCCAGTTTCCCGGGATTTACCGGTTTGGGCAGGACTTCGATATCCTGGTATTCCCGGGGGGAGAGCATTTCCCTCAGCGAGTCCGGATAAGCCGACATGAAGATGATCGGGATCCGGGCGGTGTCCTCCCGCCCCCGCAGTTTGCGGTAAACGGCGACTCCGTCTTCCCCCGGCATCATTACGTCCAGGATGACGGCATCGGCCTCTCCCGCCTGCCGGTAAGCCTCGGCGGCCCCGTCGGCGGTCAGGACTTCGTGACTGGTGTAATGCCGGATCAGGGTCTCGAGCATCCGGCGCTCGTCTCGGTTGTCGTCTACCACCAGGATAACGGCCATGGAATCCTCCCTTATTCATATCATACCATCCCCGGTTGGAAGTGCAAAGGTTGCCGGGCGCTCAATCCGGGCGCTTTTCGTCTTGACAGAAGGGGATCGCCCTTATAAATTTTCACACCCTCCGGAGACACAAGACCCGTCTTGCCCGGGCAATATGCCTACCCGGGTTCGCCGCAATTCGAGGTGAAGCGACATGAGCGATTTGTATGACGAAATGATAAACCGGTTTATCAGCCCTCTTTCCGTCCTGGACCGGGGGGTGCTCGACGCTTTGTACTTCCTGCGCTCCGACAGTTCTTTCGCCTTTACCGAGGGTTATTGCCACCCGGAAGGCGGTATGACGGCCAAGATCATGCTCCAGCCATCCCCGCAAGGGGATGTCAACATCTTCGGCCGCCGGTTCCGCAGCAGTTACAAGCGCCTGGTCGACGGCCGGACCGAGCTCATCCCCCACGACGAGCAGTTGGCCTTTCAGTACGAACTCACCCCCGGCCTCCGGCCGGATGCCTTCCGTCCTCCCTATGCCGATTACCACGTGGAATTGCCGCTGCGCGACTTCACGGGGGTGTTCGAACACCGACGCTCCCTGCGGGCCGGGATGGAGGTCTTTCCCGGCCTGAAGGCCTCGATCGAATCTCTGAGCCGGGGCTTCTCCGTCCCGGTTTCCCGGCTCGGGGTCACCGGTTCGACCTGCTACGGCAAGTTCGAGCAGGAGGACGAGGACATCGATTTGGTCTGGTACGGCTCCATCCGGGAGAATGCCCTGGTTCTGGAAAAAATCCGCCAGCATACCCGGGAGCCCCGGAACCGGGTTTTCGAGTTCGGAAAACACTGGCCGATCCGCTTTTACTGGAACGGGGTGATGATTTGCTCCTTCTTCAATTACTCCCGGGACGAGGAAATTCCGCTCCGGAAGTGCCGGATGGAAGTCCTGGAACCGGAAGTCCCGGGGGAGGGCCGGGTGGTGGACGACACCCACAGCATTTACATGCCCTCGATCCTGACTTTGGGCGATCTTACGCTCGGCGGGGCTTCCTGCGGCGATCTCGATCTGATTCTTTACGACGGCTCCCTGCGGGGCGAGTTTTCCGTCGGGGACCGGGTGAAGTTCCGGGCCCGCCGGGTGGGGATCGAGGCCGGGGGGCGGAATTACGAGGCTCTGCTGGTCACCATCAGCGACAACATCTCCCGGTGCGAAAGCTAGGCCGTGTTTTTTTCCCAGGAAGCGGGCATGAAGTACGATTTTGACCGGATGCTGGCGGATTTCCTGCGTCCCCTCTCGGAACTGGGGGGAAGGCCGCTGGATTCCCTTTACTTTCTCCGGCGCGACGGTTCTTTTGTCTTTACCGAAGGCTATTGCCATCCCCCCGGCGGCATCTACGGGAAGATCATCTACTACCCCTGTCCGGGCGGCGGGGTGGATGTTTTCGGGCGCGAGTACGGTTGCATCACCAAAAAAAAAGTAGATGGGGAGCTGGTCTATGTCGGGCATCCCGAGCAGATCAGGATGCACGGGGAGATCGATCCCGGCCTCGACCCCGAAGTGGCCAGGCCGGTTTTCGTCGAGTACGAAATGCCTTTCCGGATGGACGAGTTCGTGGGATTTTTCGATCCCCACCATTCCCTGCTGGTCTGCGCCCGGATGTATCCCTGGGTGAACCGGGCCGCTCGAGCCGCCGCGGAGGTGCTCGAGGTTCCCTGGGAAAGGCTGGGTTTGACCGGGAGCCTCGCCTACGGCCGCTACGAGGAGGGGGACGACGACCTCGACCTGGTCATCCGGGGTTCGGTGGCCGACAACCTGCGGGCTTACCGCACCATCCGGTCCCTTTCCAGCCTCCCCGACCGCATGGTGGTGGAGTTCGGGCGCTGGTGGCCGATGCGGTTTTACGAGCAGGATGTCCTGATCTGCCCCTTTTTCACGTACCAGGATCTCTCCGAGGCGCCCCTGGCGGATTTTACTCTCGAGGTGATCGAGGAGGAGGTGGAGGTCGAGGGGGCGATCGCCGACGATACCCATACCCTCTACATGCCCCCTTTCCTGAAGCTGGATGAGGTCAAGGTTGCCGGCGCCGCCTCGGCGCCGCTGAAGCTGATTATTTACGACGGGGCGCTCCGGGGAGAATTTTTCCGGGGCGATCTCGTGCGTTGCCGCGCCAGGCTGGTCCGGGTGCGGACCGCGGCAGGGAAGGATTTCCCGGCGGCCCTGGTCACTCTTTGGGATAATATCGTTCGGGTGGGGGAGAAGGCGGAGGGCATAGGGCATAAAGCATAGGGCATAGAGCAGCATAGAGAGAGGATTTCCGAGATGAAGGACAAGTTCGATCAGATCATGGAGAAGTTTCTCATCCCGATGGCGAAGTTCACCGGGCCGGTCAAGGACTCGATTTATTTTTTGCGCCGGGACGGGTGCTTCGTCTTCTCCCACGGCTATTACCATCCCACCCCGGGGGAGTTCATCGGCAAGATCATTTACTATCCCACCCCCGAAGGCGATTCCGACATTTGGGGCCGGCCTTACCAGGCCATGCACAAGGCCTGGGTGAACGGCGAGCACGTGGCCATTCTTAACGACGTTCAGATCCGGCGGCACTACGAGATCGACCCCTCCCTGGACCCGGCCCGGCCCCGGCCGCTGGCCGCCGACTACGCCATCGAATTTCCCCTGAAGGATTTCGTCGGCTTTTTCGATCCCCACCACTCGATGCTGCGCTGCGCCGAACTTCACCCCGTGGTCGGGGAATGGGTGGAAAAGACCGCCCGCCTCTTCGATTTTCCCACGGCCAAGATGGGGGTGACCGGTTCGCTGGCTTACGGCAAGATCGAGGAAGCGGACATGGATTTCGACGTCATTTTCTCCGGGAGCCTGGCCGAAAACGCCCGGGTGATCGCGAAGATTTACGAACTGGCCCGGGACCCGAAGCGGAAGGTTTTCGAATTCGGCAGGTTCTGGCCGATCCGCATCTATCACGAGAACTACCTGATCTGCCCCTTCTTCGTTTACGCCAACCCCGCCGACGCCCCCCTGGCCCAAGCGCGGGTTTCCCTGCTCCGGGCGGGCGTCTCCGGGGAAGGGACGGTGGCCGACGACAGCCGTTCCTGTTATCTCCCGATCACCCTGGGACTGGAAGACGCGGCCTTCGCCGGCGGCGGACCCCGTTCGCTCCGCCTCTCCTGCTACGACGGGAGCATCCGGGGGGAATACCGAAAGGGGGACCGGGTCAAGTTCCGGGAAGCCCGGCTCCTGGAGGTCGTTTCCGCTTCCGGAAAATTCCCGGTGATTTCGATCGATTTTCATAAGCAAATGGGGAAGGCCTAAGCTTGCGGGCCGCGGGGGCGATGAGAGCCCTCCTTGCCGCCGTCGTGGTTTTTCTGGCCACGGCGCCCGTCCTTTCCGCCGCCGACCTGGACTGGAAACTCGCTCGGCCCGAGGATTATCCCCCGGGAACGATCAGGCACCTGATCTTTTACGACGCCTTCCTGGTCGCGGACGAGGAAGGCATTTACGCCCTTTCCGGCATCTGCAATCTCAGGGGGGGACCGATCTTCTGCGGGGCCCGGGATCCCCGGGGCGAATTCGTCTGCCGCCGCTGCCTGACGCTTTATGCCCGGGACGGAAAACCGGTGGTGGGCGCCTGCCGGCTCCCGATGGACTGGCTTCGCCTGGAGCTGAAGGAAGACGGTTTTCTCCACCTCTACCCGGAATACCGGGGCGAGACCGGGAAGAAAATACCCCATCCCTATCCCCGGCGCCGCCGGGAAATCCCTTTCCCGGGGACGATCCTCATCCCGGAGAACCCGAAATGAGCCGGCCGATTTGCCCGGCCCCGGCGGGCGGGCGGAGAAAAAAGCCGAGAGACTTCTCCCGTTGCCGGGTGGTGGTCCTGGGAGGCGGGACCGGGCTTTCCACCGTGGTCGGGGGCGGGTCGCAAAAAGCTCTCTGGGCGGAAGATCCCTTTGTCGGGCTCAAGCGGAGTTTCCCCGGGTTGGAAGCGGCCGTGGTCACCACCGACGACGGCGGCAGCACGGGGCTGCTCTTGCGCTGCTTCCCCCTGATCGGGATCGGGGACCTGCGCAAGTCCTGCCTTTCCCTGGTCCGGGAGGAATTGCTCGTACGGACCTACGGTTTGGCCGCGGGAAAAACGCTCACTTCGGTCCGGGCGCTCCAGGAGATCTTCAACTACCGGTTTCCTCTCCGCCGCCCCCGGCTGGCTTTTCTCCGGGACCCGGTTTCCCTCCTGGCGCCCGCCCTGCGCCGGGGCTGCCCCGGCGCCTTAAGACGCGCCCTGGCCCGGCTCGGTTCCTGGGTCGCCCCGGGGGGAGGGGGCCCGGGCATTCATCCGGGCGGGCACTGTCTGGGCAACCTTTTGCTGGCGGTCTGGACGAAGCGGCCCGCCTGATCGGGGCCCCCCCGGGGCGGCTGCACCCGGTGACCGCCACTCCGGGGCAACTTCGTTTCCGTTACGTCCACGGGGTGGAAGTCCTGGGGCAGCGCAAGGCTGCCCTGGCCCGGCGGGGTTTCCCGGTGGAGGGGGTGATCGGGGTTTATCCCCGGCCGCCCCGGGTTTCCGCCGCGCTCCGGCGGGCCCTGCGGGATGCCGACCTGATCGTTTACGCCCCCGGGAGCCTTTATTCCAGCATGATCCCGCTCCTCCAGCACCGGGAGGTCCTGGAGGCGATCCGGGGCAACCGCCGCTCGCTCAAGATCTTGGCCGCCAATTTCTGGATCCAGGAAGGAGAGACCGACCTTGCCCCCGGCCGTTTCCGCCGGGGTTTCCTGGTTTCGGACCTGATCAAGGCCTACGAGAGAAACCTTCCGGGCGGTGTGGCGGGGCTTTTCGACCTTGTCCTCAGCGCCAACCTGGAACGGGTAACCGGGGCGGTCCTGGGGAATTACGCCCTGGAGGGGAAGTATCCCATCCACCTCGACCGGGAGGAGATCGAGCGGATGGGGATCCGGGCGGTGGAGGCCGATCTTTTTCCCCCGGGCGTGGCCGGGCTCCGGGGCGAAATCCATCACGATCCCGAGCGCTTCCGCCGGGCGGTGGAG
>CAZIEA010000029.1:0-4896 GCA_964538495.1 uncultured bacterium | reverse complement strand
ACTTCCCGGCGGCGGCGGGATTTCCCCCGGATCCGGCCCGGGGATCCGCGCCTGCCCCAAGTGACCGGGCTTCCTCTTCCCTGTGACTACCTGGCCAAGGCCCGGGAAATTCTCTCCGCGCGCAAATTCGGACCTCTCTTGCGGACGGCCCTGCTGGAGACGGTCTGGGACAACCGGGACATTGCCCTGGGGCACCTGGAATGCCTTTCCCGGGCGGGCTGGACGGACCGGGTCGCGCGGGCGGAGGCCGATTTCGACTTTTTCCCCGCCACCGGCGATTTGCTTTTCGCCCGGGAGCTGGCGGACTCCCCGGAGCGGCTCCCGGGGGCGCTCCTGGCCGGGCTCGGGGAGGCGGTTTTCGGTTGTCCCTGGGTCCGGGAGCGTTGGCGGGGGGGGGAGGGCCGTCCCGGCCCGCGGGTCTATGAACTGCGCCTGGCTCCTCCCGGTTCGGGCCGGTCTTTCCTCGACCGCTCCCGTCTGCGTCGCTACCTGGACCTGGTCCGGCTGGCCCCCGTCCCTTCCGACCCGGAACTTTATCGTGTCCTGGCCAATCCGGGGGAATGCTTCTGTCCCCCCGGGCGCTGGTTCGGTCTGCTTTATGCCTGGCACCTCAACGCCGAGGCCGCCCCGGCCGTGGAATACCTGATGTCGTCCCTGCGCCGTCCATCCCAGGGGCTGTTGGCCGGTCAGATCGCGGAGCAGGCGCGCTTGCGCGGGCTCATTGATTTTTTTCGCGAGGAAATCTTTACCGCCGGGGCATCCGGTACCACTTGACTCCCCACTTGGCCAGGTCGGGGATGCCGGCCAGGTAAATCCAGATACCCGACAAGGCGCCGGCCAGGGCCAGGATTCCCCAGGCGGGCTCGGCGTCCACCGTGGAGAGAAAACCCAGCACCGCCGCCGCCGGGAGAATCCAGCCCCAGCGGACGAGAAAACGGAAAATACCCGGTTTTCCCGCCAGCAGCCCGGAAAAGGGCAGCAGCAGCAGCCCGAGAGGTTCGCCCAGGCCGAGCCAGCCGATCCCGCTCGCGGCCAGGGCCGCGGCTCCCAGGACCAGGAAAGGCGGCCCGGAGATCCGGCGGCTGAAATTGAGGTTGCTTTCCACCACCTCCGCGGGGGGCTCGGGGGAGCCGAGCACCGCCGCGCCCAGGAGGTTGAGGGCCGAGTTCAAGGTGGCGGGGGAAAGCCCTTCCCGGACCAGGGCGTCGATTTCCCGGAAAGCGAACTCGCCGTCCAGGAGGTTGGCGGTTTCCGGATCCGCCAGGTCCGGGTTGAAGTCGGAGCGGGATCCGATGTCCCCCTCCACGGTGGAATGGTCTTCGGAGTGGGAAAAGTTATCCATGGTTCCATGCACCATCCCGTCGGCGATGAAATGGGAAACTATCCCCATTTCCCGGGCACAGCGGGCGGGGCGGTTCAGGAGGAAGGCGCGCCGGGCCCGGTAAAAGTGGGCGCGGGCGGCCCGGCGGGATTTTCTCCAGGTGTGGACCACGGTCCGGCGCTGGTCCGGCTCGATCGAGCCCTCCACTATTTCCTTCTTGAAATCGCCCAACCCGAAGGCGTCGGCCATCTGGGAGGCCAGCCGTATGTGATCGCGCCATTTCACGATTCGGTTCTCTTGCCTCTGGACTTCTCTTTTTCCGGTTTTGCGCTATCATGAAACAAGTCATTGCCCGTGCGCAACCCAAACCCGCGCGGCGTTAAACCACCACAGCCGTTTCGGCAAAGAGGAGGAGGCGATGAGGATTCTTTCCCTGGCGATTATGCTCCTGGCCGGCCCCGCTTGGGCCATGCCCGTGACCACCGCGATTAAAAAGGCGGTGGTCTATCCTTCCGGGGCCATGGTCTTCCGGGAGGGCAAGGTCGAGCTGGCGGCGGGGGAGAACACCCTGGTTTTTTCCGACCTTTCTTCCTCCCTGCTGGAGGACTCCATCCGGGTCAAGGGGGAAGGCCCGGGCCGGGCCATGATCACGTCCCTTTCCGCCCGCACGGTTTACCTGGTCGAGCCCCGTCACCCGGAGGTGGAGCGCCTGGAAAAGGAGCTCAAGCGGCTGGAATCCCGCCGCCGCGACTTCCAGGGCCGGATCCAGGTCCTGGAGATGCAGGAAGCCTTCCTGCGTTCGATCGGAACGGGGGAGAAAAACGAAGCCATTCCCTCCCCGGAAGCCCTGCAGGGGACGCTGGAATTTCTCGGCAACTCCGCTTCCAAGCTGGATGCGGAATCGGCCAACTTCGAGGTCAGGATCGAGAATATCGATCTCGAGATCGCCAAGGTAAAAAGCGAGCTCGACCGGCTGGGCGGGGGCAAACCCTCGAGCCGCCGGGCCCTGGAGGTCTCCGTCACCCTGGAGGCCCAAAAGGCGGGGGAATACTCCCTGGAGCTTTCCTACATGATCCGGAGCGCTTCCTGGCAGCCGGTCTACGACGCCCGGGGCGAGGCCGCCGGAGGCAAGGTGGACCTTTCCCTGCGCGCCGAAGTCCGGCAGCGGAGCGGCGAGGACTGGACCGGGGTCGAGCTTTCCCTCTCCACCGCCCAACCCTCCCGGGGCTCCACCCCGCCTGAGCCCCAGCCCTGGTACATCGACTTCCCCGCCCCGCCGGCGCCCCCGCGTTCTTACGCCAAGCGGGCCGCCGCCCCCTCGGCCGGGGCGATGATGGCAATGGAAGCCGAATCCGACGCGATGACGCTTAGCGCCCCCGAGGAGGCCGTGCCCATGCAGGCGCTGGAAGCTTCCGCGGTGGATACCGGCACCGCCGTGGTTTTCCAGGTTCCCCGCCCCCAGGACATCCCCGCCGACGGGGAGTTCCACGGGATGCTGATCAATCGCCGGGAGTTTGCCGGGGATTTCGAGTACCTGGCCCTTCCGCGCCTTTCCGACTCGGTTTACCTGCAGGCCTCCTTCGTCAACGACCAGCCTTTCCCCTACCTGCCCGGGAAGATCAACGTCTTCAACGGGGACGAATTCGTGGGGACCTCCAACTTCAAGGGCGCCGCTCCCGGGGAGAAGAGCCGGCTTTACCTGGGCACGGACGAGCGGGTCAAGGTCGGGCGCTCGCTCCTGGCCGAGGAGACCGAGAAGGGCGGACTTTTCCGCTCCGGCACCGCCTACCGCCGCGCCGGCTACCTGATCAAGGTCGAGAACTATTCCCCGGCCTCGGCCGTAGTGGGGGTGATCGACCAGATCCCGGTCTCCCGGGCCGCCGAGATCGAGGTCAGCCTGGATAAGGTCTCGCCCTCGCCCCTGGAAAAATGGGAAGGCCAGCAGCCCGGGCTGCTGAAGTGGCAGCTCCAGCTCTCGGGAGGCCAGAAGCGGGAGATCACCTACTCCTTCACGGTCAAGTATCCCGCCGACAAGATCGTCTCGGGCCTTTGATCACATACACATGTAGACATGTAGGACATGTAGAAGGGCTCAGGGTTCAGGGTTCGGGGTTCAGGTGCGAATCGGGGTCGGAATCGGTATCGGGATCGGGCGAAAGCAGGCTGAAGACTGAAGGCTGAAGGAACTGCCGCTGCATTCACATGTAGACATGTAGGACATGTAGTTAAACTCGAAATTCGAATGACGAAACTCGAATTTATTGGGTCTCCTGTCTCCTGAACCCTGAACCCTGAACCCTCAGCAGGGGAGGTCACGATGAAAACCGCCTGGATATTTGTCAGCTTAGGTCTTGCCGCCGCGGCCGGGACCGCCCGGGCGGAAAACGCCGCCCCCGCCGCGCCCCCGCCGGGCATGGCGGCTCCGCAGGCGGGTTCCCCGCGCAACTTTTTCATTCGCAACGACGGCCAGTTCCCCGCCGAGGTGGAGTTCTACGTCAAGGGCGCGAGCGGCACGGTGTTTTTGGCCTCCTCGGAGGTGGTTTACGACTTCAGCCGCAAGCTCCCGCCCAAGCCCGGGGAAGAAGGCCAAGAGCCTTCCCGGGCTCCGGGAGGGGAACCGGAAAACGCGCGTTACGAACGGCTGGTCTTCCGCTGCGAACTGGTCGGGACTGCTCCCGGGGTCAAAGCCGCGGGGGAGAAAATGCTGCCCGGGAAGATCAATTACTTCATCGGGCCCCAAAGCGACTGGAAATCCGGCATCCCGACTTTCGAGGAAGTGGTCCGGCGCGGGGTCTATTCGGGGATCACCCAGGTTTTCTTTCTCCAGGGCAACGTTCCCGCCTCCCGGTTCCTGATCGAACCCGGCGCCGACCCCGCCTTGGCGGCTTTCCGCTATTCCGGGGTGGAATCGGTCGAGGTCGGGGCCCAGGGGGAGCTTTTCCTGGGAACAGCTTTCGGGGTTTTCCGCGAGCCCCCGCTCAAGGCCTGGCAGGAGCTCGAGGGAAAGGAAGTTCCGGTGGCGGCTTCCCGGGAACTGCGTCCGGACGGGCTGGTGGGCTTCCGGGTCGGGGATTACCGGAAGGACCTCCCCCTCCACATCGAGTGAAGGCATTCACATGTAGGCATGTAGGACATGTAGAAGGGTTCAGGGTTCTGGGAGGTGGAGATGAAAGAGTTGCCCTTGCTGCTTTTTTCCGGGGGGATCGGTTGGAGCGAAGTGGTCTTGATCCTGGTGGTGGTATTCATCCTTTTCGGGGCCAAGAAATTTCCCGAGGTGATGCGTTCCCTGGGCAAGGGGGTCAAGGAGTTCAAGCGCACGCTGGATGAGGAAGGCGGCGCCGAACCCGGCAAGCCGGGGGAGGGGGGCGGTGAAAAGCCCGAGGAACCCGCGGAGAAGCCCGGGAACTGAGGCCCAGGGCTGGTTCGCCCATCTCGAGGACCTGCGGCGGCTCCTGATCAAGTGCGCCGCGGCGTGGCTGGCGGCTTCGTTTTTGTGCTTTCTTTTCGCGGAGCGGATCCTCTCGGCGGTCTTTCTGCCCCTGGAGCTGGCTTTCCCCGACGTAGCCGCCCGGCCC
>CAZIEA010000028.1:4496-18060 GCA_964538495.1 uncultured bacterium | reverse complement strand
GCCTTCCAGAACGCCATTGTTCCCATAAACTTCGTTGGCAACCGCCAAAATCCAGGTCCCGGCCGTCCAGGAACCCCGGAAGGCCGCCAGGGGCTGCGCCGGGCGATAAAAACCGGTATAGGGGGATTGCCCTTCGGTAATGTGTTCAGCCGCCGTGTCGCTGAAATGGGTCAGGAAAAGGGATTTCCCGGAGAGCTTGGAGGAGGTGGTGTCGAAAAGATAAACCGATCTCAAATCGGGGCTGATGAGCTGAAAAGCGATATACTCTAATTCACCGCGCGGAACGGCGGCATAGTGTATCCTAATTTGGACGTCGCGGACTTCACCGGGGTCGGGGACGAAAAGATACGAAAGGTAAACTCCCTGGTCCATGGGCCAGGAGAGAGTCGCCGGTTGTTCGTAAACCCCGGCCTGGGCGGGCCCGGACGTAAGCGCCGCCGTCAGAAAAACCGCCGCCGAAAAGAAGATTTCCGCGTACTTTCTCATCCTTTCACCTCGTGGCCGGGATGTCCCCGACCTGGCCGAAATAAACCCGCGTCCGCCCTCGCGCCGCCCACAGCCCTTTCTCGGAGCGGAAAACAGTGAATTCCGCCGTCGAATCCCCGTCGAAATCCCCGGGGGCGGCGGCGTCGCCGAGGGCGCCGAAGTAGAACCTGGTGTAGCCGTACATGCTCCAGAATCCGTTGCCGGGACGAAAAATAGCGAGGTCAAGGCCGGGGACCCCGTCATAGTCCATGGGAACCCCAACGTCGCCGGCCTTCCCCAACCAAAAACGGCTGAAACCGCGCAGAGCCCAGAGTCCGCTCCCGGGCCGGAAAACGGCGGGGCGAGCCCCGGGGGCGGGATCACCCTCGTAAAGACCGGGGACCGGCTGATCGCCGAGGCGGCCGAAATAAAACGAACTCAACCCCCGGATTTTCCAAAGACCGTCGGACTCCCGGAAGACCGCCGCCTCGGCCCGGCCGTCGCCATCGTAATCGGCCGGGGCCGAAACCATTCCCGGCCCGCCGAAATAAAACCGACTCAACCCCCGGACCGCCCAGAACCCGGTAGCGGGCCGGAAAACCGCCGCCCGGGTAGTTCCGGAGCCGTCATAGTCGCCGGAAGCGGCCAGATCCCCCGCCTTCCCGAAGTAAAAGCGGGAAAGGCCGCGGACGGCCCAGAGACCGTCGAACCAGCGGAAGACGGCAATGTCGCTCGTCCCGTCCCCATTGTAGTCTCCGGACTCAAGCACCAGCCGGGCGGGAAAATCGGACCCGCTCCAGGCCGGGCGGGTGGCGACCAGGGCGTAAGGCTGGGGGCCGTGCGGGACATTGTGCCCCCGGACCCGGGCTTGGTAATAGCCGGGGGCGGGAAGCTCGATCTCCACCGTCTCGACGTTGTTGCTCCGGTCCCGCAGGGAAGGCAACCGGACTTGCGCCCGAAAAAGCCGGTTGAAATAGTCGAACTTGAACCAGCGGCCGCCCACGAACTCCCAGTTGCGGCCGCTGGGAGATCCGAGGTCCACGTTCCAGGAGAGGTCCTCGTCCTCGACCAGAACCCCCAGAAAAAAATCTCCGGAAGCAATCGTAAGATTGCGGTTTTCCAAATCCAGCACCAGCCAGCCGGGCGCGTTCAGCCAGGCGCTGGTTTCGGCCAGGACCGAATGGGGGCCGGAAGAGTTTCCGGAGTAAATCCGGAATTTGACCTGCTTGGGATAAGTCCCGGACTGGGAAGCGAGGTAGAAGGCCCCCAGCGTAACCTGAGCCGGGTAAGCGGGAGGAGTGAACCGGACCGCCTCGATCACCCCGCTAAAAGCGGTCCCGGTCTCCTCCCCTTCCCCGTCATCGTAGATCAGACCCTCCTCCCAGGAGGCCCGGCCCGGATAATGGACCGTGCCCAGGGGATCGACCACTTCCAAGTCCAGATCGTTGACCAGCCCGCCCCCGGCCGGGGCCGAACCCGGATAGTCGTTCCAGGCCAGGGTAACGCAGAGATTCTTCAGGGAAGGCGAAGCCGTGAAACCGTGGGAATCCATCCCGCCGGGGGAAAGCCCGGGGGAAACCTCGAAATAGTAAAAATCCTCCAGCTCCGCCGCCCCCCGGCAGGAGCTCAAGTCCAGCCTCCCCCAGCCGCAGACGTTATTGGGGCGGGGAGCCGGGGGGATCTCCCGCGCCAAACCGGTCCCGTATTGTCCCGGGGTGATGTCCCGGGCCCAGGAAAGCAGCGTGGCCCGGAGCAGGGCCGAGGAGGGAACCGCCCCGAAGGTTACCCCGTAGAACTGGCGCGCCAGGGCCGCCGCCCCCGAGACCAGGGGCGCCGACATCGAGGTGCCCCCGCTGAAGGTGTACCACTGCCGCAGGGTGGACGATAACCCGCCCGGGCCCCAGAGAACCGGCTGGGACAGGTCAATGGCGTGGCTGCGGGCGGAAATGACATTGGTCCCCGGCGCCGAAATCTCGGGCTTGTAGCGCCCGGAAAAGGAACTCCCCCGGGAACTGAAGGCCGCCATTCCCTCGGGATGATTGGAGACGTGGTCGGAGCTCAAAGGCGCGGCGGGATAATCCTCGGGCCAGAACCAGCCGTAGGCTGCGTTAAAGGCCGGGGCAGGAGTGGAGCCGTCGGGGCGCTCGTTCTCGGTCGCCCCCACCGTGAGGCAATTTTTCGCCGTCGAAGGCGGGAGCACGCTCCCCTTGTCCACCACCCCGTCCCGGTCGGCGTCCACGCCGGAGTTGCCGGCGCTGAAGACGACCAGGAACTCCGGGTTGTCCCGGGTATACTCGTCCACATCCTCGCTCCAGGATGTGTAGCCGGTCAGGTTGGTGGAGCCCCAACTGTTGTTGTGGATCCTGGCCCCGGCCCCGAAAGCCTGGGCGAAAAGCACCCCGAGATTGTCGGGGATTCCGCCGATCCCGCCTCGGGGGCAATCCCGGCATAACACCCGTCCGGGAAAGAACGGGAGGCCGGGGCCGCGCCGGAGTTCTTGCCGTTTCCGGCGATGCTGCCGGCTACGTGGGTGCCGTGCCCGATCTTATCGCTGGTCCCGCTGGAGAGGTTGACCATTTTCACGATCCGGCTCGCGGTCCCGGCCGGGTTGAGAAAATCGGGATGGATGTACCCTAGCCCGTCCGTCCCCCGGTCAATGCCCGAATCCGCCACGGCGACCACCTGCCCGGTTCCGTAAAGGTTCAAGCCCGTCCAGGGAGTCGAGACCCCGGCGATGGTCCGGGAGCGGTTGTTGTGAAAACCCCAGCGCGGGGCGGGCTCGATCCACTTCACCCCCTCCGCTTCAGCCAGGTCTTCGATCTTGTCCCCGGAGACCCGGGCCCGCAGCCGGGTTTTCCAACGGTTGGCGGACTCCCAAAGCAGCTCGCCGCCGGAATTTTCCAGAACCCGGACCAAGGGGGCGGGGTCGGCCCCGGGAAAGAGAATCACCGTGACCTCCTGCCGCTTTCCGCTCCGGACTTCGGGGGAGGACAGGGCGGAATCCAGGCGGTAGGCCCCGAGGTAGGGCCCGGTCCAGCGCACTCCGGGCAGCCCTTCCAGATTTCCCAGCTCAGCCTCCGGAATCCGGACGATAAAGGCGTAGTCGGGGATATAGTCCAGGATTTCCCCTCCCGCTGTCTTCAGGGACTCTTTCCAGGACTCCTGGATCGGCCCCTCAAACTGGACGAGACGGTATCCGGTCCGGGTTTCGCCCCGGACGGGAAGAGGCGGATTCTCGAGAGGATCGAAACCGGCGTTAAGAAGGCGGATCAGGGGCTCGGGCGCGGCGGCGGGAGGACAAAAGAAACCCCCCGCCGCCAGCAGGAGGGCCGCGCCCGCTCTGCATCTGCCCGGATTCATACGTAATAATACCTCTTCCCCCCTATCAGCGTCAACTCCGGGCCGCTCCTGCACCCGTCCGCGATGGGGGAATAAGGGTTCAGGGTTCAGGGTTCAGAACGCCTTTCACGAATTGAACCGCGTTCTTTCTTTCCACAGATTTACACAGATTCTCACAGATTACTTCGCTATCGTTGTCGTAATCGTAATCGGGGTGGGGGGTATGAGGTATGGGGTATGACGCCGGTGGTTGAGGTTGCTGTTTCACCACAAACTACATGCCCTACATGTTCTACATGGTATGTGTGCGCGCCCGATAGCGATACCGATTCACTCCTGAAACCCGGGTGACTCTATGCCCTATGCTCTATGCCAAAACATGTCTACATGTGAATGCGGCGGCAGTTCCTTCAGCCTTCAGCCTGCTTCTCTCACCATGCAGATCATGAAGAGCATGAAGGAAAAATCCGGGAAAATCTGTGAAATCTGTGGAAAAGAAATAATCTGCGGCAATCTGCAAAATCTTAGTTTCGTTCCGGGCAAAAGAAACGGGCCTCCCGTTCCCGGGAGGCCCGTTTCTTTTCGGCATCGGAGTTAATCTCAGTTGGTGCTGACGATCCCGGTGGCCGAGGTGTAAGTCCAGGTATAGGTCCCGCTGGTGCCCGGGGGAACCTGCCCGTCGGCGAAGAGGTCGGCGGTCAGCGTGGGCGGGAAGGCCGGGGTCATACCGGCGGCCGTCTCGGCATAATAAAGCTGGACGGCGCCCCGGACGGCGGAAGCATTACCGTCGCGCTGGGCCCGGTTGGCCGAATCCTGGAGGTCCAGGTACCGCGGGATCGCGACGGCGGCCAAAATGCCGATGATCACGATCACGATGATCAGTTCTATCAAGGTGAAACCCTTCATGCCACACCTCCTTGGTGCTGGGGTTCTGGTTTCTCCTGCCCTACGCCAAATTAGAGAGCAATTCTTGTGCCAAATCCGAGCAAAAGCCATGTCGGTATTTACTAATGTGTTGGAGACAAAGATATTAGCGATATTAGGGCGATTTTGGCTCTCCCTTTGTTCCCAGTCTCAAGCTCCCGACTGGTCATTTTTCGAGCATATAAAACGCTTATATTTTAGACAGGATCCCGCTCCTGTTCATTTTTTGGCCATCTCAATCATCTCCCACATGGGCAGGAAGATGGCCAAGGCAAAGAGAAGAACGAAGCCGGCAATCACCACGGTCATGATCGGCTCGATCAGGTCGGTCAGGGTGGCCACGGTATAGCGAATCTCCTGCTCGTAATAATAGGCCACCGAGTCGGCCATCTCGTCCAGACGTCCGGTCTCCTCCCCCACCGAGAGCATGTTGCTGACCATGGGAGGGAAGGTTTCCCGGGCCAGAAGGGCTTCCGAGATGCTATGCCCGTCCCGGATGTCGGTGCCGATATCCAGAAGCTCCTTGGCGATCACATCGTTGCCCACGGTCATGGACACGATTTCCACGACCTTGAGGATGGGGACGCCACTGCGCTCCAGGGTGGAAAGCATCTTGGTGAACCGGAACATGGCGAGCTTCGTGAAAAGCGTCCCGAAGATGGGCATCTTTAGTTTCACCCCGTCGAACCAGTAGCGACCTTTCTTGGTCTTGATGTAGCGGAGGAAAATGAAAATCCCCAGGGCCAGAGCGGGAAAAATGATCCAGTAGTAGTTGAGCAGCCCCTCGCTCATGGCGATCAGAAGCCGGGTGGGAAGCGGCAATTCCATCTTGATGGCCTTGAAGATCTTGGTGAACTTGGGCACCACCATGGTAGACATGACCAGAAAAGCGATGATCAGCACCACCATCGCGATCATGGGATAGCGCACCGCCGACTTGACCGCCGTCTTGGTCTCCTGCTCGCTCTCCAACAGGTCGGCCAGCCTAGAGAGGACTTCCGGGAGCGCGCCCCCGGCTTCTCCGGCCAGGACGGTGTTGACGTAAAGATCGTTGAAGACATGGGGGAACTTCCCCAAGGCCTGGGAAAAACTCGCCCCTCCCGAGATCTCGTCCTGCATCCCGAGGAGGATTTTCTTCAGGGCCTCGTTCTCGGTCTGTTTTCCCAGCACCTTGAGCGACATCATGATCGGGATCCCGGAATGGATCAGCGAATGGAGCTGCCGGGTGAACATCACCAATTCCTTGCTCCTGACCTTTTCCAACTGCTGGAAAAGTCCCTTCTTTTCCCCGCGGGAAACCGACTTGTCCAGCTTGACCGAAATCGGGGTATAGCCCATTTCCTCCAGCTGCCGGATCACGGCTTGCTCGCTGACGGTATCGATCGCCCCGGAGAGTACCTTGCCGCTGTCGCTGCGGGCCTTGTAACGGTAAATTGCCATCTTTTGTCCCAGGGTTCAGGGTTCAAGCACCTGTTCACATGTAGACATGTAGAACATCGCTGTTGCTATCGTTGTCGTAATCGGGGTGTGGGGTGTGAGGTATGAGGTGTGGCACTAATTCAAATTCGAATTTGTTTTTCTACATGCCCTACATGCCTACATGTGAACATCAGGGTCTTCGGCCTTGAGGCCGTATTCGCGGATCTTGTTATATAAGGTGGCCCGGGAAATCCCCAGCCCCCGGGCGGCGGAGCTGATGTTCATCCCGGTGGCAGAGAGGGCCCGACGGATCGCTTCCGCCTCCACTTGCTTGAGCGGGACGATCCCGGCAGACTCCGCCGAGGCGCTCTCGGGCGCCGGAGGGGGAACCGCCGGGGGCGCGGAGGCGGCCTCCTGGGAAATCAGGGAGATCTCCCGTTCCGTGATCATCCCTCCCCCGGCCATGATCGCGGCCCGCCGCATCGTGTTCTCCAGCTCCCGAACATTTCCCGGCCAGTCGTGACGCAATAAGCGCTCCACCGCCCGGACCGTCATCCCGGTAATCGGCGCCGACGACGCGCGGTTATAGTCGGATAGAATCGCTCCCGCCAGGAGGGGAATATCCTCGATCCGGTCCCGCAGGGGAGGCAGAAAGATCGGGAAAGCCCCGATCCGGTAATAGAGATCCTCGCGGAAGGCATTGCTCCTGACCCCTTCCTCGAGGTCGCGGTTGGTGGCGGCCAGAACCCGGACGTCCACCCGGATCTTTTCCCGGCCGCCCAGGCGCTCGAACTCCTGCCCTTCCAGAAGGCGCAGGATCTTGGACTGGGTTTTCAGACTCATGTCCCCAATCTCGTCCAGAAAAAGGCAACCCCCGGCGGCCTGCTCGAAACGCCCGACCACGCGGGAATCCGCCCCGGTATAAGCCCCTTTCTCGTGCCCGAAAAGCTCGCTTTCCAGAAGCGTCTCGGAGAGGGCCGCGGAGTTAACCGAGACAAAAGGCTTTTGCGCGCGGCTGCCGCGGCGGTGCAGCGCCCGCGCCACCAGCTCCTTGCCCGTGCCCGACTCCCCCCGGATCAGGACCGTGACCTCCTGGTCCTTGACCTTGTCCATCAGGGCCAGCACCTCCCGCAGGGGGCCGGATTGCCCGACAATCTCGGCGTAGCGCTCGGACGCGCTCAGAAAGCGCCTGAAGCCGTCTTCCCGGGAAAGGAGCATTCCCGACCCGAGCAGGATAACCCCCGCGGCCTGGATGAAGGGAGCTTCCCGGAAAGTCAGCTCCCCGTGTTTCCAGCCGGCGCCCCCCGCTTCGTCCCCGGCGGGAGGGGGAAGAACCCGAACCACTATCTCCGGGTTGGCCCGGGCGACGCGCCGGCTCAATTCCTCCCCGGCAAGAATGGGCAGGTCAAAGCGGCAGATAATCCCGCTTACCCGGTTCAGATGCATGAGCTGGAGGGCGGCGAACGGGTCGCGGGTATGCAGGCAGGGCACCCCGCAATCGGTCAGCCGCGTCTTCCAGGCCCGGAGCTGGGACGGGTCATGGTTGACCAGGAGTATCGATCCCTCCACCATTCCCTCCCTGCCGGCCCCCCGGCGGCGCCCCCGCGAAGATCTCCCGGGATTCCCAGTAGATTTCCGGGGTGATGAGCGAAACTTTGCGGGCCGATCCGGTCATCAGGCTCAAGTCGCAACAATGGTTGATTCGGCGGGGGATCCCCCCGGATTCGGAGAAAATCGTCTCGATGGCCGCGGGGCTGAAAATCTCCCCTTCCTTCCCCGCCACCTTCAGGCGGTGCCTGATATAATCCCCGGTCTGGACCAGGTCCAGGGGGCCGAGGTGGCACCTGATCGCGATCCTTTGTTCGAGCTGGCGCAGGTTGGCCACCTTTTCCGCCAACTCCGGCTGCCCCGCCAAAAGGAGCCCGACCAGAAAGCGGTCCTCCTTCTGAAAATTCAGCAGCAGGCGGATCTTTTCGAAGACATCTTCGTCGGCCACGGCATGGGCCTCGTCAAGAACGATCAGGGTATCCTTGCCTTCCCGGGAGTTGTCCTCGACCTGGCGCTGGAAGATTTCCAGCAGGGCGTCCTCCATCAGCTCATTCTTACGCTCCGGGAGCAGCCCGTGTTTGAGCCCCCGGACCACGGCGCGCAGGAATTCCCCGCCGGACGCCGGGGGGTAGAAAAGGGAGACGACCGCGTAGCTGCTGGACTTGAGCCCCGCCAGGAGAGAGCGCACGACCAGAGTCTTGCCGCACCCGAAAACTCCGGTCAACATAGCCGCCCCCATATTCTCCCGGACCGCGTAAGTCAGCTTCATCAGGGAGTCGGAATACTGGCTGAAGGGACACATGAAGCGCGGATCGGGCGTGTTCCGGAACGGCTTCTCCTTCAGGCCCCAGTATTTTTCGTACATGGAACGCTCCGGGCTATTTCCTGGCCAGCCAGTGGGTAATCTGGTTCTCGTAATCGTCCAGACTCAGGCTTTCAGCGGGAGTCTCGGGAGCGACGATTTCACCCGGGCCGGGCGCAACCACGATTTCCCCGGGCAAGGGCGCAACCGGAGCGGAGCGGGCGGTCACGTCCACCTTGGTCCCGGTCACCCGGGCCATTTCTTCCACCGTGGTCTGCCCGGAGAGGACCTTGGCGATGGCGTCTTCCCGCAGACTGACAAAGCCTTCCTGCAAGGCCTGCTCGACGATGGCGTCGGAGCCGGCCTTGGCGATGGCGAGATGGCGCAAAGCCGGGCTCATCTGGATGATTTCGAATACCGCCAGGCGGCCCTTGTAGCCGGCGCCCCGGCAGGTTTCGCAACCCGCGCCCCGGAAAAACTCGACTTCGTGCTCCGGATTAAGCCCCAATTGCTTGAGAACCAGGGGATGAGGGGAGTAGGCTTCCCGGCAGTTCGGACAGATCCGGCGCACCAGGCGCTGGGCCATAATCGCTTCCAACGCCGCCGCCACCAGGAATGGTTCCACCCCCATGTGCATGAGCCGGGGGATCGCCCCGGCGGCGTCGTTGGTGTGCAGAGTGCTGAGGACGAAGTGCCCGGTGAGGGCGGCTTGGATCGCGATCTCGGCGGTCTCCCGGTCCCGGATCTCCCCGACCATGATGATGTCCGGGTCCTGGCGGAGAATGCTGCGCAGGCCGTCGGCGAAGCTCAGCCCCACCTTGGAATTGACCTGGACCTGCCGGATCAGGCGGAGCCGATACTCGACCGGATCCTCGACCGTGATGATGTTCTTGTCCATGCTGTTGATGGTCTGCAGAGCGGTGTAGAGGGTGGTGGTCTTCCCGGAACCGGTGGGGCCGGTGTTGAGCAGGACGCCGTGAGGCTTGAAGATGACTTCCCGGAAAATCTCGAGGTTGCGCTCGGAGAATCCCAGTTGGTCCAGGCCCACGATGACGCTCGAGGAGTTGAGTATCCTTAAGACCACGTTTTCCCCGTGGACGGTCGGCAGGGTGCTGACCCGGATGTCGATGTCGGTCCCCTCGATCCGGAGACGGATGTGGCCGTCCTGGGGCTTGCGGGTCTCGGCGATATTGAGGTTGCTCATCACCTTGATCCGGGAAGTGATGGCGGGCCGCAGGCGCTTGGGCGGCGAGGGGATCTCGTAAAGGGCCCCGTCGATCCGGAAGCGGACCCGGAGCATATCCTCCTCCGGGTTGATGTGCACATCGGAAGCGCGGTCGCGCACAGCCTGGGCCAGGATCAGGTTGACGAGCTTGGTCACGGGGGCCTCTTCCGCCAGGTCCTTGAGTTCGACGGCATCCTCCTCCACTTCCTTGATCCGGGTTACCTCGAGATCCTCGATCATGTCCTCCATCGATCCCAGGCGCTGGAAAAGCCGGTCCAGCAGGCGCTTGATGTCCCGGGAGGAGGAAAGGAAGGGATCGACCTGCATCCGGGTCAGGGTGGAAACCTGGTCCAGGGCATGGACGTTACGGGGGTCGGACATGGCCAACCCGATCGAATCGCCCATGGTGTAAATGGGGACAACCTCGTGCCGGCGGCAGAGGTCCTCCCCCAACAGGGAAGCGGCCCCTTCGTCCACCTGGTAGGACCCAAGATTGACATAGGCCACTCCCATCTCCTCCGCGATCAATTCATAGACCTCGTCCTGGGCGATGAAGTTCAAATCGATCAGGGCGTCGTGCAGGGGATGAATCCCGGACTGGCGGGCTTTCTCGACTTGCTCCTCGGTAATCCGACCCGCGTCCAGAAGACGCGTGACGACCACGGACTGTTCGGAATCGCGCATCAGGCTTTCCCCGCGATCAACTCCCGCACCTTTTGCAGGAGCCGGACTGAATCGAACGGCTTGACCATGTATTCGTCGGCCCCGGCCGACTTCCCGGTTTCCTGGTCCAATTCCTGGCCCCGGGCCGAGAGCATCAGGATGGGGATGGCGGAGTAGCGGGAGTCGAACTTGAGCAGGCGGCAGACCTTGAACCCGTCCATTTTCGGGAGCATCACATCCAGGACGATGATGTCGGGATCGAGGGTCCGGGCCTTCTGCAGCGCCTCCAGGCCGTCCTCGGCCACCTCGACCTCATAACCCGCCGCCGAGAACCTGGCCTTAAGGGCCAGGACCAAGTCCTCTTCGTCGTCCACCAGCAGTATCCTGTTTTTGTTCTCGCTCATGCCGATTTTTTCTCCCCCTTGTCTTCCGGCAGGGCCTCGCGGACGGCGCTGATGAATTCATTCAGGCTCACGGGCTTGTGCAGGGCGGGAATGGCGCGCGAAATACCCGAAAGCCTCTTCTGGTCCAAGCCGTAAGCGGTGAGGATGATCACCGGGATCGCCCGGGTTTCCTCGGACTCCTGGAGCCTGCCGATGACCTCGTAGCCGTTCATCTTCGGCATCACTACGTCCAGGACCAGCAAGTCGGGTTTTTCCTCCACGGCTTTCTGCAAGGCTTCCTTGCCGTTGTAGGCCGTGGAAACCCGGTAGTGGTAGGGCGCGAGAAAATCTTTGTACATTTCGACCAGGTCGGGGTCGTCGTCCACCAGAAGAATCCGGGGGGCCTGGCTGATCGGGATGGAAAAATAGAAAACACTCCCCTCCCCCGGAACGCTTTCCACCCACATCCGCCCCCGGTGCAGCCGCACGATTTCCCGGGAGATGGCCAGGCCCAGGCCCGCGCCCTTGCGCCCGAACTTGTGCCCGTCCCGGATCTGCTGGAAGCGGTCGAATATCTTTTCGTGCTGCTCCGCGTCTATCCCCACCCCGTTATCCCTGACCCAGCCCGTGACCAAGCCGTCATCCCGCCTGGCCCCGAGCTCGATCCTGCCCCCTTCCGGGGTGAATTTCATGGCGTTCCCGACCAGGTTGATCAGAACCTGCATCAGCCGGTCGGGATCGAAATAAAACTTGGGCAGCGGACACTGGACGGCCAAAGCCAGAGTCTGGTTTTTCTTGGCGGCGGCGGCCCGGTAATCCTCCTCCACCTGGGAAAGGAGTTCGGACATGTCCAGGTAACGCTTATCCAGGGTAATCTTCTCCTCGTCGGCTTGGGCCATGAGCAGAAGGTTGTCGATGATCCGGGACAGCCGGTCGATGTTGAATTCCACCCTTCCCAGGTAACGCTTCTGCTCCTCGCTGATCTCGCCCGCGACCCCGTCCACCAGCAGCGAGACAAATTCCCGCATCGCCGTCAGGGGGGTGCGCAGCTCATGGGAAGCGTGGGCGATGAAGCGGTTCTGGAGTTCCTCGAGATTCTTGCTCTCGGAAATGTCCCGGGCGATGATCATGGCCCCGATCACTTCCCCCTCGGTGTCGCGGACCGGGGAAGCGGCGCAGGCGAGATTGACCACGCTTCCCTTGGAATTGACCGCGTCGAGGATGAAGCGCGGCGAAGCGCCCTTGAGGGATTCCCAGAAGTTTTTGATCGCCTCGTCCCGGCAACCGCTGGTGAGGAGATCGTAGAAAGAGCGCCCGATCCAATCCCGGGACGGATATCCGAGAGTCTCCTCGAACTTGGGGTTGAGCTCGGCAAAGCGCCCGTCGCTCTCCAGAATCAGGATGACATCGTTGGCGTAATTGAAAAGGTTCTTGTAGCGCTCCTCGGTGGTGAGCAGGCTGATCCGGCTTTTTTTCACCTCCGCCTCGAGCTGGGCCTTGCGTTTCAGAAGCACCTGCTTGCGGTCACGCTCAAAGCCGCTGGTCACCCCGAGGATCAAGCCGATCAGGATGAAGACGACCCAGTCCAGGTTGACTTCGTTAAGCCGGGGGATAAAGCCGCGGATCCCCAGGCCCACGAGCAAACCCACGCAGGTCCCGACCAGCGTGTTCTCCAGCACTCCCCTGGTCACGACGAACTCCCGTTTAAGCAGGTTGTCTTTATCCATCAGCCTGCCTTTATCCACGGATGACACGGATTTTCCTTCTTCATGCTCTTCATGGCCTTCATGGCGCTAAAAGTAAATTTTCCTTGTTAAGAATTATAGCGCGCCCGGGGCGACAAGGCAAACGGGCTCAAGAGAGCCTATCCTTGAGTTCCTTGAGCCTTTGCATGGCCTCGAAGGGAGTGAGATGTTCGAGGCGGAGGTTGCGAAGTTCGTCAAGTACGGGGTGCAAATCGGTCTCGAAAAGAGTGAGCTGCCGGGGCGTATCGGCGGCGGAGCGGGAAACCGGGGCGAACTTGGGCATCCCTTCCCCGGTCAGGGTTCCGGCCTCGAGCCCGGAGAGAATCCTCCGGGCGCGCTCGATCACTTCGCTCGGGAGTCCGGCCAGGCGGGCGACCTGGATCCCGTAACTCTTGTCGGTCCCCCCCGGGAGCACCTTGTGCAAAAAAATGACCCGGTCGTTCCATTCCCGGACCGCGACGTTGAAGTTCTCCGCCCTTTCCAGGGAAAGTTCCAGCTCGGTCAGCTCGTGATAATGGGTGGCAAACAACGTTCGGGCCCGGCGGGCGGGGTTGTCGTGGAGATATTCCGCCACCGCCCAGGCGATGGAGATTCCGTCGAAGGTGCTGGTCCCCCGGCCGATCTCGTCGAGGATAACCAGGCTTTTGGGGGTGACGTGGTGGAGGATGTTGGCGGTCTCGGTCATTTCCACCATAAAAGTGCTCTGGCCCCGGGACAGTTCGTCCGAGGCTCCGACCCGGGCGAAAATCCGGTCGGCGGTGCCGATCCGGGCCGATTCGGCCGGGACATAACTCCCGGCCTGCGCCATCAGCACCAGCAGGGCGACCTGCCGGATGTAGGTGGATTTCCCCGCCATGTTCGGGCCGGTAATGATGTGCAGGTGGCTCTTTTCGGGCTCCATTACGGTGTCGTTCCCGACGAATTTCACTCCCGGCGGCAGCGCCCTTTCCACCACCGGGTGGCGGCCGTCACGGATTTCCAGCCCCGCCCCCTCGACAACCTCGGGGCGAACGTAACCGTACTCGGCGGCGGCGGCGGCCAAGGCCAGCAG
>CAZIEA010000028.1:0-4486 GCA_964538495.1 uncultured bacterium | reverse complement strand
CCGCCGCCTGGATTTCCCGTCCTTCCTGCCGGACCAGCTCCCGGAGTTCGCCAAAAAGGCGGCGCTCCAGCTCGGCGGCCCGCTCCTGGGCGCCCAATACCCGGGCTTCGTATTCCTTGAGCGGCTCGGTGATAAACCGCTCGGCGTTGACCAGGGTCTGCTTGCGCATGTAATCCCCGGGCACCAGGGCCAGGTTGGAGTTGCTGACCTCGATGAAATACCCGAATACCTTATTGTAACGGACCTTGAGCGACTTGATCCCGCTCCGCTCGATCTCGGTCTGCTGGTAGCGGCTGATCCAGCCCCGGCCATCGCGGGCCAAGCCGTGCAGTTCGTCGAGTTCGGAATTGTATCCCGGCCTGATCATTCCCCCCTCGCCGAGGGAGAGGGGGGGCGAATCGACCAGTCCCCGGGAGAGGACATCCGTCAGGGGGGAAAAATCGCCCAGGTCTTTCCCGATCTCATCCCAGGTCCCTCCTTCCAGAGCGGAAAGTTCCCTTTTTAAAGCCGGGATTTTCCGGAGAGAATCCCGGATCGCGGCCAGGTCACGGGCGTTAGGATTCCCGCTGGATATCCGCCCGATCAGTCTCTGCAAATCCCTCATCCCCCGGAGTTCTTCCCTCAAGGTTTCCACGGCGCCGGGCCGGGCCAGAAGGTCGGCAATCGCCTGGTGGCGGCGGACGATCCCCTCGACCCGGATCAGCGGCCGCAGCAGCCAGTTGCGCAGGGTCCTGGTTCCCATCGGGGTCAGGGTCTTCTTCAGCACCCCGAAAAGAGTCAGGGAATCGTCCCCCCCCCGCATGGCTTCCACCACCTCGAGGCTGGAGAGAGTGGCTGAATCCAGGGCCATGAACTCGGAAATGTTGTAAACCCGCAGGGAGCGGACATGGGCGGCGGAACTTCGCAGATTCTCGCGGACGTATTCGACCACGGCCCCCCCGGCGGCCACGGCGGGGATCAGGGAACCGCAGCCGAACCCGTCCAGGGTGGAAGTCCCGAACTGCCGGCAGAGGGCTTCGTAGGCCAATTCGTAGTCGAACCTCCAATCCTCCAGAGTCGTGACGCCGGCGCCGGCGGGCAGGCCCCCCCCCGGCCGGGCGCCGAGTTCCTCGATCACCCCGGCGGGAGCGACGATCTCGCCGGGACGGATTCGGTTGAACTCCTCCAGAACGGTCAGGAACTCCGGGGTCTCGGTCAGGCGGAACTCCCCGGTCGAGATGTCCAGGAAAGCCAGGCCGTAGATTTTCCCCATCCGCTGGACCGCGGCCAGGTAGTTGTTCCTGCCGCCCTCGAGAAACTCCTCCTCCAGCATGGTCCCGGGGGTGATGATCCGGGTGATCTCGCGCTTGACGATTCCCTGCGCTTGCGCGGGATCCTCCATCTGATCGCAAACGGCCACCTTGAGACCGGCCTGGAGAAGTTTCCCGATGTAGCCGGAGGCGGCGTGATAGGGGATCCCGCACATCGGGATGGTCTGCCGGGAAGTCAGGGCGATGCCCAGGATGGGGGCGGCAGAGCGGGCGTCCTCGCCGAACATCTCGTAAAAATCTCCCAGGCGGAACAGCAGGATCGCCCCCGGCGGCGCCTGCGCCTTGGCCTCCCGGTACTGCCTCATCATGGGGGTGAGCTTGATCAAGGGTTCAGGGTTCAGGGTTCAGGGTTCAGGGTTCGGGACGCGCAAAATTTTGCACCTGATTAACTCTGATTTCTCTGATTACTTCCTTCGCGGTCGTTATCGCTATCGTTGTCGTAATCGTAATTGGGGTGGGGGGTATGAGGTATGGGGTGTGGCGTTAATTAAAATTCGAAATTCGAAGTCAGAAATCCGAAACAAAAACCAAATTCGAATTTTCCAAACGATTCACCGGTCCAGCGGTTTCGAATTTCGTCATTCTGATTTCGAATTTATTATTGCGTCTTTGCGTCTTAGCACCTTTGCGTGATGCGGCGGCGGTTGCTTCAGCCTGATTTTCTACATGTCCTACATGCCTACATGTGAATGAGGCGGCGGTTCCTTCAGCCTTCAGTCTTCAGCCTGCTCTTATCAGTCTGCAGACTATAAACTATCCGGGGCCGGCACTCCCGGGGTTTCCACCGGCGGGGGCGTTTTCATTTCTCCCGGCTCCCGAACAGGCTCAAGGGGGTGACCCGCTCGACCCGGACGGAAACGGTCCGGCCGGGGAGGCCTTCTTCCCAGGGGAAGAAGGTCTTCTTCCCGGAACGGCTGCGCCCTCGGCCCGTTCCGGGCGGCGGGGGTTGCGCCTTTCCGCCAGGACCTCCACGGTCTTGCCGATCAGGGCCCGGTGCCGGCGCAGGGAGATCCTTTGTTGGAGTTGCAGCAGGACGGCCAGACGCCGGAGTTTCTCCTCTTCCGGAACATCGTCCTTCCAGCGGGAAGCCCCGGTCAAGGGCCGGGGGGAATAGGCAAAAACGAAAATCCCGTCGAACCCGATTTCCTCGATCAACTCCAGCGTCTGGCGGAAGTCGGCTTCGGTCTCTCCGGGAAAACCGACGATAAAATCGGACTTAAGAGCGATTCCCGGCACCGCGGCCCGAAGCCGGGCCGTCCGTTCCAGGTAGTCGAGCCGGGTGTAACCGCGGTTCATCAGTTTCAGCACCCGGTCGGAGCCGGACTGGGCGGGGAAGTGCAATTCCTCGCAGACCTTGGGCAGCCTCCCCACCGAATCGATCAAAGCCGCCGTGATGTCCTTGGGATGAGAAGTGACAAAACGGATCCGGGAGAGTCCGGGGAGCCCGTGGACCAGCTCCAGCAGCTCGGGGAACCCGATCTCCCCTCCCCTCTCCCTTTTTCCCCGGTAGGAATTGACGTTCTGTCCGAGCAGGGTAACCTCCCGGCAGCCTCCCCGGACCAGGCCCGCAATTTCCTCCAGGATATCCGCGGCCGGGCGGCTCCGTTCCCGCCCCCGGGTATAGGGGACCACGCAATAGGAGCAGAAGTTGTCGCACCCCCGCATCACCGTCACCGATCGGCAGACAGGCCCCGAAGCGCTTTTCCCCGGCGGGAAAAAATCCCCTCCCCCATCCGGAAACCCGGTCGCGAAGACCGGTTGGAACCGGGCTTTTTCCACCCCCTCCGGGAGTGAAGCGAAATGTCCCGGTCCCAACACCAGACCCACCTCGGGGAAACGGGAAATGATCTCCTCCCGGAGAATCTCCGCCATACAGCCCAAAACCCCGATCGTCAGTCCGGGTTTGGCGCGCTTGAGAGAGCGGTACTGGTAAAGCTTCCCCCAAACCCGCTCCTCGGCATGCTCCCGGACCGAACAGGTGTTGAGGAGCAGGAGTTCGGCCGAATCCGGGGAGTCCGCCTGCTCCCATCCCGCGTCCAGCAGCATCTGGGCGATCCGGCCGGAATCGTAGCGGTTCATCTGACAGCCGAAGGTGAGCAGATGAAAGGACGGTTTCTTCTTCTTTGTCGGTTCTTCTTTCAGGGTTCGGGGTTCAGGGTTCAGGGTTCAAAAAACCAGGAGACAGGAGTCAGAATACAGGAGTCAGGAGTCGGGGGAATCCGTAATCCGTGATCCGTAATCAGTAATCCGCCGATCAAAAATTCGAAACTCGAAACCAGAAATTCGAAACAAGCCCAAAATTCGATTTTTCAAAACGATTCGCCGGCTCGACGGTTTCGAATTTCGTCATTCGGATTTCGAATTTATTATTGCGTCTTTGCGTCTTGGCGTCTTTGCGTGATAAAGGCGGCGGTACCTTCAGCCTTCAGTCTTCAGCCTGTAGTTTTCAGCCTTCAGCCTGATTTTCCACCATGAAGATCATGAAGAACATGAAGGTAAAATCTGTGAAATCTGTGGACAGGATTAATCTGCGGTAATCGGCGAAATCAGGGTTTCAATTCGCGCTGACTAGGGATCAGGTCCCGGGAGTGTTCCAGCAAAGCCGGCCCGGAGGGATCCTCGGGAAAGAGCAGGCAGAATTCCTCCGCGAGCGCCGCCGCAGAGGCAAAGTCCCCCGCCCGGCCCCGGCTCAGGATCGCCCCTAACAGGCAGATTCTCAGGTGCTCCCGCTCGAAAGGCAAATAGCCCGTCTCGGGGGCCGCGGCGTGCCGGGCAAGCCTTTCCCGGGCCGAATCGTATTCGCAAGCCGCGCGGGAGTAAGCGCGCGCGCGAAAAAGGGCTTCGGCAAAAAAGAGCCGGGCCCGGAAAAGTTCCGGTTCCCGGGCGGCGGAACGCGCGGCCAATTCGGTCTCGCTCCGCCAGGCGGCGCTCCCGGCCAGGGTCAAGGCCCCCAGGGATATCGCCGCGGCCAAGGCGGCCCAACGGAAGAGTCCGGTCCCTTTCGCCCCCCACCACCGGAAAAAACCCGCCCCCGCAATCCCGGCCCCGGCCAGGGAAAAATAGGAATAGTGCTCTCCCCAGAAGAGCATCCCCCGCTCCAGGTAGAACGGCTTCAGGCCGCTGAAAGGAAGCATCCCGAGCAGGAACCAGCCGAGCCCGATCGCGACCGCCGGGGG
>CAZIEA010000027.1:18240-18505 GCA_964538495.1 uncultured bacterium | reverse complement strand
CCGCGGTCTCGACCTTGTTTACGTTCTGGCCGCCCGGCCCCGAACTCCGGAAAAAATCCCAAGCCACGGCGCCGGGGGGGATTTTGGGGCCGCGCCCGGGCACTACCCGATTGCCTCTTCCAGGATTCCGGCCAGGGAATCAGGGTTCAGGGCGACGGGATTGCCCCTCATGCTGGAGGAGCCTTCGGCCTTGGCGATCAGCTTGGGGATGGCGGAACGCTCCACGCCGAACTCCCGCAAGGGCCGGATGCCGAAGTGTTGGGAA
>CAZIEA010000027.1:2085-18160 GCA_964538495.1 uncultured bacterium | reverse complement strand
GCCAGGAGGTTGGCCGCCGTCACCAGCGGCAGGAGTCTTGCGCAGGCGGCCCCGTGCGGGACCTGGAACATCCCCCCCAGGGGGGCGGCCAGGCCGTGGACCGCCCCCAGCCCGGCGTTGGCCAGGACCACCCCGCTGCAGCAGGCGGCGAGCGACATCCCGGTCCGGGCGGCCAGGTCCTGAGGCTGCCTCCAGGCCCGCTCCAGGGAGGCCCCGGCCGCCTTCAGCCCCTCCCGGGCGAAGCCGTCGGAAAAGGGGTTGGCCCCGGGGGTGAAGAAGCCCTCCAGGAGCTGGGTGAGGGCGTCCAGCCCCGACTCGGCGGTCTCCCGTTGCGGCAGGCTCAGGGTCAGCTCCGGGTCCACCAGGGCCAGGCGGGGGAAGAGGAAGGGGCTGCGCAGGCTGACCTTGGCCTTTTCCTTCCGGCAGAGAATCACGGTGTTGCGGGAGGCTTCCGAGCCGGTCCCGGCCGTGGTGGGAAGGGCGTAGAAGGGCAGGGAAGGGTTGGGCAGGGACTTGCCTTTTCCCACCCCCTCCAGGTAATCGAAAATCTCCCCGGGGTTGGCCAGCAGGGAAGCCGCCGCCTTGCCGGCGTCGAGCACGCTTCCGCCCCCGAAACTCAGCACCGCCTTGACTTTCGCCTTCCGGGCCAGCTCTAGGACGGCCGCCATCGTCTCCAGGTCCGGCTCCCCCCCCACCGAAAATTCCGTGAAGCCCAGGCCCTTGGCCTCCAGGATGGCCCGGACCGGCGCGGCCCGCTCGGGGCTTTTGCCCCGCAGGAGCAGCACCGGGCCTTCCGGAAGCAGGTGGTCCCCCAGCCGCCTCAGGCACCCCGGCCCGAAGACGATCCGCCCGGGGGCGGCGAACTCGAATATCCTGCCCTCAAACATATTCCCCCACCGGCTCGTAGCGGTGGGCGTAGCGGGGGGTCGCCATCATCTTCTCCACCCCCTCCTTCCAGGTCGCGTAGTGCGGGGTTTTCCGGTGGGCTTCGTGGTTAGCGGGGGACCGGTAAGCCTCGTAAAGGCAGTACAAGTCAGGGGAGTCCTCGCGCCGGATCACGTCAAAACGCAAGACCCCCGGCTCCTTCCGGGTGGCCCGGGCGTTGGCCAGGGTGGCCGCTTCGAACTCCTCCCGGAACTCGGGCTTGATCTGGATAAAAACCTGCAAGACAAGCATCTTTCCCTCCCGGTGCGCGGTTGGCTTTACGCCGCAGAATACAACCTTGCGCCCGCCCCCCGCAAGGGCTCTTTGCCCTTGTCTCCCCCCTGGGGTTCCAGTAATCTCCTGGACAAACCTAGGGCTTCGCGATGGTCGTAACGCCTCGCGGTGGTCGTAGCGCAGGGCTTCAGCCCTGCCGGGGGAGGGGATCACGCAAAGGCGCCAAGACGCAAAGACGCAGAAAACCGATCTGTCCACAGATTTCACAGATTAAACAGATTTATCGTTTGCCTGGGCGGAGAAGCCCCCGCAGGGGGCGAAGTAAACATCCCTCAAAAAATGATTTCTCCGGATGGCAGCATGGAGTACCATCGCTGATATGATGGAGTACAGATTTACGGACTATTTTGAGAACGAGGTGATGCGAAAGCGTCCCTACCTGCGCAAGGAGTGGTGCATCCGGGTATGCGAGAACCCATTGCGGAGCGAGCCGCAGGAGTACAATCGATATCGGTTCTGGGGCAGGGTTGAAGAACTCCAAGGTAGAATTCTCCGGGTCGTAACGTTGGCAGATAGAAAGACGATACATAACGCGTTCCCAGACAGGAAATTCAAGAAATGAAACTGAAATACTACCGAGACACGGACTCGCTCTACATTGACCTTTTGTCCAGACCCAGCGCGGACAGCCGGGAGATTTCGGAAGGGGTCGTTTTGGACTACGATGCCGGTGGCACGCTCGTAGGCATTGACATTGACAACGCGAGCCGGAAGATCGACCTAAAGGAAGTCATCTTGAGCAAGCTTCCTTTGGAGGTCGAAGCCGTGACGGCATGAGAGAATTCCCACAACGGTATGGACCGCGACAGTGAAAAGGCGCGCCCGCCGGCGCGCCTTTTTGCTGCGGGTCATGCCCGGACCACGGATTGAACTACGAATTACGCGAATTGCGCGAATTCAGGTGACTGCTTACCGCTCACTGCTTACTCGGCAACGTGAAACCCCCGCAGGGGGTCGTAGCGCAGGGCTTCAGCCCTGCCGGGGAAGGGCATCACGCCAAGACTCCAAGGACAAGATTGAGGGTGGCCAACAAGGCATTGCAGGCAATTGGGCCAAAGCGCGCCTCAGCCTGATTGCTGACATCATGCGTATCAGAAAACAGAACGATCACCTGGGAGATGATGGATTGTTATTACTACATCAAATTCAAGAAACTGTAGTACGAGAAGGTTGCGACTTAGGGTCCGTTCTATTAAAACTCCGTTTGCTTGCGGCGAGGCTCGGAAGCAATGTACTTGAGGAATGGGTAAAACATGAATCTGAAGGTTACCCAAAAGATGCAGAAGTTCCTTTCTATCGAGTAATCGGCGTCAGTTACAAAGGAACATTTTCTGGGCCTTTTGGTTCAGGAATCAAGAACGCTCCAATTCCGTCGTATTTGATCGAGAAATTTGCGGGGAAGAACTGGACTAATTACGAAATTAGAGAAAGCATTGCAGGCGTTGATGATTTTGTAAAAAGCAGCACCGATGGAGGAAGTCTCGTGATAGATGCATCAAATCTCATATTGTTGCTTCAGGGAAAGATATATACACGTTATGCCTGTAACGATATAAGTGGCACTATTTCACGTACCGCACTATCTGAGATTCAACAGGCAGTACGAAGCAGAATTCTTGAGCTTACTTTGGAGTTAGAGAAATCCATCCCAGCAGCAGCGCTTGTCACCTTTGGCGCTCCAAAAGCCCAGGATACAAATTCAGATAAAGTGCAACAAATCTCTCAACAAATTATTTATGGGAATGTAACCACAGCTGTTGCCGGTGCGCACGGGTCCACAATTAATCTCTCTATTAACAAGGGAGACACAAAGTCACTTATTGAATACCTTGAAAAGTTTGGCATACCCAAAGATGATGCAACGGAAATTGCTGAGATAATGGAAACAGAAAAACCTACCAGCAGCGAGGAGCCATTTGGCGCAAAAGCAAAACACTGGATTGCATCCAATCTAAAAAAAGCAGCCCAGGGTACGTGGAAAATAGGCGTAACTGTAGCCACTAAGGTACTGAGCGAAGCTGCATTGAAATACTATGGGCTTAAATGAATAATGAAATGCATAACAACACTATCAAACCACCGCAAAAATCCGTGTGGCTTATAGTGATCGTTCGCGGACTACCAATCTCTCGTCTCGGGCGCTTTGCGCCCTCGAACAAGCGGATGCTGCTGATCCGCAGTGCCGTTAGCTAAAGAGGAGAACAACAATGCTGAGCCGCATCGCCATTGAAAACTACAGATCGTGTCTCTCCACGTCATTCAACTGCGATCCACACCTTACCGTTCTCATTGGACCAAACAGCAGTGGCAAAACAAACATCCTTCAGGCAATCATGTTTCTGAACAAGATGACCCAAGGGGATGAATACGACCGCCTGTACGCAGAGAGTGTAAATGTGACATCCTCTCTCTCTGTATCGTTCGCTCTACCGAAGTTTCATGCTCGGCTGCGGGCTACAATTGATGCTTACACGGATGAATCAAACAGCGATGTTCTGGTCAGTGCACGTCAACGGTGGCTGATGAAGGACACCAAAGGAGCCATATCGAGATTCGAGAAGCCGCTATTCATCGGCGGAATGCCAAAAAAACGATGGGTGCTGTCTCGACGGATGTACATGCGCATGAGCCGTCGTCGCCGCGTGAACACCTTCCCTCCAGAGGGAATCCCCTCGTGGGCGAACGATGCTTTCACATCGATTGCTCGGTACTGCTCTGGCATGCGGTACTACAGCGCGTCTCAATTCACTAACCCGGGTGCGTGCCCAGTCTCTTTCGAGATCGAGAAAGAGGGAGAGCGGAGTCGCCCGTGGCGGCTGCGGGGACATGCAAAGACTCTCTATAACATTTACTTGGCATGCAAAGACGAAGCGTCAGATCGCTTCTCCCGCTTCATGGACATTGTCGGACCAGATGGCCTCTGCCTTGTGGACAAGATTCTATTCCGCGAGATGAAGACATCCTCAATCGAGGTCACGGTCCGCGTCGGTGGCAAGATTGAGCGACAACGACGCCAGAAAGTGCTTGTGATTCCTCAGTTCAAGAGGGGAAGACAAGTGCTTTCCCCCAATCAACTATCAGAGGGCACATTCAAGACGCTGGCATTGCTTTTCAACATCATTACAGATGACAGCACAGCACTACTGATCGAAGAGCCGGAAGTTTGTGTCCACCACGGCCTACTCGCCAGCATCTTGGAATTGATTAAGAAGTATTCTCACAGCAAGCAGATGTTCGTCTCTACACATTCCGACTTCGTTCTTGACCACGTTAGCCCTGAGAATGTGTTCACAGTCAGGTTTGACCGGATGACGGGCACCGAGGCTCATCACATTCGGAAAACGATGACTTCCCGCGAATACTCTGCATTGCGGCACTACCTCCAAAACGAAGGAAATCTCGGGGACTATTGGCGGGAAGGCGGATTGGAGGGAAACTCGAAATGAACCTTGGCATCATCGCTGAAGACGACAGCGACGTTGCCGTCGTCAAAGAGCTGACGAAACAAATGGTCGCGCCACGAAGATTGGGCTTCAAGCGTTTCATCGGGAATGGGTGCGGGAAAATCCGGCGCAAATCCCACGCTTGGGCGGAGAACCTTGTCAGGCAGGGTTGTCGGTGGGTCGTGCTTGTTCACGATCTCGACGAATTCGAGGAACGCGCACTTCGACGCGTCCTAGAAGCCACCATGCAAGATCTTCGTGCCACGGCCACAATCGTGCTTATTCCCATTCGCGAGATTGAGTCATGGTTGCTGTACGATTCGCACGCACTCCGCCAAGCTTTCGGGGGGCGGAGGAATCCTCGTCTTCCGGGCGACCCAGAAACCTTGCTTGACCCCAAGCGGACTCTTGGCGAACTAGTGTGGCGAAACTTCCGACGAGAATACGTCAACACCGTTCATAACGAAAGCATTGCACGGCATATTGACACAAGGCGCCTGTGCCGTGCGCGCTCTTTCATGACCTATCCCCCATTCATTGACATAATAAAGAGACAATTGCGCTAACAACGGGGTGGAGCTTACTGGTGGCCCGCTTTGCGGCTCACCAAACGCTCACCCCGAATGTTCGCAGGACGCTCCGCGTCCCGCGAACAGCGCTGTAGATTGCCATCCACTGCGGCGGACGAACTCGCTCCGCGGCTGTCGCTGATCCGCCTTGCCGTTCGCATAGGGAGAAAACATTCATGCTCGCAAATCGCATTCTGAACGTCTTGGTGAGAATTACGGCCATCTTGGTCGTTCCTCTGCAATTTCTCACGACATTTGTCCTTGGGTTGCTTGTCAGATTGACTTTCGGCATTTTGCTTCTTCCAATCTCATTGATCTGGATCTTGTTTTCGTTCCCCATGATTGGTGCATCCTGGCTGACCGCCAAGGTGCGATGGCTACGTGCGCCTATCGGCATATTAGGAATACCTTGGGCGATCGTTGCGAATACGTTTGTCGCTCTAATGCCATCCATGGGCGAACTGGAGAGTCGCGCTGCAAAACTTATGTTGACCGAATCCTGGCCATACTCATGGGAATTTTGGAGATTTCAGACCCAGAATCTCTCGCTCTACGACCCGGATATTCGTGGGCTACCTCAAGTTATTGAACGGGTCACGAAGGGAAATCCTCTGATGGAGCGTACTGTCGAGAGAATTACCGCGGGTGAAGCTCTGGACCCGAAGGTATGATTCGGTACGATGGTTGGAGAGGAACGAGATGATCGCAAACACGCTATCCCCATGTATCGCAACCGAGAAGGTCAAGGAGTCACGCGATTTCTACGTGAAGCACTTCGGAGCCAAGGTCACGTTCGACTGCGGATGGTATGTGAACATGCAAATCGGGAAGGAGACATCCGAACTGCAGTTTATGGCCCCGCGGGAGCCGGGGCCTCCGGCGTGCAACCCGGCCGGGCTGATGTACAACTTCTCGGTCGACAACGTGGATGCAGAGTACGCCCGCCTCACGGCGGCCGGCCTCACCCCGGTCATGCCGTTGGAAGACCACCCGTGGGGCGATCGTGGCTTCGCCATTCTCGATCCTAACGGTATCACCCTCTACATCTACTCTCCGCGTGAACCGGCGGAGGGATTCAAGCAATACGTCAAGGACTGAGGCGCCGGCCGCGCTGTGTTACCGATATGCCTTGGCCGACCGGCTGCCGCTCATACGCGGCGCCGTTCTGCCGGAAGCGATTGCCTACTTGACGCTCAATACCTTACACGTGTAGTATACGTGCAGGATTAGAGGAGGTGATCTGCGATGCAGAAGAAGCTGACGCTTACGATTGATGAAGAGGTCTACGACGGCCTTCGCCAGGTAGTTGGACCGCGGAAAATAAGCCACTTCGTCGAGGACTTGGTCCGCCCGCACGTGGTCAAGCGTAACCTGTACGACGGGTACCGTGCCATGGCCGCTGACTGCGTTCGCGAGTCTGATGCGCTGGAGTGGGCCGAGTCGACCTGCGGAGACATCAGTAATGAAGAGAGGTGAAGTCTGGTGGGTCAACTTCGATCCCTCGGTCGGGGGTGAAATCCGCAAACAACGGCCGGCGGTCATCGTGAGCAACGACGCCGCCAACCGCTTCTTGAATCGTGTTCAGGTGGTCCCCCTCACGACCTCAACCGAGCGGCTCTACCCGAGCGAAGCCTACGTGGCGGTTGGAGTCAAGCGATCCAAGGCGATGGCCGACCAAATCACTACGGTCAGTAAGAAGCGATTGATCAACAAGGTAGGAGCCCTCTCGTCGGCGGACATGCAGGGCGTTGTCCGGGCTATCTCAACACAGCTTGACATGTGAGGCAGAACAAGGACGCCGTTGGGGCAGGGGGGGAGACCGGAAAGAAAAATTGACTGGTAATCACAATGTGATTACAGTGACGCCATGAAAACGACCTTGATACCCATCGGCAACTCGCGCGGTGTTCGGATCCCGAAGCCCTTCATCGAGCAGTGCGGTCTGACGGAACAGGTGGAAATGGACGTGCGGGATCGCATGATCCTCATCCATGCGCCGCGACAGCCGCGTGCCGGCTGGGCGGCCGCTTTTGTCCGGATGGCCCGTGCGGGTGACGACAAGTTGCTCGACGACCGGCCGGCCTCGACCCGTTGGGACGAGGAGGACTGGGAATGGAAGTAAATCGCTTCGACGTGTTCCTTGTGGCCCTCGATCCAACCGTCGGACACGAAATCAAGAAGACCAGGCCGGGCGTGGTCATTTCACCCGATGAGATGAACCACCATATTGGAACCGCCATCATTGCGCCGATGACGACCAAGGGGCGCGACTACCCGACACGGGTTTCGTGCACATTTCAGGGAGTCGAGGGGCAGATCGTCCTCGACCAGATTCGAACCGTGGACAAGACGCGTCTCGTCAAGAGACTTGGCCGTCTCTCCTCCACGGCGTCGGATCGACTGCTTAGCGTCCTGATCGAGATGTTCCAGAAATGAAGCCCGAACCAGCGGCTGCAGCGGACATCCGCGGCGGGGAGCGGGAGGGGAGGAGGGCGCGGGATGAGCGGGGAGAAACGAGATTTCTTGCGCTGAGTTCCTTGCTGTCGCACCGCTTTGCCCTGTGGCCAACCCGGAGCGGTTCATCCGGAACGTTGGACACAAAGTGACCGAATCATGACATCCATCCTGATCATCAGCTCGACCATAGCGATTGTTGTTTCGTTCCTCTGCTCGCTGGCAGAGGCAATTCTCTTGAGCCTGAATCCGTTGACCTTGAATCGGCTGCACGCGACTCGTCCTCGTGCTGCAGAGTCATTGCGGCGTCTCAAGAAGAACATTGCACGCCCGATCACCGCGATCCTCGTTCTAAATACGATCGCCCATACAGGCGGGGCCACGGTGGCAGGTGGGGCCTTCGCGGAAATCTACGGCGAGCACAACATCTGGGTATTCTCCATCGTGTTCACGATCATCATCCTCTTTGGCACCGAAATACTGCCAAAAGTCATCGGCGTGACTTTTAGCAGCCGACTTGCGCCCTTGGCCGGGCCAGTCTTGGCGGCGATCACTCGCCTGCTCCATCCGTTCATATTGCTGAGCGAGGCCATGTTCAAACGGATTACGGAGCAGGAGAAGTCTGAACAGATTACCACGGCCGATGTCGTGACTTTGGCAACGCTTGCCCGATCCGGCAAGGTTATCGGTCTGGAACAAGAGAACATCATCGTGAATGCGGTGCGCCTCAGCCACACTGTGATTACGACCGCCATGATCCCGCCGGAACGCATCCGGTTTGTCGCCAAAGACGCAACGCCTGAATCCCTTCTCGTTCTTCTGCGCGACAGTGGACACACCCGGTATCCCGTCAGCAGGAGCCAAGACCCCAAAGATATCTTTGCGTATATCGTCACCAAGAAGGCCATACCGGCAACGCGCGATGAAATCGTCCAGATGATGGCCCGGGCGAAGCCGATCCATACGGTGGATTGCCATGCCACGCTCATGACGGGTCTTCGTACGATGCTTCAGAACAAAGAGCATCTTCTTTCGGTCATGGATGATCGGGGGCGCTGCGTGGGGATCGTTACTTTGGAGGATATCGCCGGAGAACTTCTTAACGCGGACATCGAACAATTCAGATAGCGTCCGACAAGACAAACGCACGGTACGGCGTCCCCCCACCCGTGATTTGCGCCGCTGCCATCGTTGATCCGCGGCGCCGTCAGCCTGTAGAAAGCGATTGCCACCCGCTGTATTCTATTGTATTCTAAGGCCGTCACCCTGAATCAGAGGAGGCGCCGATGTCCAAGACCGTGACGTTGAGACTGGACGAGCCCGTTTATCGGCTGTTCAAGACCGTGGCGGAGCGTGAGAACAGGCCGATCTCGAATTTTATCGAGACGGCCGTCATGCGCTTCGTTCGCGAGCACGAAACCGCGGACGAATTCGAGATGGCCGAGATTCGCGGCAACGCCGAACTCAACCGGAGCCTGAAACGGGGACATCAGGATGCCAAGCGCCGTCGCGGAACGTTTGCCTGAGTTCAGGATTTTCGAGACCGACGAGTTTAAGAAGGCGCTGGCCCGGTTCGGCCCGCCCCGTTTCCTGCCCAAGAAGCTCGAAACCTACGTCTATCCTCAGTTGCGTCAGGGGCCGTTCTTCGGTCCCAACATCCGCAAACTCCAGGGATACACGCCCGACACCTGGCGCTACCGGATCGGTCCCTATCGGATTTTCTACTCCGTGGACGAGGACGAGAGGATAGTGTTCATGTTGACCGTGGACGAACGGAAAGATGTGTACAGATAATCGGCCGACCACGGCCTGGGGCCGCCGCCGGGACGCTCCGTGTTCCGCCAGCTTGAGGCGCGTGTCTATGACTAGCGGAGGTGATGTATGCTTCGGCTAAGCCTGAGCAAGGCCTTTACCCTGATGGAATCAGGCCCGGTTGTTCTCGTGACAACCAACGACGGAAAGAAGAACAACATCATGACCATCTCCTGGACCATGGTGCTGGACTTTACGCCCGCATTCGCCATTGCCACGGGCGAATGGAATCATTCATTTCTTGCGCTGAGGAAGAAAAGAGAGTGTGTCATCGCCATTCCGACGGTAGATATGCTGGATAAGGCGGTTGGAATCGGAACATGCTCCGGGGCAACCACGGACAAGTTTTCCAAGTTCAGCCTTACTCCCGTACGGGGAAGGCGCGTAAATGCGCCGATGATCAAGGAGTGCCTGGCGAATATTGAGTGCCAGGTCGTCGAAATCATGAAAAGGCGCAATATCGTCATACTTGAGGCGGTGGCGGCGCACGTTGATAACAGGCGCCAGGAAAGGCGCATGGTGCACGCGGTCGGAGATGGAACATTCATTGTTGATGGGCGGAAGATCGATCGCAGGAAGATGATGGCGTCCAAGATTCCCCGCGGCGTATAGGCGCTATCCGTGCCGCCGCGCCCCGGGCCCTGCCATTCCCGCCGAACTGATCGTTAAGGCGGGACTGCTTGCGGGCGCTCAATTGCTTCACGGCCGCCGGGTTTAATTGACGGAGAGCAACGCTTGACCGGCACACAAACGAAAGAAGAGTTATGAAAGTCCTGATTGTTTTCAACCGCGAGCCTTACGACAATACGGACGTGACCTGGAACGGCTTGCGCCTGGCCGGGAAACTGTTGGAGGCGGGGCAGGAAGTCAGGATATTCCTGATGAACGACTCCGTGGACATGGCGCGCGACGTGTGCAAACCGCCGGAAGGCTACGATCAGGACCTGGCGCGGATGCTCAAGGACTTGATCGCCCGGGGTGTCCCCGTGAAGGTTTGCGGAACCTGCATGGCCCGTTGCGGCATTCACAAGAACCATCCATATTTCGAGGGCGCTCAGAAAGCGACCATGCCCGAGCTGGCGCAATGGGTCATTGAGAGCGACAAAGTCGTGACCTTTTGACCACCCGGCGGGTAAGGAGGCGGAAGATGGACAGGAAAGGGGAGAAGGCAGGGTGGACCTGGGGCTGGCTGGGGGGCTTCATCTGGGTGGCGGCGCTGGCGGCGCTTTTCTTTTTTCAGGGGAAATGCGGCCCGGGCTGGGCGGGGATCGCCCTGGTCGTCCTTGCCGTCGCCGCGATCCTCTGCTGCGCGCCCTGGCGGTTCCCCCAGACGCCCTATTGGAAGCTGATGCTGGCGCCCTACGCGGTGTTCCTGCTCTCCGCCGTCTGGGCGTTCTGGGGCTTCGGGGGATTCAAAGAATCCGGGCTGAACTGGTGGAACTTTCTCTGGCTCGCCTCCATCCTGTCGCCCCTGCTGATCCTGGGGCGGAGAAAGTGGTCCGATTGACGCGGGGTTTTTCCCATGCCGAGCGAGAAACTCAACGGCGTCGAGCTTTACTACGAGATCCACGGCCGGGGAGAACCCCTGCTGCTCGTGGCCGGCCTGGGCAGCGACTCCCGGAGCTGGGGCCCGTTCCTGAAATACCTGGCCCGGCGCCGAATGGTGATTGCCTTCGACAACCCGGGGGTGGGGAGAACCGTGGCCCCGGACGCCGGGATCGGCATCCGGCATATCGCCGACGATGCCGCTGCGCTGGCCGAACGGCTGGGATTTCCGTTCCTCGACCTGTTCGGGCATTCCATGGGCGCCCTGGCGGCCCTGGACCTGGCCCGGCGCCGCCCCGATCGGGTCAAGAAGCTCGTCCTGGCCGGGATAGCGGCCCCGGTCTCGGAACGCAACCGGGCCCTGTTTTCCCACTGGGCTTCCTGCCGGGAATCCGGGATGGCGCCGGAGCTGTGGTTCGAGAATGTTTACTTCTGGATATTCTCCGCGCGCTTCTTCGCAAACGGGCAGGCCGTCCGGGAAGCGGTAGCCCGCGCCGTCGAATCTCCTTATCTCCCCGCCGCGTCCGCGTTCCGAAAGCAGGTCGAGGCCATCGCGGGGTACGATTGTTCCGGTTGCCTGTCCGGGATCGCCGCCAAGACCCTGGTGCTCGGCGGGCAAGAAGACCTCCTGTTTCCCCCCGAAGCGTGCGCCCGCCTGGCCCGGGAGATCCCGGGAGCCGCCTTCTCCTTGCTGGAGACCGCCGGCCACGCTTTGCACCTGGAACAGCCCCGTGCTGCCGCCGAGCGCGTCCTGGAGTTCCTGTCGGATGGTTGACGATGTTCTTACCTGAGGCTGAGCTGCATGAAAAAGTGCCCGTTTTGCGCCGAAGAGATTCAGGACGAAGCCGTCAAGTGCAAGCACTGCGGTGAATTTCTGGACGGGTCCGTCCGGGCGGTTCGGCCGGAAGAGAAGATTCAGTGGTATTTCCGCAAGCCCTTCATCGTGATCGCGCTATGTTTCGTCGGGCCCCTGGCCTTGCCCTTGATCTGGTGGCGGCCGCGGACAGCGTTAGTCTGGAAGATAGTCCTTACCGTGGCGATCCTGGCCCTCAGTTGGTTCTTATTCCGGGAAACCCAGAAAGCCCTGATCACGCTCAAAGAGTATTACAGCTTGCTGGAAGCGTCCTGAAATGACCGGCAGCAGCGATATCACCGTCCGGCTGGTCCTCTCGGCGGTTTTCGGAATCGCCATGGCGCATCTCGAGGGCGTGGTGGTGGTCTACCTCCGGAAGGCCTTCAACGTGACCGAAATCGGCTCGAACCGCGATTTGCTCAGAGCGCTTCCCCAAAGATTCCTCCTGGTGGAAAGAACAAGGGAGATAGCCACCATAATAATGCTCGTGATCATAGCCTGGCTGGCCGGTTCGACCTGGCCGGAGAAGGGGATCCTGTTCCTCTGGATGTTTGCGTTTTGGGATTTGTTCTATTACGTCTCGCTTTTCTGCCTGATCAAATGGCCGCCGTCCCTGAAGACCTTGGATGTCCTGTTTCTGATTCCGGTCCCCTGGATCGCGCCGGTGTGGTTCCCCGTGGGAGTGTCGTCCTTGACGATAGTTGCGATCGTTGTTCTATACCTTTGCTCATAGCTGCGGATACCTCCGGGATGAACCCGATAACGGAAAAGCTCGCGGGCGTGAAAAGGCAGCGTCACGCCCTCCTCCCGACTCCCGTGCATGAATTGCCGGGCATCTCGGAGAAATCGAATTGCCGGGTCTTTTGCAAACGGGACGACCTTACCGGATTCGGATTCGGGGGGAACAAGGCCCGGAAACTGGATTTCCTCATCTCGGAAGCGCTCGGGTCCGATTGCGACACGCTCCTGGCCGTGGGCGCGAACCAGTCCAACTTCTGCCGGATTGCGGCCGCTTACGGGAGCGCGCACGGGATGCGGGTGCACTTGGTGCTGGGAGGGGAAAAGCCCGCTGTGCCTACGGGGAACCTCCGGCTCGATCACCTGCTGGGGGCCGAGTGTCATCACGTCGATTCCGAAAGCTGGGACGAGTGGGAAGCGCAGGCGGCTGCGCTCGAGGCCTCTCTGATTCGGGAAGGCCGGAAGGTTTACCGGATGCCGGTCGGGGGCTCGACGGCGCTGGGCGCCCTGGGCTACGTCGAGGCGATGGCGGAGATCCTGGACGACGAGAAACGTCTCGGCCTGCGTTTCAGCGCGGTCGTATTTGCCTCCTCGTCGGGGGGGACGCAGGCGGGGCTGGTGGTCGGCAAGGCGATTGCGGCTTGGCCGGGGCAGGTGCTCGGGATCAGCGTCGCCCAGGACGGCGCCTCGCTCCGGCGGGACGTGCTCGCGCTGGCGCGGGCGGCGGGGAAAATGTTCGGAGTTGCCGTCGATGAACTCTCCGTGTGCGCGGACGATTCCTTCCTGGGGCCCGGCTACGCGCAAAGCACGAAGGTCGGCGAAGACGCCGTGCATTTATTCGCCCGCCAATACGGCATTTTTCTGGATTATGTCTACACCGGCAAGGCCGCGGCCGGGCTCCTGAGCTATTTAGGCGCCCGCCGTTTCCCGCCCGGAAGTTCGATCCTCTTCCTTCACACCGGCGGGAATATCGAACTTTTCGCCTGAGATCGCCGGGCGCAGACCTGAGAGGAGGAGTCGCGATGAATCCGGAAAACAAAGCGTTTGCCGCAACCGGGCTGGTGGCTTACCAGGAGGGCGCCGTGGTGAGCAAGACCCTGCTCGACAAGAAGACGGGGACGGTCACCCTGTTCGCCTTCGACCGGGGCCAGGCCTTGAGCGAGCACACGGCGCCATTTGACGCCCTGGTTTTGGTGCTGGACGGGAGGGCGGAAATCTCGATTGCCGGGAGTCCCGTCGCGGTGGGGCGGGGCGAGATGCTGGTGATGCCGGCCAACCGCCCTCACGCTCTGAAGGCCGTGGAGAGGTTCAAGATGATGCTGATAATGATAAGGTCGTAAAGGGGGGCGGGAGCGATGAGGGCGATCCAAGCCGACATCACCACCCTGAAGGTGGACGCGATCGTGAACGCGGCCAACTCGTCACTGCTCGGAGGCGGCGGCGTGGACGGGGCGATCCACCGGGCCGCCGGGGGCGGGCTGCTGGAGGAATGCCGCGCCCTGGGGGGCTGCCGGCCGGGCGACGCCAAGCTCACCGGGGGTTATCTCCTTCCGGCCAAGTACGTCATCCACACCGTCGGCCCGGTCTGGCGGGGCGGGGGGCGCGGCGAGAGGGAGACGCTCGCGAGCTGCTACCGACGGTGCCTCGAGATCGCCGCCCACCGCGGGCTTTCCTCGATCGCGTTCCCGGGCATCAGCACCGGGGTGTACGGCTATCCCGTCGCGAAAGCCGCCCAAACGGCCGTGGCGGCCGTAACCGAATCCCTGGGGCGTTTGCAACTTGAGGCGGACGTCGTCTTCTGCTGTTTCTCCCCGAAAGATCTTGCGATCTACCAGGCAATCCTGAAACCGCGCGCGGAGGGGCGGGACCCCGGAGCCGGGTGATCGGCCGCGCCCGGGGGCCCCGATCCGGTTGCCGCCTCCCGGGATCGGTGCTATTATCCCTTTTAAGCGGGGGAAGAAACAGGGAGGTGCTTCATGACACCGGAACTGATTTACGGGCTGCTGGCCGTCGTCCCGTCCCTGATCCTGATCCTGATGGTCATTTTCGGCGTCGGCGACGAGCTTGACGCCGGCGGGATCGAGATCGAAGCGGAAGCGGAGATCGCCGCGCCCGGCCCCGGCTTTTTCGGGGTGAAGCTGATCCTGAGCTTCATTATCGGCTTCGGCTTGGCGGGTTTTCTCGCCCAAAGCTTCGCGTGGGCTTTTCCGGCGCCTCTGGCCGGGCTGATCGGGGGGGCGGTGGTTTACACCGTTGTCTACCAACTGCTCAAGCTGCTTTACCGGCAGCAGGTCAACACCCTCGCCAGCGGCTCCGCGGTGGCGGGCCGGCCGGGGCTGGTGACCAGCGCCATCCCCAAGGGCGGCACCGGGGAAATCCGGGCCGAGGTCCCCGCCACCGGCCAGAGCATGTACTTGCGGGCCCGGGCGGTCGACCCGAAAAGGGAATACGCCGCCGGCGCCGAGGTGACGATCAAAAACGTCATCTCCGGCCTGGCCAAGGTCGAGTGAAACCCGGCTTGAACGAAAATCGCCCCGGCCGCCGCGCCGGTCCGGGGAAAAACTCAAGGAGGAAGTCGCAATGGCTCCCCTGGTGATCGTCGTCGCCCTGGCCGGCATCATCGCCGTCCTGATGCTGTTTGTCGGCAACTACCGCAAGGCCGAACCGAACGAGGCCCTGATTTTCACCGGACGAAGATACCGGAAAAAGATCGTGGACGCCGACGGCAACGTCCGGACCGTGGTCCGGGGGTGGCGGGCCGTGGTCGGGGGGGCCGCCCTCCGGATCCCGGTCCTGGAGAAACTGGGGCATATCTCGCTGGAACTGATCAACCTGAGCAACGTCCGGGTCGACAAGGCTTATTCCAAGGAAGGGGTCCCGGTGACCATCGACGCCGTGGCCAACGTCAAGGTTTCCAGCGAGGAAGACATGCTCTCCCGGGCGGTCGAGCGCTTTTTGAGCGTCCCTCCCGAGCAGATCAAGCTGATCATCAAGGAGACGCTGGAAGGGCAGCTCCGCGACATCATCGGCGTGCTCACGGTCGAACAGCTTTACCAGGAGCGCCAGATGTTCGTGAACAAGGTGCTGGCCCAGGCCGGGGAGGAACTGTCCAAGGTCGGGGTGATCATCGACATCATCAACATCCAGGACATCCGCGACGAGCGCGGCTACCTGGAAGCTCTCGGGGTGAAAAGGACCGCCGAGGTGAAGCGGGACGCGGCAATCGGCGAAGCCAAGGCCATGCGCGACGCGATGCGCGAGTCCGAGACCGCCCGCCGGGAAGGGGAAGTGGTCAAGGCCGAGCAGGAGCGGCAGGTCGCCGAGGCCCAAAAGGAGCGCGACGTCGCCAAGGAGCAGTACCGGGGCGAAACTTTCGCCTCCACCCGGCGCGCCGATCAGCAGGGGCCTCTTTTCGAAGCTCGGGCCCGCCAGGAAGTGGTCAC
>CAZIEA010000027.1:0-2075 GCA_964538495.1 uncultured bacterium | reverse complement strand
GTCACCGAGCAGCAGCGGGTGCTGGAGCGGGAGCAGGAGGCGAGAAAGGCGGTGGAGACCGCCCGCGCCGCCGCCGAGGAGCAGCGGTACCGGGCCGAGATGGTGGTCCCGGCGGAGGCGGGGAAACAGGCCGCCATCCTCAAGGCCGAGGGCCAGGCGGTCGGCATCCTGAAGATCAAGGAGGCGGAAGCCAAGGGGATCAAGCTGGTGCTCCAGGCCGAGGCCGACGGGCTCAAGGAAAAAGCCCAGGCCTGGGAGATGTACGGGGAGGCGGCGAAGCTGAACCTGGCCCTGGAAGCCTTGAAAATCGTCGCCGAGAAGGGCGCCGACGCCCTGGGCGGGATCAAGTTCGACAAGGTGATCGCCATCGACGGCGGGGCCGGAGGGGACGGCGCTGTTTCCCGAATGATGACGGCGGCGCCCAAGGCCCTGGTCGTTTTCATCGAGCAGCTCAAGGCCGCCACCGGGGTGGATCTGACCGCCATTATCCCCCGGCTCCTGGAGGAGAAAAAACCGGACCGGGCGGCGAAGGCGTAAGCATTGGAGACAGGGATGAAGATCGGATTCGCGGGGTTGGGGAAGATGGGCTCGAGGATGGTGGAGCGCCTGCTCCGGGGCGGGCACGAGGTCGTGGCCTGCGACCGGGATCCCGGGGCGGTCGCGGCGGCGGAAAAGGCGGGCGCGATCCCGGCCGGAACGCTCCCGGAAATGGTCCGCCGGCTCGCCCCGCCCCGGGCGGTCTGGGTCATGGTCCCGGCGGGGGAACCCACCGGAACGGTGATCCGGGAACTGGGGGCCCTGCTCGAAGCCGGGGACACGGTCGTGGACGGGGGCAACTCCAACTACCGCGAAACCATGGTCCGGGCGGATTCGCTGCAGAAAAAGGGGATCGCGCTTCTCGACTGCGGGACCAGCGGCGGGATCTGGGGCCTGAAGGAAGGCTACTGCCTGATGGCGGGGGGCGACGAGGAGGCCTTCGGCCGACTCGAACCGGTGTTAAAGACCCTGGCCCCCCCCGGCGGCTATGCCCGCATGGGGCCGAGCGGGTCGGGACACTTCGTCAAGATGATCCACAACGGAATCGAGTACGGGCTCCTGCAGGCTTACGGGGAAGGCTTCGAGATCCTGCGGGCCAAGCGGGAGTTCGACCTGGACCTGGGGGCGATCTCCCGGCTCTGGAACCGGGGTAGCGTGGTCAGATCCTGGCTCCTGGAGCTGGCGGAGCGGGCTTTTGCCGCCGACCCGGGCCTGGATTCGGTCCGGGGCTACGTCGAGGACTCGGGGGAGGGGCGCTGGAGCGTGGCCGAGGCCCTCGCCCTGGACGTCCCGGCCCCGGTCATCACCCTCTCGCTCCTGGCCCGCCTCAACTCCCGGCAGGAGGAATCCTTCAGCGCCCGGACGATCGCGGCGCTGCGCAACCAGTTCGGGGGGCACGCGGTCAAGGGCGCCCCCGCCCGGAAGAAACCGGCCGCCGCCGTCGGGGGGGAAGAGTGCGCCGCCGGGTCATAGTCGGAGGCGCCGAGGAGTTGGCCGCCCGGGCCGCCGACCTCTGGCGGGAGTCCGCCCGGCGCGCCCGCGAGGAGCGGGGGGTCTTTGCCGCCGCCCTTTCCGGGGGAAAGTCCCCGGAGGGTTTCTTCCGGGAGCTTACCCGACTGGATTCCGCGGGGATCTGGACCGCCACCCACGTTTTCCAAGCCGACGAGCGCAACGTGCCCCCGGACCATTCCGAAAGCAACTGGCGGATGATCAACTCCCTCCTGCTCGAGAAGGTCCCGGTTCCTCCGGGCAACTTGCACCCGGTCCGGACCGGGGACTCCCTGGAAGCAGCCGTGCGCGGCTACCGGGAGCAGATCGAGGATTTTTTCCGCGGCGGCGCGGGGCAACCGCCGTGCTTCGATCTGGTCCTGCTCGGGATCGGCGCCGACGGGCACACTGCCTCGCTCTTTCCCGGCCGGCCCGAGCTCCTGGTCGCGGACGCAGCGGCCGTGGGCGTCCCCTTGGGCCCGCCCAAGCACGATCGGGTCACCCTGACCCTGCCGGTCCTGAACGCCGCCCGCCGGGGGATTTTCCTGGCC
>CAZIEA010000026.1:624-18658 GCA_964538495.1 uncultured bacterium | reverse complement strand
GGGGGTATCGTTAGAGGCCGCGGGCCGGTAGGGCCGGTAGCCGATGGCGGCGAAGCGGGTGGGATCGGCCCCGTGCTTTTCCACGAAATAGCGCATTACCGCCGCCGCCCGGGCGCTGGAGAGTTCCCAGTTGGAGGGATAGTTCCGGTTCCGGATCGGAAGGCTGTCGCTGTGGCCGCTGATCCTGACCTGCATGGGATTGATCTCCAGGAAGGCGGCCAAGCGGTCGAGAAACTCCCGGCCTTCGGGGCGCAGGACGGCCCGGCCCGGGGTGAAGAGGAAGGGAACCAGGGGGATGATCGTCACTTTCCAGTTGCTGATATCGATCGCGACTACCTTTTCGAGCTTCTCGGCCATGATGTACTGGCGGATTTCCTCCCCCAGCTTTTCGACGTCCTCGACCAGGATCATGTCCTGGATCTGCTCGCTTTCCAGGAGCTCGATCTGCCTGGCCAGTTCGATGATGTCCTCCGGGACCTCCATGACCGAGACGGGCTCCTCGATTGGAGCCTGTTCCCGGACCTGGCTGGGGACGTACTTCTCCCCGGCGATCCAGGCCGGGTTGATCTTGAGGGCGAGCATGGTGGAAAGGATGATAAAGAAGGTCATCAGCAGGGTGGCCATGTCGGAGTAGGTGGTCATCCAATCCGGCGGCCAGGCCGCTTCCAGGCTGCTTTTTTCGCCCTCGCTCGCCGAGGCGCCCTGTCGGCGTTTTCTCATCAACTCATGTCCGAGGTGAGATAGATGTGGAATTCGACCCGGCGGTTGCGGGCCCGGCTTTCCGCCGAGTCGTTGGGATTGCGGGGAAAAGTGTCGGCGTAGCCGCAGACCGAGACCTTCTCCGGGCCGACCCCGGCGGCGTCGATCAGGTACCGCCCCACCGAGATGGCCCGGGCGCTGGAGAGTTCCCAGTTGGAAGGAAAGCGGTCCCGGTGCCGGGGATGGATGGGAACGTCATCGGTGTGCCCCTCGATCCGCACCCCCGCCCGGTTGTCTTTGAGAAGCTGGGCAATTTTGTCCAGGACGGGGAAGAACTCCTCCTTCACCCGGGCCGAGCCTTCCGCGAAAAGCAGCTCCTCGGTGGGGATGATGGAGACGTCTTCGCCCACGATCTTGATCTCGATCTCGCCCAGCTCGCCTTCCCGCACGTAGTTGCGGATGTCCTCAGCCTTATCCCGGAGTTCGCTCAGCTCGGTCAGGGCCAGCTTCTGCCGCGGGGTGAGTTCCTGGGCGATCCGGACCGAGCGGGCGTCGATGATGTCGGTCGTGATCAGCTTCGCCTGCTCATCCATCTCGCCCGGCTTGACCACGTAAGTGTCCTCGTCGGCGAGATCTAAGAACTCCTCCGGGACGTTGAGCATCTTGTTGGCGTACCAGAGGACGAAGAAGGTGAGCAAGAGGGTGACCATGTCGGAGTAGGTGGTCAGCCACTTGGGGGGCCACTCCCCCTCGAGCCCGCTTTCCTGGACGTCGGGCTCCAGGCGCGTCCTTTTGCCCAGGACGCTCTCGGGCTTTCCCCGCGGCATGGGTTACTGCCTCCCGGCCAGATATGCCTTGAGCTTTTCCCTCACGATCTGGGAGTTGTCCCCGGCCTGGATCGAGGCGATTCCTTCGATGATGATCTCCCGGGACAGGGCCATGTTGGTGTTGTAAACCCGGATTTTTCCCGCTACCGGCATGCAGAAGAGCCCGGCGAAGACGATCCCATAGAAGGTGGTGACCAGGGCCACCGACATGTTGGGGGCGATGGTGGCCACCTCGGAGAGGGTGCGCAGGAGCATGATCAGACCGATCAGGGTTCCCACCATCCCGAAGAGAGGGGCGTAGACCGAGATGTCCCGCCAGAGCCGCTCGTCGGTGGAAATTTTCATCTGCAGGTAATCCGAGACCGTCTCCAGTATCCCGCGGGTCACCTCGGGGTCGGTTCCGTCCGCCACCAGGTCCACTCCGATGTCGAGCAGGGGATAGCGCCCCTTGGTCGAAAGCTCCCGGATGGACATGAACCCCTCGCGCCGGGCTTTGACCGCCATCTCCACCAGGATGTCGATCACGGCCTCGGGGCTGATGATCTTGCTCACCAGGGTGAAGCGGAAGGCCTTGAGCCCGTCGGCGATCTGCCGGAAGCTGAAGTTGATCAGGATGGCGGCGAAAGTCCCCCCGAAGACGATCAGGACCGAGGGCAGGTTGACGAAGTAGCCGATCATCTCCATCTGCCCCCGGACGTAGATGGTCGAGAAGATGATGGTGAACCCCATGATAAAGCCGATGATCGTGGTCAGGCGCATGTCGGTTCCTTATTGCTTGTCGATTGGCAACCGGATGGATCTTTTGTAAGTCTTCACTCTTTCGACGATTTCCTCCACCCTCTCTTGGGCGATGTATTGCTCCCCGGTGGTCAGGGTCACGATCGTGTCCGGGCAGGCCTCGATCCGTTCGATGAACTCGGCGTTGAGGACCATCTCCTGGCCGTTGAGCCGGGTCAGTCGGATCATGGCTCAGACCATTTCCTCCTGGAAACGGGCCACCGTGATCTGACCTTCCCGCTCCAGTTTGCGGATGGTGGCGATGACCTCGTGCTGGGCCTCCATCGCCTTGCTGGAAAGCTGCCGGAGGATGTTCATGATCTCCTCCTGGGCCTCGTCGGCGCGCTTGCGGCTGATCGAGCCCATCACCTCGAGGTCTTCCCGGAGCATGGCCACCGCGCGCTCGGTCAGGCCGGAGAAGAATTTTTCCTGGACCGCTTCCGAGGAGCCCCGGAGGGCCATCTTGAGCACGGTCCGGTCCACGGTCCGGAAGATGTCCTCGATCACGCTCTGTTCGAGCTGGAGCATGGCTTCGTTGAAGGGGAGTTCCCGCCCCTCGTGTTCGATCTGGACCTTGCGGATGGTCTGGACGTCCTCCTCGAACATTTCCCGGGCGCGCTCGGTCATGTTCCGGAGGAACTTGTCGCGCACCTCCTCGCTGGAGTCGGCCAGGGCGGAAGCCACCATCTCGCGCGGGAGGTTGTGGATGACGGCCTCGATGTCCTTGTCCACGAGGGTGAGGATGTCCTCGAAGAGGAACATCCGCTTGCGCACCTCGGCGGCCAGGGAGGAGTTCTTTTTCTCGATGTTTTCCAGGATGAGCTTGGAGACGGCGTAGCGGCTGGAGGAGAGGATATCGGCCAGGACCCGGTAGCCCATGACCGGGATGTAGTCCTTGTGCATCCGGATCTGCTTGAGTTTTTTCTCCAGGAAGGCCTTGATCTCCTCGGCCAGGTCCTCGCCCTCGGTAAGGGAACTCATGGCGGAGGCGACCTCGAACTGTTTTTCCTCGTCGAGCTTGCCCAGGGCCTCGGCCGCGTCTTTGGGATTGACCTGGGAAAGGATGGAAGCGGCCAGCTTGGGTTCCTCGTCGTTGACGAGCAGGTAGATGTCCTCCGCGGGCAGGGCGCGCAGGTATTTGAAGGGCTCTTCCAGCAGCGAGGTGTCGGGGGTCTTGTCGAGCTGCTGGGCGATCAAGTCCTCGATGTTTCCCAGAACCTCGACCACCTCGGGTCCGAACCCCCCGGCCAGGGCCGCCGCCCCGGCGGCGGCGGATGTCGAAGGCGCCGCCGGGCCGGCTCCGGCCGCGGCGGCAGGCCCCCCGGTCCCGCCGCTCGCCACCAGCTTGCGCTGCTCGTCCAGCAGGTCCGAGAGGGTGTCGCGGATCTCGGAAAGGAGGGCGTCGGCTTCCTGGGGCCCGCGGGTCAGGGCTTCCTTGATCTCGGCCAGGACGGAGTCGAGGTTGGCCGACCCGCTCCGTTCCAGGACGTCGCGGATCTCGGAGAGAATCTCGGTGTAATCGCTCCCGGCGCTGGAAATCACCTGCCGGATTTCCTCGAGTTCCTGGCGGCGTTTCTTGCGTTTGTCCGCTTCGGCATCCGCCGCGGGTTCCCCGCCGGCGGCCGCCGGGGCTCCGCCGGGCAGGACTCCCGGCCCTTCCGGGCGGGCGCGTTTGCGCAGGGGCAAAAAGATCGCGGCGATCAGGATCATCAACCCCAGCAGGGCGAGCAGGGCGTAAAGCAGGTAATTTTGCTGGGAGGCCGAGGGAGGCATGAGCACCTCGGGCCAGGGCTGGGGAATGACCTCCACCGTGTCCCCCCGACCCTCGTTGACCATCGCCCAGCGCCGGACCGCGGGAGCGATCTGGTCTATCTGCTCCTGGGGCAAACTCTGGTCCACTTCGACCTTGATGTGCAGGCTGGAGATGGTGAAGGAGTAGGGATCGAGCGCGCCGCCCCCGCCGCTGCTCTTGATCTCGGCGGTTTTTACCCCGGGGATTCGGGCCAGGCCCTGGAGCCGCTGGCTGTCGCGGGCTCCGCTGGGGTCGCGCAGGGTTACCTGGACGTTGACGATGGAACGCTGGTAGCCGAGCAGGGTGTCGAGCTTGGGCTGGAGTTCGTTTTGGATCGCGGCCTGGGTCTGGACTTGGGCGCTGGACTGCCCCACCTGGGCCGCGGCCCGCGGCGGCAGGCCGAGGACCGCGAGCGCGGCCAGGGCGGCGGCCATCCCCGGGAAATGGGATATTTTCGGCATCTTACTTCTCCGCTCCCCCGGTTTCCTCCCCCGCGGCCGTTTCGGGAGCAGGGGCAGGTTCCAACCCGGGATAGCGCGGGACCAACAGGACCATGCCCGGGTAGATCAGGTCGGGCTCGAAAATCTGGTCGCGGTTGGCGTGGTAGAGCAGGAGCCAGCGGAAAGGATCCCCGTACACCTCGGGGCGGCCCGCGATGCTCCAGAGGCTTTGGTCCTGGCCCACCATGTAAGTGTCCACCCGGGTGGGGGGGCCGGAGACCGTCCCCGGAACCCCGGTTCCGATCGTTTCCCCCTCGGCGGCCGCGGTCAGGTCGATTTCCGCCAACTGCATCTCCAGCATCCGGATCTTGATCAGGTCGTCCTCGGATTTCTCCCGCAGGGCTTCGGTCTCGGTTTCCAGTTCCCCGATCCGGGCCCGGAGTTCGTCTTCCCGGATTTGCCGGAGGTTCAGTTCGGCCAGGAGTTCATCCAGGCCGGGGAAGGGTTCCCGGGGAGGCGGGGTGGGCCGGACCTGGGAATACTCGTACATCCGGGGATTGACGTAGATGTAGCCCTCGTTGCCCCATCTGGTCCGGTTCGGCCCCCCGTATTTTCCGGGGTTGGGGCTGTAGGGAAAATCCACCGGGCGGTAAGTCCGCCCCCCGGGTTTCCAGACGCTTTCGAGGTCGGAGCGGTCGGCCAGTTCGGCCGTGTCGGCCAGCAGGGGGGCGGCCCCGATCAGCAAACCAAGCACGCCAACGGCGAATCTCATCACGCCAACTCCTTTAGCAGGATTTTAAATTTACCTTTGCGCTTTCCGGGGGCAGGGGCCCCGGTCGTCCCCAGCTTGACGCGCCGATCGGAATTTGCTAGCCTGCCAACCATGAATCTGGCGCGAGTGTCAGCATATTACCAACTGCCGGGGAAACATGGAAAGAAAAAGATTATTTAACCGAATCCTGACCGGCTTCTGGGTCCTGCTCGGCCTGGGGGTGCTGGCGGTGTTCCTCTCCGACCGCGCCGACCTGGTCAAAAGCCTGCTCGAACGCCTCAAAAGGGAGCCGCAGGCCGTGATCGGGGCGTTCAAACCCCGGGAAATGGCGGGGTTCGTCTGCGACTTCACGCGGCCCGAAGATTCCGGGATCTGGAAAACCGTTAATGCCGCCTTTACGGCCGTGGATCTGCCTCTGACGCCCGCCCGCTGGGCCCGGGTGAACTATTATCCTACCGGGGCGCCGGGTTTCCTCTGGGACGAGGAGAGCATGGGGACAATGGACTGGCGGGACGCCACCGCCCTGGAGTTTGCGGCCTACAACCCCAACGGCTGGGCGGTGGAGATCAAGGTCAAGGTCAAGGATATCAAGGGGGCGATGTGGCAGCAGAGCTACCGGCTCCCCCCCGGCCAGGTGACCGCGCTCAAGGTTCCTCTCTCCGGCCTGGCATCCCGGCAAGATCAACTACTTCAACATTTTCCTCTGGGAGCCCTCGGGCGAGGTGCCTCTCTATTTCACCGGCTTCCGCTTTCCCCGGGCCGGGGAGGTTTCTCCCCCCGGCGCCTCCCTGAAATTTCTCAGTTTCGAGTTTCCCGCCGAGATAAAACCCGGTTCCTCTGTGGAGGGGGTTTTTTACTTTCTGCCTCAGGAAGAACTTTCCGGGGAGTATACCCTGCTTATAGCCTTGAAATCAGCCCGCGGCCGGACGGTGTTGCTGGAATTCGAGCCCCCGTTCCCGCCCGCCCGCTGGCGGCCGGGCTCCATGGCCAAGGTCGGGCCGGTGGAGATCCCCGTGCCGACCTCCCTTGTCCCCGGAGTTTACGATTTGGAGGTGATCCTGGCCCGGAAGCTCCTGTCCCCGGCGGGGGAGGCCGGGCTCTACTACGAGCCTTACGACAACCCGGAGTTGGCAGGACATTCGGTTGCCAAGATCTCCGTCCGGCCTTAACTTGAAAGGAGCCGCTAATCTCGCTCCTCCACGCCGATTCGGGCGACGGATAACGGATCACGGATAACGGATCACTAATTACGGATCACGGATTACGGATCACTGATTACGGTTTACCTGGGGTCAGAAACCGATAATTTGCTGAATATTTTCAGAGAGGAGAGGTAGATGAAGATAAGATTGCCGGCGGTACCGCTTGTCCTGTTGCTCTGCTTGTCCGGCGGCTCCCTGCGGGCGGAGTCGCGGGTGCGGGAGGGCTCGCCCCGGGTCAAACTGGTCAGCTTCAGTTTGCAGACCGAGGTCGTCCAGGGCCAGTTTGTCAAGGCCAGCGCCTTTTTCCAGCTCACCGCCCCCATGGAGGAGGACGCCAAGGTGTTTTTTCACCTGGCGGTTCCGGGGCAGGCGGGCCCGGCCGTCAATCTCGACTTCAGCCCCAGGTTCCCCACCTCGCGCTGGATGGTGGGCCAGACCGTGGAGGCCGGGCCGATCGGGCTGGCCATTCCCGCTACCATCGCTCCCGGGGATTACGACGTCCGCCTCGGCCTCTTCACCACCCAGCGGACCCCGGAAAAGGTGCTTTACCTCCGGGAACCCTATACTAATTCCGAGATCGCCGATTTCGTGGTCCGGCGGGTGACGATCGTGACACCCCCGGAAGAGGAAACCCCCAAGGCGGCGCGTCCCCTGGAAATGGTCATGACCAGCTTCGAAACGGAAACCGACATCGCGCTCTGGGAGCCGGTGGGAACCAGAATGAGTCCGGCTTCGATCGAAGAAATCCCGGCTGTCAAGGTCACGGCCATAGACGCCCCCGGGGTGGAGTATCCCGGGATCGAGCTGGCCAACTTCTTCAGCATTTATCCCGATCAGTCCGATTGGTCCGAGTACGACGCGCTTCGGTGCGTGCTTGCCGCCGGCGCCGCCGGTTCCCCCGGCCGGATCCTGCTTCAGATCGGCGACCAGAGCGGGCGCCATTTCAAGGACGAGATCCGCTTCGATTCCGGCAAATCCCGGGACTATCTTCTCCCTATGGTCGATCTGGGGGGACAGATCGACATCTCCCGCATCTCCCGGATCAAGTTTTTCTTCCCGGGCCGCTCCCGGGACGTCTCCTTCCTGCTCGGGGGGCTCCGGATCGTGGCCCGGGCTTTCGGGGACACCACCCCGGCGATCAGGTTCTCGCGCCTGGAGGCGCCGGGAACGGTACGCCGGGGAGAACCTTTTGTGGTGAAGATTTCCTTTATTCTGGACAAGCCGGTTTTCACCCCTTGCAAGTTTTTTGTCCACGTTTACCGGGAGAACGACCACCAGGGCGCCGTCAACGTGAGCAGCAACCTCCCGGTGCCGATCCGCTCCTGGCCGCTGGGGGAGGAAGTCGCGGTCCAATCCGCGCCCCTGCTCATCCGGGGTGATTCCCCGCCCGGGAACTACGTTATCCGGGCCGGGCTTTTCACCGCCATCGAATCCTCCGGGGAGGGCTATGTCAAATACGCCACCTGGGACGACGACCAGGGCCAGCCGGTCCTCAACATCACCCAGCCGGTGGAGGGGACCGACTATATCAAGCAGCCTTACACCAATCCCGAGATCCGGGACTGGGAGGTCGGCCGCCTCACCGTCCTCGAGTAATCCCCTTTTTGGAGAGGGGATGAAAAACCCGCGCGGCAAGGCCTTGGTTCTGGGATCAGTCCTGGGGGCGGCCTTGCTGACGGTGTCCGCTTTCCTGGTCTTTGACGCTTTTTTCCTGGAGCCCAACTGGATCTCGGTGCGCCGGGTCCGGATCGAGAACCCCGCCCTGGCCCGGGCGCTCAAGGGCTTGAAGGTGGCCCAGATCTCCGATCTTCACTTGGGCCGGGAACTGGGCGCCCGCGAGCGCAGCCTTATTCGCCGCCTGCGGCGGATCGCCCCCGACATCATCCTGATCAGCGGGGACATTTTCGAGGACCCCGGGGCTCTTCCTGCCGCCTTATCCTTTTTCTCCGCGCTCAAGCCCAGGCTCTGGAGCTATGGGGTCCTGGGCAATTCCGACCGTTCCCATCCGGTTTCCGCCGGTTGGCGGGACGCTCTCCGGCGGGCTGGAATGAGCCTGATCGGCGGGGAGGCCTTGCGGATGTCGCTGGCGGAGGACGGGAGCGAGTTTTACCTGGCCGGGCTGGATTTTCCCGGCTACGGGGTCAGGTTCCCGCCGGCGGAGCTTGACCGGATACTGCAACAAGTCCCGGGGGACAAGCCCGTGATCTTCCTGGCTTATTCGCCGGACGCGGCCCTTGATTTGGCCGCGCGCGGCGTGGACTTGGTCCTTTCCGGAGACACCCACGGCGGGCAGGTCGGTTTGCCCGGGCTGGAGAATTTTTTCGTGCGGATGGGGCGTCCGCCTTACCTGCGCGGTCTTTACCGGTTGGGTCGCACCGCGCTCTATGTCAACCGGGGGATCGCGACCAAGGGGATCCCGGCCCGGTTTCTCTGTCCCCCCGAGATCACCCTCTTCGACTTCACGGACTGACGAATCGGGAAAAAAGATTTGTCCACAGATTTCACAGATTAAACTACGAATTACGCGAATTTCGCGAATTCAACTTCTTTGTTCACATGTAGGCATGTAGGGCATGTAGAAAGGCACTAATTGTCATTGCGAGGATGACCGAACGAAGCGAGGGACGACGAAGCAATCTCTTAAAGGTTTGAAGACTTGGGGAGATTGCTTCGCCCCTCAAGGGGCTCGCCATGACATTGAATAAGTAAGTGCTCCTGACTCCTGAATCCTGACTCCTGTTTCCTGGTTTTCTGATGAACCCTTCTACATGACCTACATGTCTACATGTGAATGATGCGGCAGTTCCTGCTGCCTTCAGCCTGCCTTCCTACCATGAAGATGAAGGGAAAATCTGTGAAATCTGTGGACAAGCCCCGGCCCGGGTTCCTGGACCCGGCCCTCTATTTCCTCCTGGGGGGGTTTTTGCTCCCGGCTTGGCCGGTCCTGATCTGGATGCACCGGCGCTTCTTCGAGCAGGATTCCTACTACAGCCACGGCTGGCTCATTCCTCTGGCTATCGCCTTTCTGGTCCGGGAGCGCCGGGACCGGGTGCGGGGGATTCCCCGCCGCCCGGAAGCGCGGGGAGCGGCGCTCTGCCTGGTTTCTCTCGGGGTTTACCTGGCGGCGCGTTATTTCGGGGCCGATTTCCCCGCTGCCTGGGCCCTGGTCGCGGCGCTCTCCGGGGCGGTGATCTCCCTGGAGGGATTCAGCCGGATCAAGCCTCTCCTGGCGCCTTTTGCCCTGCTGCTGCTGATGATCCCGCTCCCCGGGGTCTGGTTGCTGGCCCTGACCGCTCGGCTCAAGCTGGCCTCGGCGCGGGCCGGGATCGTCCTGGCCCGGGGGCTGGGATTTGGCGCCTCCCTCGACGGGGTCGAAGTCATCCTCCCCGGGGCGCCCCCCGGTCCGAACCTGACCATCGGTCCCGCCTGCAGCGGCCTGCGCTCCTTGTTGGTCTTCGGGGCGCTGGGGCTTTTCCTGGCGCTGCTGCTGCCGCTGCGCCCGAGCAAGAGAATCCTGCTCTTCTTTCTGGCGCTTTGCCTGGCGCCGCTCAACAACCTCCTGCGCGTGCTGGGCCTGATCCTGGCCCGGCGCCTGGGCGGGCCCGGCTGGGTGGAAGGGTTTCCGCATCTTGTGCTGGGACTGGCCATCTTCACCTTTTGCCTGCTCCTTTACTTCCAGGTCTTGCGATGGATAACCGCCGGAAAAGAAAGCTGATCGTGGGTTGGCAGGGAATCGGCCTGGCCTTGGCGTCGGCCCTGGTCCTGGTCGGGGATTTTTCCTCCGGCCGTCCCGCCCTGGACCTGGATTCCGTTCCCCTGCGGATCGGGGAGTGGGAAGGTCGCCGGGTTGCGCTCAAGCCCGGCCACCCGGCCCGGGTCGGAGGGGTAGGGGCGGTTTATGTCAGTTATCTCAAGGGGGGGCGGAAAGTGGATCTCTATATCGTGGAAGCCGCCGCCGGGGGATTTTCGCTCCATCCTCCCGAGTACTGCCTGGTGGGAGGCTTGTCCAAGGAAGTTTCCCGCTCCCTGCTCCGCCTCCCCTGGTCCGGCGGGGTCTTGGAAGCCAACCGGTTTCAGGCCCGCCGGGCCTGGCGGCACAGCCTGGTTTATTACTGGTACTGCACCGGGAAGGACTACACCCCTTCCTTTTTCCGGCTCCAACTCTCGAGTTTATGGGGAAGGTTGACGGGGAAGAGGGCGCCCACCGCCCTGGTCCGGCTTTCCTGGGACGGTTCCGAAGGCGTGGAAGAAACCGAGAAGGCTTTCCGGGAGTTCGTCCGGGACGCCTTCGGCGAGATCAGCCCTCTGCTCCTGTCCCCCGAGGCGAAAGGGGACTGACCCATTTCATCCCGCCCAGACGAAACTAAGATTACGCAGATTACCGCAGATTATTTCTTATCCACAGATTTCACAGATTTTCACGGATTTTCCCTTCATGCTCTTCATGTTCTTCATGGTGAGAAAAAGCAGGCTGAAGGCTGAAGAGGAACTGCCGCCTTTATCACGCAAAGGCGCAAAGACGCAAAAATAAATTCGAAATCAGAATGACGAAATTCGAAACCGCCGAGCCGGCGAATCGTTTGGAAAATTCGAATTTTGGGCTTGTTTCGAATTTTTGGTTTCGAGCTTCGAATTTTTGCTCGACGGATTACGGATCACTGATTACGGATTACGGATTACTGCTTTTCTGAACCCTGAACCACAGGTAACTCTATGCTCTATGCCCTATGCTTCACCTCCAGCGCAGACGCCCGGGGGTAAGGAAATAGCGCCAGGCCGCCGCCAGAGCGGCGGCGTTGAGTAGGCAAAAGGCGAAGGGCACGCCGGTCAGCCCAAGCGGTTTCCTCTTTCCCCGGCTCCCGGCCCAACCCCAGAGCGCCAGGAGATAAAAAGCCCCCTGGGCGGCCGCCGCCCAGCGCAGGACCGGCGGCCCCGCCAGGCAGAGGGGCATGAGAGCCGCCAGGGCGAAAGGGACGAGCAGGCGGGACAGTTTGTGCGATACGGCCTGCAACAGGAGGCCGTAGCGGGGGAGAAAGACCCAGGGCGCCCGGGCGAACACCTGGTAATTTCCGGCCAGGGTTCTGACTTTGCGCCGGAACTCGAGAGTCGGATCGGTCGGAGCCGTTTCCCGGGCCCGGGCTTTTTGCGAAAATATCAACCGCTTCCCGGCCCGGACGGCCTGCAGGGGGAGGAGAACGTCGTCGAGGATGGTATCGGGCGGGAGCGCTCGAGCGAGTTCCCGGCGGATGGCCCAGATCGCGCCCGTGGCCCCGAAGACGGAACCCAGGCGCGCTTCCCGCCGGCGGATAAATTTTTCCAGTTTCCAGTAGGCATCGACTCGGACGCGGCCCCGGCGGCCTTCCTCGAGCAGGATCAATTCCCCGGAGACCGCCCCTACCTCCGGGTCGGCGAATTCGGCGGCCAGCTCCCGCACGGCCGCGGGCTCGAAGAGGGCGGAGACGTCGGTCAGGACCACGATCTCGCCTTTCAGCTCGGGCCAGGCCCGGTTGATGGCTTCCATTTTTCCGAAGTTCTTCTCCAGGCTCAGCAGGCGCACTCCCCGCTCCCGGAATTCTTCCGCTATTTCCCCGGTCCGGTCGGTGGAGCCGTCGGAAACCACCACCACCTCGAAGAGTTCCGGAGGGTAGTCCAGGGCCAGGGAGTTGGCGATCTTGGCGGCGATTCCCGATTCTTCGTTGCAGGCGGGAATGAGGAGGCTGACCCGGGGCAGTCCTGCCGGGCCCGGCGGTTTGGGCCGCGGTTTGCGGGCGCCGAGAAGGATCAGGAGCAGGGGATAGCCCAAGTAAGTGTAAAGGACGAAAGCCGCGCACGCCGCGGCGGCCGGGACAGGGTTCACGGGTTTACGCCTCCGGGGGTCTAAATCATCTTGACTGCCTTGGCCGGAACTAATACCTTACCTACTGCACATCAGCAAGGAGGTTTTCATGGCTGAAGTTATCCCTGTCGTCCCCGAGCGTTCCCCGGACGGGAAACAGGAATCCGGGGGAAGTTTGACGGGCTCGTTGCCTTTTCCCCTGAAAATAGCCGTTTCCGCGGTCGTCGGGCTTCTCGCGATCGGCCTGATCCTGCTTTTTTCCCTTTACAAGGGGATCAAAACCGACTTGTTGGAGGAAAGCCGGCTGAGGGAATCGGCCCAGATGCGCTCCGAAGCCCAGGCGGCGGAATTGGGTCAGAACCGGATCCGGATCGAAAGCCTCGAGTCCCTCCTCAAGCTGACCGGAGAAGCCCGGGATGCCGCGCTCGTCGAGGCGGCCGGGCTCAAAACCGACAATGCCCTACTCGGGACCCGCCTGGAGGCCAGCGAGGCGAGGTTGGCCGAGTTGCGTCTCCGGCTCGAGGCCGAAGAGACGGCCCTGGCCGCGGTCCGGACCAAGCTGGAAGAAGAGCGCGAGGGCCAGAAACTGCTCTTCTCCAAGATCGAGCGGCTGATGCAGGAGAGAGAGGAGTTGCGGGAAAAACTCGCCGCCGGCGCGGGGGCCGTGCAGATGCCCGACATGGTCGTGACCGAGAGCGGGCCGGCGGGCGGAGTGATCGGGGAAGTCCTGGCGGTCAACGAGCGCTACGACTTTGTCGTCATCAACCTGGGCCGGGAAGAAGGGATCGCCAGCGGCGCGAAGTTCAGAATTCTCGATCACGGGATGGCGATTGCCGACGCCGTGGCCCGCCGGATTCTGGATCGCATGACGATAGCCGACCTTGTCAACCGGCAATCTTCCAGAAGGATTAAAAAGAATTTCCAGGCCGTCCTGCAAAGATGAGAAACGGTCCGGGCTTGTCTCCGGCCGGATTTTCGTTCTCTTTTCCCTGCTCGCCGACGCCCTGTTGGTCTTCGGCGCCGACTTGTGCGCGTTTTATTTTCGTTTCGGGCCGGCTGCGGGTCCGTTCCCCCGCGTTAACTTCAGAGCCTATCTGGAGCTGGCCCTCCCGATCATTGTTCTGCGCCTGCTCTGTTTCTACATTTACGGGCTCTACACCAAGCCCAAGTACAAGACCGTCTACGATATTGTCCTGAGCGCGCTCAAAGCCGTTTCCGCCAGCACCCTGATCATCATCGTGGTCGCCTACATGGCCCGGAGTTTCGCCTATCCCCGGCTGGTGATATTCATTTCCTGGGCGCTCACGATTCCCCTGATCGTATCCTGGAGGCTGCTGAGCCGGCGCCTGATCAACCGGTTCCTGGGCAAGGATTATTTCGTCTCCCATGTCCTGATCATCGGGGCCGACCGCGAAGCCCGAAGGATCGCCAACCGGCTGATCCGGGAAGCCCGGATCCGGCGCCGGCTGGTCGGGTTCATCAGCTTGTCGCCCTCCGGGGCGGAGAAGGGGGAAGGGATCCTCGGCTCCCTTTCCCAACTCCCGGACCTGGCCCGCGAACTGGTCGTGGACGAGGTGGTGATCGCCTCGGGGGGGATCTCGCGGGAGGGGATTCTCGGCTTGCTCAACCAATTTGCCGGGAGCGACGCCATCTTCCGGATCGTGCCCAATCTTTATGAGGCGGCCATCGGCTCGATGTCGGGGAACCTGAGCGAGGATGTCCCCCTGATCAGCCCGACCACGGCGCAGCGGCTCTCCTGGTACACGGATTTCAAGCGTTTAGGCGACACTTTCGGGGCCGTCCTGGGGCTGCTTGTTTTCTCTCCCCTGATCCTGGCAATCGCGCTCGCGATCAAGCTTACTTCTCCCGGCCCGCTCATCTACCGGCAAAAGCGCTCCGGGCTGCACGGCGAGGTCTTTACCCTCTATAAGTTCCGCACCATGCGCCTGGGAAGCGAGGATGCCGGCGCCCGCTTTGCCAGCAGCGACGACCGGAGGATCACCCCGGTCGGCCGTTTTCTGCGGCGTTTCCGGCTTGACGAGATTCCCCAGCTTTACAATGTTCTGATCAACGACATGAGCCTGGTCGGGCCCCGCCCGGAACGTCCGGTCTTCGTCCAGGAACTGATGGAAAAAGTCCCTTTCTACGGGGAGCGCCTCTCGGTCAAGCCGGGGCTGACCGGTTGGGCCCAGGTCACTTACGGATATTGTTCCACCCTGGAGCAGCACCGGGAAAAACTCCTCTATGACATTTTCTATATCGAGAATATGTCTCCCGCCCTGGATATGCTCATTGTATTCAGGACCGTTGGCGTGGTCCTGAGCGGGAAAGGAGCTTAACCCAGATAAGTCTTGAAGCCGGGCGGAATCCGGATAAAATCCTCCTTTTGCCCAATTCCAAGTTTTCGAGATGAACCAGGAATATGAAATCCGGGAAGGGGGGGGAAAGCTCAAGAAAAGACTTTCCCTGGGCCTGCGCCTGGCGGTCAGCCTCGGGTTGATCGGGTATATCGGCTACAGCATTTCCCGCAGTTCCGACCTTACGGAAATTCCCCGTTATTACGGCGGGGCGGATTATTTCTGGCTGGCGGGAGCGGTTGGGCTCATCTTGTGCCTGCTTTCCCTGGGGGCGCTGCGCTGGGGCATCCTGCTGCGAGCGCAGGATGTCCGCCTGAGCGCTTGGAGCGTCCTGATGTATTTCATGATCGGGATGTTCTTTAACAATTTTCTCCCCAGTACCGTGGGGGGTGACGCGATCAAGGTCTACTACCTGCATCGTTTCGCCGGCAAGGGCAAGGAAGGCCTGGTTTCCGTTCTGATCGACCGCCTGGCCGGGATCGCGGGACTTTGCGTGGTGGCCAACGTTGCTCTCCTGACCGGGTGGGGAAGTCTGCGGTCGATTCCGGTCCTGGCCGAGAGAGCGACCCTGATTTACTTGGTGGTGGGAGGTTTGACCGCGGCCCTATGTCTTTTTTTCGCGGTTGCCTTCAACGACCGGGTTATGCGCCTGTTTTTCCGCCTGATCCCGGAGCGTCTCCGGGGAATTAAGGAGAAAATCCGCCGGACCCACGACTGCCTCTTGGTTTACCGGGGCCGCCGGGAGGTTCTGGCCAAAGCTTTGTTGGTCTCGACGGTTATCTGGGTTTTGATCGTGGGCTCCTGCTGGATGATTTACCGGGCGTTTTACAGTCCTTCCCTTCCGGTCCCGCCCGGAAAAATCCCTTTCATCCCTCTGGGGTATTTCTACCTTTTTCTGCCCACCATTGCCGCCCTGATGTCGGTCCCGATTTCCTTCGGGGGTTTGGGGACCCGGGAGGCTTTTTTCATTCTGTTCTTTACCGCTCTGCCGGGAGTCAGCAATATCAATGCCCTGATGATTTCCCTGAACTACTACTTTGCCTTTCTCTTGGCTTCGGCCCTGGGCGGGATCATCTACATTTTCAAGGACCAGCTTAAATTCCATCGCGAGATCCCCGCCCCCTGAAACTGACTCTATGCCCTAATAGCCAACCCAAGGAGAGAAGATGGATGCGATGAAAGGAGTCATTCTGGCGGGCGGTCTCGGGACCAGGCTTTATCCCCTGACCAAGATCACCAACAAGCATCTCTTGCCCATCTATGATAAGCCCATGATCTACTATCCCATCCAGACCCTGGTCAACGCCGGGATCGAGGACATCATGGTCGTGACCGGGGGCAACAACGCCGGGGATTTTCTGCGCCTGCTCGGCAACGGCAAGGAATTCGGGCTCAAGTGGCTGCGTTACGCCTATCAGGAAGGGGAGGGGGGAATCGCCGAAGCCCTTTCCCTGGCCGAGCACTTTGCCGACGGCGACAAGATCCTGGTCATGCTCGGGGACAACGTAATCGAAAAAAATATCCTCTCGGCAGTCGAAGAGTTCCGGCGCCAGCCTCAAGGGGCCAGGATCCTGCTCAAGGAAGTGGAGAACCCCCGCGATTATGGGGTCGCGGTGGTCAAGAACGGGCAGGTGTCCGGGATCGTCGAAAAACCGCAGGATCCCCCCTCCAACCTGGCCGTGATCGGGATTTACATGTACGACGGCAAGGTTTTCGATCATATCAGGAATATCGAGCCCTCGGCCCGGGGAGAGCTGGAAATCACCGACGTCAACAACCTCTACATCCGGAGCGGCTCCCTGACTTACAGCATCCTGGACGGCTGGTGGGCCGACGCCGGCAGCTCGATCGCGAACCTCTCGCGGGTCAGCCGGATGGTCTGCGAAGGCGGCGCCAACCACCTCGATTGAAGCCGGCCGGAAAAGAGAGCCGAAGGGGATCGGGATGAAGAGAAAAGTGCTGGTAACCGGGGGCGCGGGTTTCATCGGGTCGAATTTCATCCGCTACTGGATGGAGCGCTATCCCGAAGATGCCGTCGTCAACCTGGACAAGCTCACCTACGCCGGCAACCTCGACAACCTCAAGGAAGTCGCCGCGTTGCCCGATTACCGGTTCGTCCGCGGAGATATCGCCGACGCCGAAACGGTGGAGAGAATCTTCGCCGAGGGAGTCGACCTGATCGTCAATTTCGCCGCCGAGACCCACGTCGACCGCTCGATCGGGAATCCCGACGACTTCATCCGGACCGACATCTACGGGACTTATGTTCTGCTGGAGGCGGCCCGGAAGCACGGGGCGGGACGGTTCGTTCAGATTTCCACCGACGAGGTCTACGGAAGCATCCCGGAAGGATTCAGCGTCGAAACCGACCCGCTTATGCCCCGCAACCCCTACGCGGCCAGCAAGGCGGGCGCCGACCGGCTCGCTTATTCCTACTGGGCCACCTATGGGGTCCCGGTAATCGTCACCCGGGCTTCGAACAATTTCGGTCCTTACCAATATCCGGAGAAAGTAATCCCGCTTTTTGTCACCAACCTGCTCGACGGGCTTCAGGTTCCCCTCTATGGGGACGGGCTCAACATCCGGGACTGGCTCTACGTCCGGGACCACTGTTCCGCCGTCGATCTCCTGACCCGCCGGGGCGAACCCGGGGAGGTCTACAACATCGGCGGGGGCAACCTGCTCACCAACTACGAGCTCACTCACCTTATCATCGAGTTTCTCGGCTGTTCCCAGGACATGATCCGGCCGGTCAAGGACCGGGAAGGTCACGACCGCCGTTACGCCCTGGATTCTTCCAAGCTCCAGGACCTGGGCTGGAAACCGGAGGCCGATTTCGAGAAGGAGATGAAAGCGACTATTGCCTGGTACCGGGACAACCGCTGGTGGTGGGAGAAAATCAAGAGCGGCGAGTTCAGGGAATACTACCGGAAGCAGTATGCCCACCGTTGAAATACCGTCCGTTCTGGTGACGGGCGCCCGGGGAATGCTCGGGCGCATGCTCCTGGCCGCTGCCCCGCCGGGAACGCGGATTTGCGGAACGGACCTCCCGGAGTGCGACATTACCGATCCCGGAAGCGTCTTCCGGGAGATGGAGCGCACCCGGCCCGAATGGGTGGTGAACTGCGCGGCCTTCACCGATGTCGACGGCTGCGAGGCATCTCCCGGCCGGGCGGAGGCCGTGAACGGGGCCGGGGCCGGAAACCTGGCCCGGGCCTGCCGGGAACTGGGTGTTAGCCTGATCCAGATCAGCACCGATTTCGTTTTTGACGGCCGCGCCCGGGAGCCTTACCCGGAAACCGCCGCTCCCAACCCGATCAACGAATACGGCC
>CAZIEA010000026.1:0-519 GCA_964538495.1 uncultured bacterium | reverse complement strand
CCCCCGCACCATCCTCACCGCCGCCCGCTCCCGAGCGAGCCTGCGGGTGGTTTCCGACCAGACCGGATCCCCGACCTACACGCTCGATCTTGCCCGGGCGGTGTTTAGCCTGATCGAAAACCGGGCGGAAGGGTTTTTCCACTTTGCCGGGGAAGGAAGCTGCTCCTGGTACGAATTCGCCGCTTTCCTCCTGGCCGCCGCCGGATTGAAAACCCCGGTGCTCCCGATCGGGAGCGACGACGCCGGCCGGCGCGCCCGCCGCCCCTCTTATTCGGTCCTCGATTGCTCCCGTTATACCCGCCTCACCGGGAAACCCATCCGTTCCTGGCGGGAAATGGCCGCCGATTATCTCGCCACCGGCGACTGGCGTCTGACGGAGCAGGAGTCAGGGGAAGCCGTAATCCGTAATCAGTGATCCGTCGAAAACCGGGATACAGGAGACAGGAGTCAGGATTCAGGAGCGCCTGTGTCGTCCTGATATAGTTTGACACCTGTAACTGGGAGGCAGGTGTCTAATGG
>CAZIEA010000025.1:9242-18685 GCA_964538495.1 uncultured bacterium | reverse complement strand
CCCGACACGATCGTCTCCCTGTCCGGGGCCCGGATCTGGAAGCCCTCCCCCCCCTGGCCCAGCCCCGGGGGCGAGATCGCCGACATTCTCAAGCCGCTCCTGGCCGCCCCGCGGGGCCTGATCGAGCGGGAGGTGGCCGTCCGGGCCGGGCGCCTGGTCATGGCCCTGAAAAAGCGCTCGCCCGACCCGGCCGCCGAACTCCGGCCTCTGCTGGGGGCGGGGGAAGGGCTCACCCCGGCCGGGGACGATTTTACCGTCGGGCTCCTGGGGGGGACTGATGTCCCGGGCGCGGGGCGAAGCGGCGGCGGTCCTGGCGGCGAGACTCCGGCAAATCCTGAAAACGGAACCTCAAGTTACCACCGCTATCGGCCGGCATTTCCTGGAAGCGGCGGCGGACGGTATCTTTTGCGAGTTCTTCATCCGCTTCACCCGGACCGCCGCCAGAGGCTCCCGGGAGCAGGTAAAGCTGGCCGCCAAGCTCGTACTCGCCTGGGGAGCCACCTCGGGCGCCTGGCTCCTGCGCGGTTTCCTCCTGGCGGGAGAGGTCGCGGGTTGAAACCCGGACGAAAGCCGTGAAAAGCTCTTTGCTTTGCTTTGCCCATCGGGGAGCGTCGGGTTACGAGCCGGAAAACACCCTGCGCGCGGTCGAGAAGGCGATCGCGCTGGGGGCGGACTGGATCGAGGTGGACGTCCAGCTGGCCGCGGGCAGGCTGGTCGTCATCCACGATGAAACTCTCGAGCGGACTACCGACGGGACCGGCTTCGTCCGAGAGCGTTCTTTTTCCTACCTGCGCTCCCTCGATGCCGGAAAGGGCGAAAAAATCCCGACCCTGGAGGAAGTCCTGGCGGCAGTCCGGGGCCGAGCGGGCCTGAACATCGAACTCAAGGCCCCCCGGACCGAGGACGCGGTAGCCGAACTGCTCGAGGCCGAAATCAAGCGCGGGCTAGACCCGGGCGGGATCATCGTCTCCTCCTTCGCCCGCCGCCGGCTCGAGCGCCTCCGGCGGCTTGCCCCCGCCATCCGCACCGGGGCGCTCCTGAGCGGGATTCACCCCGGCCACGCCGCCTTCGCCGAAAGCTCACGGTGTTTCTCGGTCCACCCCGCCCTCGGCCTGCTGGAGCGGAAGTTCGTCCGCGACGCCCACGCCCGCGGGCTGCGCGTCTACGCCTTCACGGCCAACACCGAACAGGAAATCCGGCGGGCGGCCGACCTGGGGGCGGACGGGGTCTTCAGCGACTTCCCCGACCGGGTGCTGGCTTTCCGGGATTCGATCCGCGGTCCGATTTAGGCGCCGCGGAACCGTTTCCCAATAAACTCAAACTGCAGTCCACGGATTTCACGGACTTTTACTGCTTAAACCACCAATCTCGCTAATCTTCGTTAACAGCAACTAAGATCCCGCAGATTGGGTTTGTCCACAGATTTCACAGATTCTTTCCTTCATGTTTCTTCATGCCCTTCATGGTGAGTAAGATAGGCTGAAGACTGAAGGCTAAAGGAACTGCGGCATCACGCAAAGACGCCAAAAAATCAATTTCCAAAGCCGCGTATTCTGGATTCTGAATTCTGGATTCCCAATATTTCAGGCGCCGGATTACGGATCACTGATCACGGATTACGTTGGTGTTCCTGACTCCTGTATCCTGGATTAGGGACCACTGATCACGAGTTGCCGCCGGCTTTCGCTTCGGCCCGGAGCATCTCCTCGGCGGTCACGGCCCGGTAGCGCACGGGAGGTTTCCCCTTGACCGTGACCGCCCCGGCCGGGCAGAGCATCAAGCAGCGCTGGCACTGGAGGCAGGAGTTCCCGAAGACCGGCAACTCTTTCAGGACGATGTTGGCGGCCGGGCAGAGGCGGACGCAAAGCCCGCAACGAGTGCATTTCCCCGGATCGATCCCCAAGCGCCGGCCCAGCCGGGCCATCATCCGCCAGGTCAGGGAAAAGCGGGATCCCCAGCCCAGCAGGCTCGAGATCAGGGGAATCCCCCGGCTCCATGAAGACTTCCCTTCCAGGAGCCTCTCGGCATAGGCCCGGGCCTCCTCCGCGGCTTTCTCCCGGGCCGAACGCAGTTTGTTCTCCGGGACCTCCTGGGGAAAAAAATTTCTCGGCATAATGAATTCGGCCGCGCCGAGAAGCCGCCAGCCCCGCGAGTGCAGAAAACGACCCAGGGGGCCGACGATCCCGCCGGAAAAACCGGCCAGGGTGTCGGCCATGAACACTTCCCGGCCCTCCCCGGGGGGGAGTTTCCGGCAGAAGTCCCAGACCAGGGGGTAAGTCCCCTGGCAGGCCACCGGGAAGGCCAGGCCCAGCACGGGCGCCAAGTCCGAGGGAACTCCGGCGGTCAGGGGCTTGAGCAGGACCTCGCGCCCCGCCGAACGGAACACCCCGGCCATGGTCTCTACAACCTTCAGGGTGTTGCCGGTCCCGGAAAACCAGAAAAAGTCTATTCTCCCCTCTCTCACGACGGTTGCCTCCCCGGGTTATCGTCAGTAGCTCAGGTAAAGGGCCCCGCCCAGGTAGGCCTGATCCTTGAGGTCCCCGTCGTCGAGTTTGCCCGAGCCGTCCTTTTCCCTGATCTCGAAAATCCGGGAAAAAGCCAACCCCGTCTCCAGCCCCAGGAAAAGGTGCTCGGCTAGTTTTAGGTTGAGATAAGGACCGGCCAGAATCTGGGAGTATTTCAGGACAGTGTCGTCCCAGGGTTGGGTGGAGGTCATCCGGTATTCGTGCCCTACCACCCGCCCCTGCAAGCCCAAGGTGATAAGCTCCGAAATCTCCCATTCCAGGTTCGCGAACTGGGGAATAAACGCGTCCAGACGCCAGCCCTTCCCCAAATCCCAGCCCACTCCCACCCCGGGAAGAAGCTCGGGTTCCCCGAAGGAGTCGGCGTAGTAAAGCCCGGCGGCCAGGGTGAAGGAATCGGAGATTTTCCAACTCCCCACCACTCCCCCGAGATAGTAGATATCCTTGCTGGAAAGATCCTCGAAATCGCTCTGCAGGGCCGGGGTGAAGGCAAGCCCGAGGGTGAAACCGCTTCCCAGTTCGAGGTCATAACCCAAGAGCAGCGAGACCGAGTGCAGAGAATGGGGCAGGTCCTTCTCGGTATAGGTCTTCCCGTCGGGTCCGATCCAGGAGAAGGCCAGTTCGGAATAATCCACGAAAAGACCTTGCCAGGAAGCGCCCACCGCCAGGTTTTGGCCTTCGGCGATCCCGAAGGGGATGATCCCGCCCGCGTTCACCCCGGTTACACCGATCTTGCCGTCCTCGTTCTCGATCCCGGCCGGGAAAACCGTGTACGAGTTTATGCCCCCCAGTCGGGTCCCCTCGTTTTCCCAAGCCCGGCCCGGAACCGCCACCAGCAGAAACAGCCCCAGCGCCGCCGCGAAACAAACTCCTTTCATCCCTTCACCTCCCCTAGTTCGCGTTTAGTTTTTATTTTGAAGCGATTCCGGGCGAAATACAAGCCCGGACAGCGAACTCTTTCCCCTCCCGGTAAAAGGGGATTCCGGAAAAGGGGCTTGTCCGGGGAGTGTTCCGGGAGCTATACTTGCCCCGATTTTACCCAGCCCCACACCGCAAGGAGGTGCGCGATGGTCGATATCGCCAAGGCCAACGAAAAGGCCCTGAAAATCCTGCTCGAGGCCAGGCCCTTCTGGGTGGACATCCAGCCCGCTCTCGAGTGCGTCCCCGGGATGAAAAAGAACCTGATTCTCCATTCCGGTCCCCCGGTCACCTGGGAACGGATGTGCGGGCCCCAGCGGGGGGCAACCATCGGCGCCTTGATCTATGAGGGGATGGCCAAAAGCCCGGAAGAGGCGGAAAAGCTGGCCGCCTCGGGGGAGATCGAGTTCTCCCCCTGCCACCACCACAACACCGTCGGGCCCATGGCCGGGGTGGTCTGCGCCTCCATGCCCATGATCGTGACCGAGAACGAGGTCACCGGGGAAAAGGCCTTCAACTCCCTGAACGAGGGGATCGGGAAGGTCCTGAGGATGGGGGCCTATTCCGAGGACGTGATCGAGCGGCTGAAGTGGATGGAGCGGGTCCTGGGGCCGGTGCTGCAGAAGGCCATCCGCAAGGCCGGGAAGATCGACCTTAAGAACATCATGGCCCAGGCCATCCAGATGGGCGACGAACTCCACAACCGCAGCCGCGCCGCCAGCTACATCCTCTTCACCAAGACCGCTCCCTACATCCTGGAAACGCTGGACCGGAAAGACCTTCACGGCACCATCGAAGCCCTCAAGTTCCAGGAGGCCAACATCCACAGCTTCCTGGGCTTCGCCATGTCCAGCGCCAAGGTAAGCCTGATGGCGGCTGAAAACGTCGAGGGCAGCACCATGGTCACGGTCATGGCCCGCAACGGCACCGATTGGGGCATCCAGGTCAGCGGCCTCGGCAAAGAGTGGTTTACCTGCGAATCGCCGGTTCCGGAAGTGCTGCTCTTCCCCGGCTTCACCAAGAAAGATGTCGGGCGCGACATCGGCGACTCCGCCATCATGGAGACCTACGGCATCGGCGGGTGCGCCATCGCCGCCGCCCCGGCCATCGTTCTCTTCGTGGGGGGAACCTACGACTTGGCCGTCTCCAAGACCAGGGACATGTACGAGATCACCATCGGCGAAAACAACATCTACCAGATCCCCTCGCTTGATTTCCGGGGCACCCCTACCGGCATCGATATCATGAAGGTAGTGGAGAAGAGCCTGCCGCCTTTCATCGACACCGGGGTGGCCCACCGCGAGGCCGGGATCGGGCAGGTGGGGGCGGGCCTCTGCGACGCGCCCATGGAGGTCTTCCAGAATGCCCTGCTCCGGTTCGCGGAAAAATACGCCTGAGACTCCCGTTCCGGCGTAAAGCGGACCGGGGGACGGAAAAAATGCAATGACGGGGGAAAGACCCCGTCGCCAACAGCAAGGAGCGCGGGAATGAGCAAGGACACCAAAGGCAAAAAGAAGATGAGCATGATCGAGCTCTTGAGCGCGGCCAAGTGGTACGACCTGACCCAGCCGCTCAGCATCTTCACCCCGCCCTGGCCCGGGGAAATGCCCTTGCAGATCCAGTTCTTTAAAAGGGTGACCGGTTCCTTCATCGGCGGGGCGGGGGCCAACGGGCAACTGATCGAATGGAGCAACAACACCGGGACCCACCTGGTCGGACCCACCGCTTTCCACTCCGGGATGCGCTCGATCAACGACATCCCGCTCGAGGATGTCTGCGGGGAGTGCGTGGTCGCCGACATCTCCGATGCCGTCAGCGATTACAGCCTCTACACCCCGGCCATGATCGAGGAGCGGGTCAAGGTCAGGCCGGGCGACATCCTGGTCATCAACACCGGCTACCACAAGTACGGCTACGACCAGCCCGATGTTCCCAACCCCAAGGCGCAGGGGGGGATCGACAGCAAGGAGTTCGGCTATCTCGTCCGCCACCCCGGCCCCTCGCCCGACTTCTTCCCCTGGGCCCTGAAGAAAAAAATCAGAGTGATCGCGGTGGATTGCGGATGCGCCGAACATCCGATGAACACCAACATTCGCTATATGCATGCGCGCGAGTTCGAAAAAGCCGAGGCCAAGCTCAAGAAGACCCACGGCAAGACCTGGGACGAGATGTTTCCCCAGGACGAGTACTATAAGCTCACCCACCAGGTCATGCCCAAGTCCGGGCTGCTGCTGGCCGAAAGCCTGGGCGGGGAAATCGCCAAGCTCTCCAACCAGCGCGCCTGGATCATGATTCATCCCATTCCCTTCTGCGAGGTGGAGTCGGCTTGGAGCCGGGTGGTGGCGCTGCAAGCCCCGGAGGGGATGGGCGAGCGGGAGTTTTTCGCCCGGATGAAGTCGGAAAAGATGCACGACATGTCCATCCCCTTCAGCGTCCAGACCCCGCAGTGGGCCAACTACGTTCCCCTGATCGTCCACTATACCAAGCGGGTCGGGGGGCAATATTTCGGCCTGGGCCGCAACAACGCCCACTGCAAGGCCAGCTTCCACCTGAGCTGTCACATGGACGGCGAGAAGCACTTCTTTCCCGGGGGACGCACCATCGGGCAGACCCCGCTTGATTTCTGGGTCGGGCCCGGGGCCATCGCCGACATCTCGGGGATGGTCAGCGACACCAGCGTCTACAGCCCGGCCATGATCGAGAAGGTCGTGGACGTCAAGGAAGGCGACATCCTGATCATCAAGACCGGCTACATGAAGTACGGCTGGTGCAGCCCGGATTCCGACGAGTTCCGCTACATGATCCGGCATCCCGGCCCCTCCCCCGACTTCGGAGACTGGTGCATCCGGAAAAAGATCAAGTGGCTGGGGGTGGACTGCGTGGCCATGGAGCACCCGATGAACACCATCCAGCGCAACTGGCATCCCAAGACTTTCGCCGAGGCCGACCGGAAACTGAAAAAGGATTTCGGCAAAAGCTGGGACGAGATGTACCCGCTGGACAAGTATTACCAGGACATGCACCTCAACCTCTTCCCCAAAAAGATCATTCACGCCGAAAATCTGGGCAAGGATCTGGGGAACCTCAAGAGCGGGCGCTACTTTCTGGGCTGCTTCATCCAAAAAGGGATGGAACTGGCTTCCTGTTGGGCCCGTTTCGTGGCCTGGAAAGCCTGATGCCTAATTAAGGAACTGCCGCTTCATCACGCAGAGGCGCAAAGACGCCAAGATAAATTCGAAACTCGAATGACGAAACTCGAAAGAAATTCGAAGTTCGAATACCAAAATTCAAAACCGCGGACCTGAAAATCCAAGATACCTGCGCGTTTTGAAATTCGAATTTGGAGTTTGATTCGAATTTCTGATTTCGAATTTCGAGTTTGATCCTCTGAGCTCTATGCTTAGAAACGAACCCGCGGGAGGAGCGAGATGGCTCTGACTCAGACTTTCGAATACCTCAAACCGGCCAAGCTGGCCGAGGCCCTGGCCCTGAAGGCCGAGTTCGGGGCCCGGGCCCGGTTCCTGGCCGGGGGCACCGACCTGGTCAACAACCTCGACGACGGAACGGTTTCCCCGGAATTGATCATCGACCTCAAGGGGATCGGCGAGCTCGGGAACCTGAAAGCCGCCAACAAGCGGCTCCGGATCGGGGCCCTGGTCACCTTCAGCGACCTGTTGGAATCGGCGGCGGTGAAGAAGAAATTTCCCCTGCTCTGGGAAGCGGCCGGAGAGGTCGCCTCGGTCTCCATTCGCAACCGCGCCACCATGGTGGGGAATCTCTGCTCCTGCGTCCCCTGCCTGGACAGCGGCCCGCCGCTGTTGCTCTATGAGGCCGCGGTCATCCTGGCGGGTCCGGGGGGAAGCCGGGAAATTTCGATCGTGGATTTTCTCCAGGGGCCCCGCCGCACCGCGCTCAACCCCGACGAGGCGGTGACCGGGGTTTCCCTGCCGGAGGTCCCGGGGAAACACTCCGCCGCCTTCGTCAAGCTGAAACGCTACCGGGGGGAAGACCTGGCCCAGGCCAGCGTGGGGGTGATCGCCCTGCCTGAAAACCGCTGGCGGGTGGCGTTCGGATCGGTCAACCCGACCCCGATCCGGGCCGGGAAAATCGAGAAGCTTCTTCAGGGCAAGGTCCTCTCGCCCCAGCGGATCTCCGAGGCCGTCAAGCTGGTCAAGGAAACGGTGGCCCCGCTCACGGATGTGCGGGCCGGGCGCGAATACCGCCTCCACATGTGCGAGGTGATGCTGGAGCGGGCCCTTAAGGCCGCCGGCGCCCGGCTGGCGGGCAAGGGCCCGGCCTACGGAACAAGTCTGATCTAAGCGGAGGCGCCATGAAACGGACCATCAACCTCACCCTCAACGGCGAGAAACGCAGCGTCGAGGTCGAACCCTCCGAACTCCTGCTCGACGTCCTCCGGGACCGGCTCGGAGTCAAGGGGCCCAAGTACGGCTGCGGCCGAGGGGATTGCGGCACCTGCACGGTTCTGCTTAACGGCAAAAGCGTGCGGAGTTGCCTGATGCTGGCCGTCGAGGCCGACGGACAGAAAATCGAGACGGTCGAGGGAATTTCCCGCAAGAAACTCTCCCCCCTGCAGGAATCCTTCATCGCCCACAATTCCTTCCAGTGCGGCTTCTGCGCCCCGGGAATCCTGATGACCGCGACCGAGCTCCTGCGCAACAACCCCCGCCCGAGCCGGGAAGAAGTCCAGGAGGCCATTTCCGGCAACCTCTGCCGCTGCACCGGGTACGAACCGATCATCACGGCCATCCTGGCCGCCGCCGCCAAGACCAGATAGAACCAAGGGGCAGACCAATGGAAAATCTCAAGATTGTCGGGCACTCGCCTTCGCGGATCGACGAGCGGGACAAGGTTTCCGGGGCGGCCCAGTACGTGGACGACATCGAATTCGGGCCCAACCTCCTCCACGCCGAGGTGGTGGAAAGCCCCCACCCCCACGCCCTGATCAAAGGCATCGACATTTCCGAGGCGGCCAAGGCCCCGGGGGTGGTGGCCGTGGTCACGGGTAAGGACTTCCCCTACAAGTACGGGCTCTACATGAAGGACCGCTATATCCTGGCCCAGGACCGGGTCCGATTCGTGGGCGAGCAGGTGGCGGCGGTGATCGCCCGCGACCCGGCTTCGGCCCGCCGGGCCGCCAAGCTGGTCAAGGTGGAGTACAAGCAATTGCCCGCGGTCCTGGACCAGATGGATTCGGTGAAAAAATCCACCGTCCTGATCCACCCCGATCTCGGGGATTACCCCCATGTCCCCTGGTACTTCCCCCAGGCCGGAACCAACATCGCCCACTGGCGCAAGATCCGCAAGGGCGACCTCGAGGCCGGCTTCAAGGCCGCCGACGTCGTCCTCGAGGACACCTACCATGTTTCCCGCTTCGCCCATTGCTGCCTGGAGCCCCACATCGCGGTGGGCCTGATGGACCACTCCGGGCGCCTGACCGTCTGGGCTTCCTCCCAGAGTCCTTTCACCCAACGCCACCTTTTCGCCGAGGCCCTCGCGCCCCTGGGACTCAGCCACAAGGACATCCGGGTGATCACCCCCTACATCGGGGGCGGGTTCGGGGGCAAGGCCGGGGTGACCATGGAGATCCTGGCCGCCGCCTTTGCCACCCTGGTCAAGGGCTCCCCGATCAAGATACGCTGGCGGAGGGACCAGGAATTTTACAACACCTACATGCGCCAGGCCGTGGTCTCCAAACTCAAGATCGGAGTGAAGAAGGACGGGACCATCACCGCCTTCGATATGGCCAACTACTGGGACGCCGGCCCCTTCGTGGAATACGGGGCCAATGTCGTCAACTCCTCGGGGCTGTCGGCCACCGGTCCTTATTCCATCCCCAACATCCGAATCGATTCCTACTGCATCTACACCAACCTCCCGGCCGCCGGGCCTTACCGCGGCTTCGGCTACTCGGAGATGCTCTTCGGGGTGGAGTCGCACCTGGAGCGGCTGGCGAAAAAGATCGGGATGAAACCCGACGATTTC
>CAZIEA010000025.1:7332-9232 GCA_964538495.1 uncultured bacterium | reverse complement strand
CCGCCGCCAGAACGGCATCCGCCGCGGGCAGTCCCTCGCCTACGGAGCCGGGATGAACGAGGGCGACCTGGCCCAGTGCGTGGAAAAGGTCTCCCGGGCCGTGGCGCTGGGCAAAAAGGAAGTCTCCCGCGACCCCGACAAAGTCATCGGCAAGGGCCTGGCTTCCTGCTGGAAGGGCCCGGCCATGCCTCCCAACGCCTCCAGCTCCGCCTTCCTCAAGTTCAACGAGGACGGGAGCATCAATGTCCTGGTTTCCGGAATCGACATGGGCCAGGGCCTGCTCACGGTCATGGCCCAGGTGGCCTCGGAAGTCCTGACCGTGCCGATGGATAAAATCCGGGTGGAATGCCCGGACACCGACCGCAATCCCTACGAATGGCAGACCGTGGCTTCCCACGTGACCTGGTCCTGCGGTAACGCCGTCCGCCGGGCCGCCCTGGATGCCAGGAGCCAGATCGTCAATACCGTGGCCAGGGCCTACAAGTACACCCCCGAATCCCTCTACCTGGAGAACGAGCAGGTCAAATGCTCGACCGACCCTTCTTTCGGGATCGCCTTCAAGGACTTCGTGATCGAAGGGATCATGCTCGAGGACGGGACCTTCCGGGGGGGGCCGATCATCGGGCGGGGGATGTTCATGCCCGAGTTCATGTCCACCAAGTGCGACCCGGCCACCAGCCAGGGCGGGCACCCCAATCCCCACTACACGGTGGGAGCCGGGGCCATCACCCTGGAAGTGGACAAAAAGACCGGGAAGGTTCGGGTCCTCAAGGTGGCGGAGGCCTTCGATTGCGGCAAGGCCATCAACCCGGAACTGGTCCGGCACCAGATCTTGGGCGGGTTCCTCCAAGGGCTCGCCACCGCCCTTTACGAGGACATGCGCTTCGACCCCAAGACCGGCAAAATCCTCAATCCCAACTTCACCGATTACAAGATCCCCACCTCCCTGGACATCCCCGATGAGATCATCCCCATCATCGTCGAAAGCCCACAGCACGACGGCCCTTACGGGGCCCGGGGGGTGGGCGAACACACCATGATCCCGGTCGCCCCGGCGGTGGCCAACGCCCTCGAGGACGCCCTCGGGATCAGGTTCAAGACGGTTCCCATCACCGCCGAGAAGATCGCCATGGCGATCAAGGCCGGGCTCAAGGAAGTGGACTGATCCTCTCCACGACGGAAAAAGCCCCGGGGGTCGCCCCCCGGGGCTTTTTTTGTCCGCAATCGAGGACGGGGCTCAGATGTCGAGGGAATCCGGGATAATCAGCTTCTCGTTGGCGGCCACTATCTCGTCGGTGGCCGGCACAAAGTTGCTGCGGCAGACCTGTTTGAGGTAGTTTTCCTTGATTTCCTCCTCCCAGTTCTCCCGGGTCAGGTAGAAGATCTTGGCCCCGCCCAGCTCGTGCTGCATGTCCGGCCAGGGGTAGGAGGGCAGAGCCATCCGCATTCCGCCCATCATCCAGCCGTTGTAGCTTTCGAAAGTGGCCCAGAACTCCTCGCTCTCGCAGACTTCGAAGGCATACCAGCACTTGGCGTAGAAGAGGACCCCTCCGGCGTTGACCTGACGCTCGAAGGTCAGGGTATGGAGGCTGATGTTGATCTCGTCGTCCATCAAGCGGCCGTTGGCGATCCCGACCAGCCGGCCGTTATGGAGCCCGAGGAAGAAATACTGGTCCTTCAACCGCCGGCGCTTGATGGCCAGGAGTTCGGCGTAAACCCGCGCGCCCACGATATCGTAGTAATCGTACTCGGCGTCCAGGGTCAAGCGCAGGTACTGCAGGACCGAGTCGACCTCCTCAGGCTTGATATCCCGGATCAGGACCTGGTTCTTCTCCCCGGCGCGGTTGACAATCTCCGAGTACATCGGCGGCAGCGCGGGAGCGTTGTCCGTGGACTGGAG
>CAZIEA010000025.1:0-7322 GCA_964538495.1 uncultured bacterium | reverse complement strand
AGCCCTCCAGCCAGGCGGCGTCGATTTTGAACTCCGACTTTCTCAACTTGGTCGGGATTTCTTTCTTCACGTCCTGCCTCCTTGTTCGGGGACCGCAATAGCCCCCCTGTTTTCGGCGAATCTTAACCGCTCCCGGGACGGCGACGCAAGAACATTCCCCCTCTAGTCGGCTAGGCCGGAATGGAGGACCTTGAGCCCGATCAGGATCAGGATCACGCCCCCGACGGCCTCGATGCGGTTCTCGAAAAAATGCCCGAGCCGCTTGCCCACCAAAAGGCCGGCAAACGAGAGCGCGAAGGTAACGGCCCCGATGACCAGAGCCGGGGCGAGAATTTCCACCCCCATAAAAGTAAAGCTAATCCCGACCGCCAGGGCGTCGATGCTGGTGGCGAGGGCCAAAAGGAGAAGAACCCCGGTGTTTTCCACGCAATCCGCCCGGCCGGGGCGGCCCAGTTGCCGGGATTCCCAGATCATCTTGACCCCGATGAAGCCTAAAATCCCGAAAGCCGCCCAGTGATCCACCCCATCGATAAAGGCGCGGAATTGCCGGGCCCCCAGCCAGCCCAACACGGGCATCAGGGCCTGGAACCCGCCGAAAAAGAACCCGACCTTGAAGGCGGCCGGGAGGCGGCGGCAGGAGAGAGTCGCTCCCGCCGCCACCGCCACCGCGAAGGCGTCCAGAGCCAGGGAGACGGCGATCAGGATTAGAGTCGGGAGAGGCATTTCAGGCTTCGGCCCGTCTTTCTCGCCATGCAGGACATGAAGAGCATGAAGACTCGTAATCCGTAATCAGTGATCCGTAATCCGTCGAAAACCAGGAGACAGGAAACAGGAGTCAGGATTCAGGAGTCGCGAACTTTTGCACCTGATTAACTCTGATTCCTCTGATTATTTCTCCGCCGCTGATTCAGCCTAACTTCCTTACCACAGAGAGCACAGAGGGAAACCAGAGGCCACAGAAAATTGCTTTTCTTTTCTCACCATGAAGAGCATGAAGGTAAAAATCTGTAAAATCTGTGGACGAATCAGTTTTCTTGGCGTCTTGGCGCCTTTGCGTGATGAAAGCGGCCTTACCTTCAGCCTTCAGTCTTCAGCCTGTCTTTATAATCTGTGAAATCTGTGGAGAAAATCAATCTGCGCAATTTTAGTTTAGGTTAGCGTGGATTCGCGAGATTCGCGGTTCCATTTGTGTAATTTGTGGAAGGCGGTAATCCGCGGTAATGTGAGTTTCGGGTTCAGGGTTCAGGGAGTTTCTTGAGTTCAGCCCGGGCTTCCTCCCAGAGCTTCATGTCCGCGTAAATCAGCAGCACCCGTCCCGGGGACCGGCGGAGTTCGGCCTCGGTCAATCCCCGGTTCCAGACCTGGATTCCCAGGCCGGGGAGTTCTTTCCTCGGCTCTCCCAGCCGGTTGCGCAACCCGGCTTCCAAGTCCGCCGGGGCCTTCCCCTCCGTCCAGGAAAGTTCCACCGCGTAGAGCTTTTTCCCGGCGGGGGAGAAACGGAAGACGGCCCGAGTGCGGACGCCGGAGAAGACGATCTCGTATTCCCGGACGGGACCGGATTTTTCGGTCTCCTCCCGGACCGGCAAATAGCCCAGGGAAGCCGCCCGCGCCGCCGCTTCCGCGGGACCGCATCCCCAGGCAAACCCGCAGAAGCAGATGATCCCTTCCTGGGCGGGCGCGGGTCGGGCCGCCAGAAGCAGCCCGGCCAAAAGAAGTGTTTTTCTCATGAATTCCGCCGGTGTTACTATTCGTTGAAGGGAAGATTACCCGGATTTCGCGGATTGAACCACCGATTACTCTATGGCGCGAGCCGCCGCGATTGTGTAACGATCGAGGCTTTGAAAACCGTGGGGAAACGGGAAACGCTTAAGTTCGCCAGAGGAGGGGAATTCGCATGATCCGCCGGGACGAGTTGATCGCCTATCTCGACGACTTTCTCGATGCCTCCGGAAGCGAGGACCTCTGCCCCAACGGGCTCCAGGTCGAAGGCCGCGCTGAAATTTCCAAAATCGTTACCGGGGTGACCGGGTGCGTGGAACTGTTCCGGCGCGCCGCCGAAGCCGGCGCCGAGGCGATCCTGGTCCACCACGGGATCTTCTGGGACCGGCAAAGCTCCGTGCTCAAGGGAGCTTTGCGCGAGAGGGTCCGGATCCTGCTCGAGCGCGACATGACCTTGCTCGCCTATCATCTCCCCCTCGACTGCCACCCCCTGGTCGGGAATAACGCCCTGGGCGGGCGCCTCCTGGGGCTGGAAAAGACCGAGCCCCTGGGCGCGTACGGGGTGCGGGGGCGGATCGCTCCGGCGGGCATCGCCCAACTGGCCCGGACGGTGGAGAAAGCCTTCGGGAGAGAACCCCTGGTTTTTCCCGAAGGGCCGGAAAGGGTGGAAACGGTGGGCTTCTGCTCCGGAGCCGCCCAAGGGAACTTGGAAACGGCCGCGGAAGCGGGGCTCGACGCCTACATCACCGGGGAAGTCTCGCTCCCGGTGATGCACGTCGCCCGGGAAAACCGCATCCATTTCCTGGCCGCGGGGCATTACGCCACCGAGCGGACGGGGATCATGGCCCTAGGGGAGCACCTGCGGATAAAGTTCGGGCTCGAAGTAGAGTTCATCGAGGTCCCCAACCCCGTTTAGCCCGGGCCGCGAGAAGAGCCCAAAGAAAAGCCCCCCGCCGGTTTCCCGGCGGGGGGCTTTTTCAGGCAAAGATTATTCGCCGTAAACGGTGACGGTGGTCTTCGCCCAGACACCGACATAGCTGACGGTGTGGTAATCCACGTGGTGGATCTTGGTGATCCCCGCGGAAGCGGCGGCGGCATTGATGCTGGCATCGCCGGTGCCGACGATCCCCAGGATCGAGGTGGCCGCGGACTGCCCGATCTTGGCGAATCCGCTGGTGGCGCCGGTGGCGGTCAGGGGGCCGGCCACGTCACTGTAAATAAACCCGGTGACGGGGGACATCCCCATCGCGCACCCGCTCAGGATCACGACGCCCAGAAGGGCGACTGCTCCAAGCTTCTTCATCTTTTCCTCCTTTTCACGGTTTAACCATCCGGGAAACCGGGACCCCAGTCCCGCCCGGAAACCGATTGTTTTTATAATACCAAAACCCGATTCCGAGTCAAGACCAATTCCGAAAAAAGGGCCATACCCGCCTCACCGGTCTTTTTCCGGCGGCAGGGCGAGTTCGATGTGCAGCTCCTTGAGTTGCTCGGGGGAAACCGGCGAGGGTGAACCCGTGGTCAGGCAGATGGCCCGCTGGGTCTTGGGGAAGGTAATTACGTCCCGGATCGAATCCAGCCCCCCCATCAGCATCAGCATCCGGTCCAGCCCCAGGGCGATCCCGCCGTGGGGAGGCGCCCCGTACTGCAGGGCGTCCAGGAGGAACCCGAAGCGCTCGCGCGCCTCCTCGGGCGAAATCCCGAGCAATCCGAACATCTTTTCCTGGACCTCCCGGCGGTGGATCCTGATGCTCCCTCCCCCCATCTCGGTTCCGTTCAGGACCAGGTCGTAGGCCAAGGCCCGGACCTTTCCGGGATCGGTTTCGAGCAACTCGAGGTCCGCCCAAGAAGGGCTGGTGAAGGGATGATGGACGGCAGTGAAGCGCCCGGCCTCCTCGTCGAATTCCAGCAGCGGAAAGTCCACCACCCAGAGAAACTCAAAAACCCCCTTGGGAACGAGTCCGAGGTCGTGGGCGAGCTTGAGCCGGAGCCTTCCTGTCGTCTCGGCGGCGGTTTTGGCCCGGTCGGCCACCATAAGGACGCAGTCCCCGGAGCCGCAAGAGAGCTCCCGGGTCACCCGGGCCAGATCCTCTTCCCCAAGAAACTTTTTCATCGGGGACTTGAACGATCCGTCCTCCCGCAGGAGGATCCAGAGCAGCCCCCCCGCCCCGCAGCTTTGGGCGTAGGCGGTAAGCTCGTCCATGGTCTTGAGGGAAAAAGAGGCGCCGCCGGGAACCGCCAGGGCCCGGATCACCCCGCCGGAGTCGAGGGCATGGCGGAAAACCCCGAACTCGGTCTCCCGGAAAACCTCGCTGAGGTCGCGGATCTCGAGCCCGAAGCGCAGGTCCGGCTTGTCCGTGCCGTAGCGGAGCATGGCCTCGGAGTAAGGCATCCGGCGGAAAGGGATCCGGATTTCCTTCCCCAGAACCCGGGAAAATACCTCCGCCACCAGACCCTCGATCACCCGGTAAATGTCCTCCGGAACCACGAAACTCATCTCGCAGTCGATCTGGGTGTGCTCCGGCTGTCGATCGGCCCGGAGATCCTCGTCGCGCAAGCAGCGGGCAAGCTGGAAATACTTGTCCACCCCGGAAACCATGAGCATCTGCTTGAAAAGCTGGGGACTCTGAGGCAGGGCGTAAAACTGCCCGGGGTGAACGCGGCTGGGAACCAGGTAATCCCGGGCGCCCTCCGGGGTGCTCTTGGTCAGGAGCGGGGTCTCCACTTCCCAAAAACCCAGCCCGGAAAGGTAGGCGCGAACCACCTGGGTAACGTCGTGGCGGAACTTGAGATTGGCCAGCATCCGGGGGCGGCGGAGGTCCAGATAGCGGTGGCTGAGCCGGACTTCCTCCTGGACGTCCCCGTCATCCTCCAGGGAAAATGGGGGCGGCTGGCTGGGATTGAGGACCTGGAGCCCGGAAGCCGCCACTTCGATCTCCCCCGTGGGCAGGCCGGGGTTCTCGGTCCCCGCCGGGCGGGGCCGCACGGTCCCTTTCACCGCCACCACGAATTCGCCGCGCAAGCCCGAGGCCGCCGCGTGGGCTTCGGCTTCGGTCTGGGGGTTGAAAACCACCTGGGTCAGGCCCTCCCGGTCGCTGAGATCGATAAAAATCACCCCGCCGTGGTCCCGGCGCCGGCGGACCCAGCCGGAGAGAACCACCTCCCGGCCCTGGTCGGAAAGGCGCAGTTCCCCGCACATGTGAGTGCGTTTCCAGAATTCCATCTAAGTCTCCACCGTGGGTTCAGGGTTCAGGACACTTTCCACGAATTTAACCGACTTCTGTTTCTCCACAGATTTACACAGATTGGCACAGATTAGTTCGTTATCGTTGTCGTGGTCGTAATCGTAATCGGGGCTTGAGGCATGGGGCGTTAAATTCGAAATTCGAATTTGCCCTTCTACATGCTCTACATGTCCTACATGGTGAATAAAGCGGCCTTTCCTTCAGTCTTCAGCCTATCTTACTCACCATGAAGATCATGAAGAACTTGAAGGAAAAATCCGTGAAAATCTGTGAAATCTGTGGACAGGCAGTAATCTGCGGTAATCTGCGTAATCTTAGTTTTGCTTTGCGTGGATTCGCGAGATTCGCGGTTAAATCAGGTTTTGAGACGGGCGGCGACGGTCTCGGGTTCGGCGGGGACGCTCTCTTCGGCCCCCCCGCGCATATCCTTGATCTTGACCGAACCCGCCGCCAGCTCCGCCTCCCCCCGGACCAGGACATGGGAAACCCCCAGCCGGTTGGCCTCCCGCATCTGGGCTTTCAGGCTCCGCCCCCCGTAATCGAGCCGGACCCGGAACCCTTCCCGGCGCAGCCGCGCGGCCAGGACCAGGTTGGCCCGGAATTCCTCCTCCCCCAGTCCGGCGCAGTAAACCGAAGAAACCGCCTCCGCCGGGACCGGGATTTCCCGGCCTTCCAGGCAGATCAGGAGCCGCTCCAGGCCGACGGAGAAACCGATCGCCCCCAGGGAGGGCCCGCCCAGGTCCGCGATCAGGTTGTCGTAGCGCCCGCCCGCCCCCAGGGCGTCCTGCGCCCCCAGGGCGTCGGAATAAACCTCGAAAACGGTCCTGGTGTAATAGTCCAGGCCCCGGACCAGACGGGGCGCGGCCTGATAATTCGTCCCCAGGTCGTCCAGAAAACTCCGCACCCGCCGGTAGTGCTCGCCACAGCCGCCGCAGAGATGATCGGTCAGGACCGGGGCGCCCTCCAGAACCCGGGCGCAGGCAGGATTCTTGCAGTCCAGCACCCGCAGGACGTTGCGGTCCGCCCGCCGCCGGCAATCCTCGCACAACTGATCTTCCCGCCCCCGCAGCCAGTCCCGGAGCCGTTGCCGGTAAGGCAAGCGGCATTCCGGGCAGCCCACGCTGTTGACGGCAATCCGGGCCCCTTCCACCCCCGCGGCCGCCAGGAAAAACACCAGCAGGTCCACGACCTCGGCGTCCAGGGCGGGATTGGATTCCCCCAGGGCCTCGACCCCGAACTGGTGGAACTGGCGGCGGCGGCCGGCTTGGGGACGTTCGCGGCGAAACATCGGGCCCAGGTAGCAGTAACGGGCCAGGGACTCGCGGGCGTAAACCCCGGCCTCCAGGTAGGCCCTGACCACCCCGGCCGTGCCTTCCGGCCGCAGGGACAGGTTCTTGTCCCCGGCGTCGGTAAAGGAGAACATCTCCTTGTCCACGATGTCGGTGCCTTCCCCGATTCCGCGGACAAACAGGGCGGTGGGCTCGACCAGGGGCGTGCGGATTTCCCCGTAACCGTAACGGTCGGCCGCCCGGCGGGCCAGGGTCTCCAGGGCGGTCCAGCGGGCGGCCTCGGGGGGAAAAATGTCCCCCATTCCCCTGACCGCCTTGAAGGCTTCAGGCTTCATCTGCTCGGACGCGGCTCCCCGGAACGGCCGGGGACCGCGGCGGTCACTTGGACTGGGGGGAACGCCCGGAAAGCCGGAGCTTCATCTCCCGGCCGGGCTTGAACTTGACCACGTGGCGGCCGGGAATCTGCACGGTTTCTCCCGGGCGGCGGGGATTGCGGCCGATCCTGGGTTTGCGGTAAACGCAGGCAAAAACTCCGAAGTTGCGGAACTCGATGTTCTCGCCGTCGGCCAGGGTGTCCACCAGGTAATCGAGAAACTTCTGGATGACTTCCTTGACCGCAATCTGGGTCAGCCCGGTCTCGGCGGCGATGCGGATCGCCAAATCTCTTTTGGTCATGACAACATCCTCCAGGTTGCGAGAGCTCCCCTCTTGAAAGACGGCAAGATACCAGTCACTAACCCCGCAAGCAATAAATATTTAGGCCTTCGCCCGATACCGATTCCGATCCCGATACCGACCCCGATTCGCCCCTGAACCCTCGGTGACTCTATGCCCTATGCCCTATGCTCTATGCCAAAACATGTCTACATGTGAATGAGGCGGCGGTTTCTTTAGCTTAACTTCCTTATCACAGAGAGCACAGAGGGAAACCGGAGGTCACAGAGAACTTTTTTTTCTTACCATGAAGACCATGAAGGAAAAATCCGTGGACGGATCGGTTCTTGGCGCCTTTGCGTCTTGGCGTGAGAAAAGCGGGTTTTCTACATGTCCTACATGTCTACATGTGAAT
>CAZIEA010000024.1:10014-19060 GCA_964538495.1 uncultured bacterium | reverse complement strand
CAATATACGACGGCAAGATCCGTCTCCCCGCCGGGGAAGGGTGGGGGGAGGAGGAATTACGGCGGATTCTCCGGCACGAATACACCCACGCCCTCGTTCATGACCTTACCCGGGGAAGGGCCCCGACTTGGTTGCAGGAAGGTCTGGCCCAGGTCCAGGAAGCCAAGGTAAGCCCGATCGACCTTTCTCCGCTCCGGTCCGCGGCGGGGCGGGGGGGACTGATCGCTTTCGGGGAACTGGACGCGGCTTTCGGTTTCCGCTCCGACCCAGCCCGGGCGCGCCTCGCCTACCTCCAGGCCTACTCCTTGCTCGAACACCTGATCGGGGAGTACGGTTTCTGGCGGCTTAACACTTTCCTGGCCGCGTTGGGGGAGGGGCTGCCCTGGCCGGAAGCCCTGGAAAGGGAGTTTTCCCTCTCGCCCCGGGAATTGGAGAGTTCCTGGCGGGCGGGATGGGAGTGAGGCGGACCGGGGTCCGGGTGATGCCCGCCAGACCAAGAATAATCCGGGACGGGATTTTTTCCGTCGTTGCCGGCGGTCTGCTTCTATGCCTGCTGGCCTGGGCGGGTTGTTCCGGGGAAGGGGATGGCGCTTCGGGGCCGGAAACGCGCGTCGGCTCCGACCTGGAGGGAAACGATCCCGTCCTGATCCAGGCCGCCTTGAGAAAAGTGGAGCTAGAGGCCAGGCGCGAACATCTGCCCCGGATCCGGATTCTTGCCCGGGAAGGCACCCCGGCCCAACGGCTGGCCGCGCTGGGGATCATGCGGGAATTTCAGGACCGCTCCGGGGTGGAAGTCTTTCTGGCGGCGGCGCGGGAGGATTCCAACGAGAACATCAGAGTGAGAGCTTACAAGGCCCTGGCGGATTTGGGCGATTTCACGGTTTTCTCCGGGGTGGTCGAGGGGCTGAGGGATCCCGACCGGGCTTCGAAACTCGGGGCGGCTTATGTCCTGGAAAGGCTGCGGCTGATCGAGGGGGTCCCGGTTTTGTTGGAACAGTGGGCCTTGACCGGGGATGTCTCCCTGATCACGGGATTTCGCCGGGCCCTGGAGGAAGGCTCCGGGCTCGCTTTCGGCGACGACCTCGCAGCCTGGAGGAGATGGTGGGGCGGAGATCCCGGCGATTTGCCATGAAGACGGGAACTCTTCGCCCCGGGATGGCCCTGATCGTCAACCCGACCTCGGGATATATCCGGTACCCCGGCCAGGTCGAGGAGGTAAGGGAAGCATTCGCCGCCGCCGGCGTGCCCCTGGAGGTGATGCCCACCGCGGGCCCCGGTCACGCCGTCGAGCTCTCCCGCGCGGCCGCGACCGCCGGGTATTCCGGGGTGATCTCGATGGGCGGTGACGGGACCCTCAACGAGGTAATCAACGGTCTGCTCGTCACTCCCGGGATTCCGCTGGGGATCATTCCCGCCGGGATCAGCAACGTCTTCGCGCTGGAACTGGGCCTGCCCTCCTCTCCGGCGGCGGCGGCCAGGACCATCCTGGAGGGTTTCCGGCGGCGGGTGGATTTGGGTTCGATCAACGGACGGGCTTTTTCCCTCATGGTCAGCGTGGGGCTGGACGCCCAGGCTTGCAAGATCGTGAAAGCGGGCCTGAAAAAGCGCCTCAAGCGCTACGCCTTTCATCTGGCCGGAATCCAGGCCCTGGTTTCCTTCCGGCCCGGCCCCTTCCGGGTGATCTTCGACTCCGGGGATTCCGTCACCGGTTTTGCGGCGGTAATTTCCAACTCCAGGTTTTACGGGGGCAAGTACCGGATCACTCCCGCCGCCCGCCTCGACGACGGGGCGCTCGATGTTTGCGTCTACCTTCGGGGCGGGCGGTTGGACTACCTGCGCTATTTCGCCAAGGTCCTCTCCGGGAAGATCGCCGGCGATCCCGCCGTGGCCTGCCGGGTCTGCCGGGGTGTCAAAATCGACGCCCCCGGACTCCCGGTTCAGGCCGACGGAGACTACCTGGGGGAAACCCCCTTAGAAATCTCGATTATGCCCGGGGTTCTGGAGGTTTTCTGCCCCCGCCCCTGAGGGTTCTGGCGTCTTGAATCTCTTTAACCGCCGCCTCATTCACATGTAGGCATGTAGCACATGTAGTTAATCGCGATTACGACCGCAGGAGAATTCAGGTTCTTGATACGATGACCGAACACCCGTGAACGGTATGTGAACGGGAATGAATCTGTGTAAATCTGTGAAATCTGTGGACTCTCCTTAGGCGCCAACCCGCGCAAAAGGGAAGAGACCCGGAATTGAATAAATCGTCTTCGGGAACGTCAAAATGGACGAGAAGAAAGCGAGCCGGGACGAAGACGCGCGGGCGGTTTCCGCCTGCCGGCGGGGCGATTCCGCGGCTTACCGGGTCCTGGTGGAAAAGTATCAGGGGCGGCTTTACGCCCTGGCTTACGGGATCGTCCTGGAGCGCTTCGCGGCCGAGGACATCGTGCAGGAGGCGTTTATCCGGGGTTACCGGTCCTTGGGAAGTTTTCGGGGTGAGAGCGGATTCTACACCTGGATTTACCGGATCGCCCGCAACCTGGCCTTGGACGCTCTGCGCCGTCGCCGGCCCGAGGTTTCCTACGAGGACGCCCGGGCCGTGGAACCCCCCGCGGAGGGGGAGCGGGTCGATCGGAACCTGAGGAGAGAAGAATTGCAGCTCAAGGTGCGGCAGGCCCTGGCGGAGCTCAGTCCCCAGCAGCGGGACGCGCTGGTTTTGCGGGAATGGGAGGGGCTTTCCTATCGGGAAATCGCCCTCTCGTCCGGCTGCTCGATCGGGACCGTGATGTCCCGGATCCACTATGCCCGCCAAAGGGTTGGGGAAATCCTGCGCGAATACTGGGATGGAGAGGAGGGGAGGGGGAGATGAAATGCCCGGGGAAAAAGCTTGCGGCTTTCCGGGACGGGGAACTTTCCCGAGGCGAGCGGGAGCGGATTTCCGCCCATCTCGCCGTCTGCCCCGGGTGCCGGAGGGAACTGGAGAGGTTGGAGACTCTCTCCCGGGATCTGAAAGTCTGGTTCGAGACCGCTGCGGGGGAGGGGGGGAAAATCCCGTTCTGGGAGAGAATCGGGGGGCGCCTTGAGCCGGCTGCTGCCGCGGAGCGCCTGTTTTGGCGCTTCCGGCGCCCGGGTTGGACCGTCTGGGGCGCTCTGGCCGCGGCTTCGATCGCCGCCGGACTGTTTTTCTTCGCCGCTCCCCGCCCGGAAAGCCCCCCGGGAAATTATTGCCGGGTCAGGTCGGCCAGCTCTCCCGGGCACGGTTTGCTTATTTACCAGGAACCCGTCGACGGCTTCACCGTCATCTGGCTCCAGGAATAAAGCTGTGTTCACATGTAGGCATGTAGAAAACCAAAATTCGAATTTGAAATTTCATTCGAGTTTCGTCATTCGAATTTCGAATTTGACATTACTGACGCTATGATCGAATCAGAACGACAACGAATGGGAAGGAGATGATGAACAGTATGCTGGTCAAGTTTTGGCTTTTAGGTTTTCTGGCCGTGGCGGCTGCGGTTCCGTCCCGGGCGGCCGGGGAAGAAACCAGGATTCTGCTCGATGTCTTCTCGGCTTCCGAGCAGCCGGGGGGAATTTCCGCCAATCTGGAATATATCCGGGTCCAGCTCGGGAAAACCCCCTTCAAGTTCAACAGTTACCGGAGCCTGGGGACCTTTGTTTTTGTCCTGAAGCCCGGGGAGGAGGGGCAGACCTCGTTCTCCCTGGACTGGAACCTGGGGGTAGAAGTCCGGCTCCTGGCCGCCGGGGCCGATTCCGTCGCCCTGCGCCTGGTTTTGCGTCGGGATGGGGCGATATTCCTCTCCACCGATCTGGACCTGGCCCGGCGGGGAACGGTTCTGGTCGGGGGGCCCGCCGTGGCCGGCGGGGTGATGATGATCGCCCTCACCGACGCCTGGTAAAACTGCGATTTTGGGAATTAAACTAAGATTCCGCAGATTAGTTCGGTCCACAGATTTCACGGATTTTTACCTTCATGCTCTTCATGATCTTCAGGGTGAAAAAATAATTCTCTGTAGCCTCTGGTTTCCCTCTGTGCTCTCTGTGGTAAGGAAGTTGAACCGCGAATCTCGCGAATCCACGCTAACCGCAACTAAGATTCCGCAGATTACAGTCCACCGGTTATCAACAACTTGTCCACAAACCTGGGTGTGGTCCATCCAACTAGCTGGCGGCCATGTAGTTACCAAACCGCCGTTTAATTTTTTCCCTATTCTGAAGTAAACATAAGGTATATTATGCGAACTAAGATATTGCCTTTTTCGCCCCCACAAACGGATACTCATGGAGAGATAGGCCGTCCTCTGGCCTGGTTCTAAGTGCTGAAAATTTGGACTTGATTCTGGTCGGATTCCGGCTTGGAAGCGGTAACGGTCGGGAGAGTGAAAACGAAGGTGGTCCCCTTGTCCACTACGCTCTCGACCTCGATCATGCCGCCGTGCTGCTCGATGATTTTCTTGACCAGGGAGAGCCCGAGCCCGATTCCGGCATAACGTTGACCCTCGGTGCTCCGGGAGACCTGGTAAAACTTGATGAAGATGTTTCTCAGATCCTTTTCCTCGATCCCTCTGCCCTGATCCCTGATCAGGACCTCGATGCGGTCCCGGCGGTCCGGAGTTTCCTTGAAGGGGCGACGAGCCCTGATCTCGATCACGGTGTTTTCCCGGCTGAACTTGAGGGCGTTGTCGATCAGGTTGATGAAGACCTGGATGATCAGGTCTTCGTCCACCAGAACGGGCGGCAGATTGGGCTCCACCGTGACCCGCAGTCCGATTTTCTTGTCCTCGGCCCGGCTCTTTTCCATCTTGTAGCAGTGCTCGATGATATCGGCGATGTTTTTGGGGGCCAGCCGCAGGTCCGCGGCCGTGAGGTGGGAGGAGAAACTCAGGATCTTGTCGATCAGGACGGTCAGCCTTTGCAGGCTTTTGGCCGAGATGTCCAGCCCCTCTTTTTGCATCTCGGTCAGGGGCCCGAGCTTTTCCTCCAGCATCATATGGACGTAGCCGGAAATGGCCACCAGGGGCGTGCGCAGTTCGTGGCTGACCCCGGAAATGAACTCGGTTTTGACGTTGTCCAGGGACTTAAGCTCCCGGTGGGCGCTTTGCAACTTTTCCAGGTTGAATTTCAGGTCCGAGACTAGGAAATAGTTGTCCACGGCGGCGGTCAGGTCGTCCCCGACGGCGCGGGCCAGGACCTGGAGTTCCTGGGAATAAGCGCTGGCGGGGTCGCCGAAGCCGAGATAGAAAACCCCCAGGACATTTCCCCGGCTGATCAGGGGAACGGCCAGTTCCGAGTCCACCCCCTGCTCCCGGAGCCAGGCGTTGAAGGGGGTTTCCTGGCTGCGGGAACCGGCCCCCCGGGTCCGCCCGGCTTTCATATCGAGGGCTTCCTGGATCACGCCATCGAGTTCGTAGATTTCCCCGGTGGGATCGGGGGCCGGGGGCAAGATCGGAATGTAACGGAAGGATCCCGGGGGAATGTCCCTGCCCACCAGGCCGACCCCGGCGACCCGCCAGGGACGGATCGGGTAACTCTCGATCTGCTGGCGCAGGATCCCGGCGATTTCGCCCAAGTCCCGTGATTCGTTGAGAAAATGAGAAATTTTCCCCAGGAATTCCAGTTCCTGGATGTTCCGGTAGAGGTTGGCGCGCATGAACTCGATTCCGGCGGCCAGGACCCCGACCTCGTCCCCTCCCCCGCGCACGGTCACGGGTTCGATCAGGTTGCCCTCCCCCATCCTGCGGGCCTGCTCGGCCAGAAGCCGCAGGGGATGGGTAATGGAGTAAACCACCAGCCAGAGAATCGCCAGGGCCCCCAGGGAAATCACGGCGGCGACCTTGAGGTGGGTGCCGACGATCCGTTTTTCTTCCGCGATGATCCGGGCCTTGGAGATCCCGATGATGATGGTCCCGATTTTCCCGACCGGGCGATCGAGCTCGATGTCCTGCCGCGCCTCGTAAACCTGGGGGGAAACGGAGATTTTTCCCGTTTCCTCGAGGCTGATCTGCTCGTCCCGGTTCAGGCCCCGGGAGGCGATAATCTTCCCGTCCCGGCCCAACACGGCCGCGTACTCCACGTCCGGAAGACTGGCGGCGGAGTCGATGTACTGGTTAAGCCGGCGATAGTCGGACTCGAAGAAACCCTGGTAAGCCGAGGCCAGGCCCACCACCCGGCCCAACCCGTCGGCGGTTTCTTCCATCCCCGCGGTTAGGGACGAGCGGAGTTGTTGAATGGAAAACCAGCTTGTCAGCGCGGTAACGCCGGCCACGGCCGCCAGGACCAGGAAAGTGAGCTTGAGCCCCAGACCGAGCCCGGTCAAGGCGGGGACGGAGAACCCTTCCCGCTCCCCTCTTGTCCGCTCTTTTCGGTCCATGATCGCCGCCGCGGCCGGCTGCCCGCTTACCGGGGAAACCCGATCCTTTTCGGCGGCCAGTATACCATGAACACCCGTCCCAGCAGGCTTTTGGCCGGGACAAAGCCCCAGAAGCGGCTATCCTTGCTGTTGGCGCTATTGTCCCCGAGCACGAAGTAATAATTCATGCCGGTCTCGTATTCGGAAGCGGCTTCCCCGTCGAGGTAGACCCGTCCTCCCCGTTCAACGACTTCGTGCCCCTCCGATTCGATCAAGCGAATGAGGTGTTCGGGGAGGGGCGAGAAGAGCGGGAGCTTGAAGCCGGCATAAGGGACGACGGTTTTTACCCCGATGCCCCCCAGCGGTCCCTGGTTTTCGTAGCGGACGGCGGAGAACTCGGGATCGTCCAGACGCCTGCCGTCAATCAGCAGCGCCCCGTCCCGGATCTCGATGGTGTCTCCGGGAAGCCCGGCCAGGCGCTTGACATAATCCTGGCTGAGATTTTCCGGGTAATGAAAAACTACGATGTCGCCTCGCCGGGGTTCGCGCAGGGCCGGGAACTGCAGGTAAGGCAGAAGGATCCCAGTAAAGGGGATCTTGTCCGGGGTGCGGGCCCCGTAGATGAACTTGTTGACCAGGATGCGGTCTCCGATCCGGGTGGCCTTGAGCTTGACCTTGTCCCGGGGGCAGGTTTCCTCGTAATAGCCGTAAGTCTGGCCGCAGACCGGGCAGGTCCGCTCCACTCCCAGCAGGGTCCCCTCCATCGATCCGGTCGGGATCTTGAAGGGCTGCACCACGAAGGTCCGGAGCAGGAAGACCGCCAGCAGCGCCCAGAAAACTGATTCGGCGGTCTCCCGCGCCTTGCTCTTGCGGTAAGGCTTAAGTTCGTTGTCGAGCAGGGCCCGGAGCTTGCCGAGGGCGGACTCGATCGGCCCGTTCTCCCGGCCGGAGAAGGCCTGGCGGATGCGTTCTTCGGCCTTGTCCAGGAGGCCGAGGAGTTTCTCGTCGGGCGCTTTCCGGAGCCGCTTCCGGGTCCAGCGGCTCTCCTTCAGCAGCCGCCGCCGCTCCTTTTTCAACTTCCATCTTCTCAGGTTCATCTTGAGGCCCAGGATTTGGGGTTCAGGATCGCATTTTCACCATGTAGAACATGTAGGCCATGTAGAATAGTCGCTATCGTTTTCTGATTTTGTTTTTCTACATGTTCTACATGTCTACATGTGAATAGCGCGGCAGTTCCTTCAGTCTTCAGCCTGCTTTTATCACCATGAAGACCATGAAGAAACATGAAGTTTTGCGCCTTGGCGTCTTGGCGTGATGAAAGCGGCAGTTCCTTCAGCCTTCAGCCTGCTTTTATCACCATGAAGACCATGAAGAAACATGAAGGAAAATCTGTGAAATCTGTGGACATAGCGGCATAGGGCATAGAGCATAGAGTCAGGAACGCAAGAATCTGTGGAAAGAAAAAATCTGGGGTAATCTGCGAAATCTTAGTTTGCAGTTTAAAGTTGCGTGGATTCGCGAGATTCGCGGTTAAAGTTTAGAGCGGGAGCAAGGTTGCGGGATCGGCGTCCGCCGGCACCGGGCCGATTACGGCGGCGCAGGAACCCCCCGGCCGGAAGATCTTCCGGGCCAGTTCGCGGATGTCGTCCGGCCCGACCGCGTTTACCCCCTCGCGGATCTCCTCCACGCTGGCCACCCGTCCGGTTCCCAGGAACGTCCCTCCCAGCCAGAACATGCGGGAAGAGGTTTTTTCCAGGGAGAGATCGGTCTGGCCCAGGTAGTATTCCCGGGCCCGCCCCAGCTCCGAATCCTTGGGCGGATCTTCCCGCAGCCGGACGAGTTCCTTCCCGATCAGCCTGACGGTTTCGGGGAGTTTTTCCGGCGGCAGCCCGGCGTTGATCACCAGGTCGCCGGAGTCCCGGTAGAAGTCCGGATCGGTTCGGATCGAATACACCCAGCCTCTTTTTTCGCGGATTTCGTGAAAAAGGCGGGAACTCATATTCCCCCCCAGCAGAACGCTGAGCAGGAGCAGGGCATAGCGGCGGGGGTGGTTCCGGTTCAAGCCCGGCAGGCCTAGGGAAAGATTGACCTGCTCGATGGGACGGGTGTCGATCACGACCCGCCGCCGGGAGCGGTTGAAAACGGCCTGGGACTCGCCCCGGGGGCGGTTCTTGCTCCCCTCCCCCAGCCTTTCCCGGACCAGCCCGGGCAGGGTCCCGGGTTCCACCGCTCCGCAAGCCACCACCACCACTTGCGCCGCGGCGTAACGGGCGCAGTGATATCCGGCCAGGTCGCCGCGGCTCATCCCCCCGATCGTCCGTTCCGCCCCCACGATCGCCCGCCCCAGGGGCTGTTTCGGCCACATTATTTCCTGAATCAGCTCGTGCACGTGGTAGGCCGGGTTGTCGCGGTACATCCGCATTTCTTCCAGGATCACCCCCCGCTCCTTTTCCAGGTCTTCCGGGGCCAGGCGCGGGTTTCTCACCATGTCCAGGAGGACATCCAGGGCCTTGACGATGTGCTTTTTGCCCACCAAGGCCCAGTAGCAGGTGCATTCCTCCGAGGTGAAGGCGTTCAGCGAGCCTCCCACCCCTTCGATGGCCTGGGAGATCTGGCGGCAGGAGCGCCGCCCGGTCCCCTTGAAGAGCATGTGCTCGAGAAAGTGGGAAATTCCCTGGAGCCGTGCGGGCT
>CAZIEA010000024.1:9361-10004 GCA_964538495.1 uncultured bacterium | reverse complement strand
TCCCAGGGCCACGGTTTCGCGCCCGGGCATTTTCTCGGCCAGGACGGCGGCCCCCTCCGGCAAATTTGTCAGTTCAGGCCTGCTCACGCCGAAAATGCTCCAGGTAGCCGGAGAGAATGATCTGGGCGGCGGCGGTGTCCAGGCGCTGTTTTTGGCGGTTTCGGCGCAAGCCCGCCTCCCGGAGGGATTTTTCCGCCGCCGCCGAGCTCAGGCGCTCGTCCCAATAAACCACCTCGATCCCGCGGAGGCGGATTTTTTCCCCGAAAGCGCGAGCGACCCGGGCCTGTTCCCCCTCGCTCCCGTTCATGTTCAGGGGGAGCCCCACCACCACCCGGGAAATCCCGCGGTCCGCGATCAGGCCCGCCAGCTCCGCCACCGCCGCCTTTTCGCTTCCGGCGGTCAGCGGCGGCAGGGGTTGGGCGGTCAGGCCCAGGGGATCGCTCAGGGCCAGCCCGATCCTTTTGCTCCCATGGTCTATTCCCAGGATCCTGGGGACGGGGGAGGTCATGTTCAGAGGTACCGCTCGCGCCCTTCCCGGCGCAGAAGATTGACCAGCTCTTTGACTTCTTGTGACCTCCCCCGCGGGCAGACCAGGACGGCGTCGCCGGCGGCCACGATGGTCAGGCCGATGACCGCGTCGCCC
>CAZIEA010000024.1:2905-9351 GCA_964538495.1 uncultured bacterium | reverse complement strand
ATGGTCAGGTCCCGGACCCCGACCGCGCCCACCAGGGGGCCGGCGCTGAAGGTGAGGCAGCCGGAGCAGCCGGACAGGGCCGCCGGGCCCCGGGAGCGGTTGCCCGCCGCGTCGGGGGGGAGATGGCCGGCTAGGGCGTCCCAGCTCCCGACGTCGTCCCAGGCGAAGGAAGCGGGGGTGACCAGGACATTGGGGGCTTTCTCCATTACCCCGTAATCGATCGAGACCGCTTCCATTCGGGGATAGACCCGCGCCAGGAAGGAGTTGAGCTTCCGGGCCGGGAGGGTCCGGTAGGGGGCGAGCGCCGCGGCGGTCTCGGGGAGAAAGCGGCGCGCGGCTTCGAGCAGGACGGAAACTTTCCAGACGAACATCCCGCTGTTCCAACTGTAGCGGGGGTTCTTGAGGAAGCGGCGGGCCTGGGCCGGTCCGGGCTTCTCCGTGAAGCGTTCGACCGCGAAGAATTCCCGGGAGTTGCGGTAGGCGGGTTCGGCCCGGCGCAAAATGTAGCCGTAGCCGGTGGCCGGGCCCCGGGGCGGAATCCCGATCGTGATCAGGGAGGAGGTTTTTTCCGCCGCCGCCGCCGCCGCGGCGATGGTGCGCAGGAATTCCCCCTTGGGGCCGATCTCGTGGTCGGCGGGCAGGGCGACCATCACGGCCCGCGGGTCCCGGCGGGAGACGGCCTCGGCCGCCAGGATCAGGCAGGGGGCGGTGTTGCGCCCGACCGGCTCGGCGATCACCTGGTCGCGCGGGACCCCTTTGAGGATCCGGCGCACCGCGCCGGCCTGGGCTTCGGTCGTGACCGCCCAGATCCGCTCGGGCGGAATCCGGGGGGAGAGCCGCCCGGCGGTCTCCTCCAGCATGGTTTTTGCCCCGGTGACGGCCAGGAGCTGCTTGGGGGTCTTTTCCCGGCTCAGGGGCCAGAATCGCTCGCCTTTGCCCCCGGCCATGATCACGGCGTGAATCATTTCCCGCCCTCTCCCGGTTCGTCCTTTCCGTTCGCCCAGAAGATCGCGGCCACCGCCAGGAGGAAGATCCCGACCTGGAGGGCGAAGCCCAGCCAGTTAGTCGCGGTCCATTCCGAAGGGCCCCGGGGGGAGATGTCCTGTCCCCAGGCCCCCGGGACCGCCAGGAATCCCGCCGTCGATATCAGCAGAGCTTTCACGAACTAACCTTTTAACTGCAGTCCACAGATTTCACAGATTTTTCTTCATGATCTTCATGGTGATAAAAGCAGGCTGAAGGCTGAAGACTGAAGGCTGAAGGAACTGCCGCCTTTTCAACCATGTAGGGCATGTAGTTTGATTTGTTATTGTTATTGTAATCGGCATAGCGCAAAGCGCATAGCGTTCGGCGCCGGATTACGGATTACTAATCACGGATTACGACCGTTGCGTTTCCAAGCCTGGAGCTACCCGCCCAAATCATTAAGCATAAGCCCGCGGGGGCAGGAGGGGCAAGGGAAAAGGCCCTTGGGAAGCCTCAAAACCAGAGGCGGCCCTTGGCGATGGCCTTGTCCAGGGCCTCCTGCGCGGAAAGCTTTTGCAGGAGGGCTTCCTTGACCGCGTCGTCGAGGTAGTCGCGCACCTGGAGCCACTGGGCCAGGCGCGGCTCGAAGAAGCCGTCTTCCAGGGCCTTGATGGGGACGGCGGTGGAAGGATTTTCCCGGATTGCCTCCTGCATCAGGGGCAACTCCAAGGCGGAGCGGCGGACGGGGACGTAATTGGTCAGGATTGCCCACCGGGCCGTGATCTCGGGGCTGGTGAACCACTTCGCGAATTCCCAGCACACCCTCTGCTTCTCGGGGCTGGAACGGGAGAAGATCACGATATTGGTTCCGTAGACCAGGGAGGCGGGCCGGGCCCGCTCCAGGAGGGGGGCCATGGCCCAATCGAAGTTGAGCTGTTTGGCCATGAAAGTCCGCGAGACGCAGGAGGCCACGATCATGGCCGTGTCCTGGGCGGCGAAGTCCACCTGGTGCTGGTATCCGCCCAGGTAAAAATCGGCGGCTCCGTCCCGGTGAACCAGGTCGATGAGGAACTGGAGAGCTTCCACCCCTGCGGGCGAGTTGAAATCCATCTCGCCGGTTTCAGGGTCGAGGATCCTCCCCCCGTTCTGGACCAGCAGGCACTCGAAGTAGGTGGCGTGGTCGGTGAACTTGTGCCCCCACTGGTCGGGCCGGCCGTCCCCGTCCAGGTCCCGGGTCAGTTTTTTCGAGTACTCGGCGAACTCCTCCCAGGTCCGGGGAGGCTTTTCGGGGTCGAGGCCGGCCCGGCGGAACATGTCCCGGTTATAGTAGATGACCGGGACGCTCTTGTTAAAAGGCAGTGAATAAAGCCGGCCTTGGTAAAGGCTGTTGTCGATCAGGACCGGATAAAAATCCTTCAATTCCGTCTTCTTGAAGCCGGGGTCCAATTCTTCCAGGTCCACCAGGGCTTCCCCTCCGAGCAGGGTGGAGATCCAGGCTTCGTAAGCCTGGGACATGTCCGGCTGGTTGCGGGCGATGATGGAGGCGAGCAACTTCTGCTTCAGGGCCTCGTAGCTCCCCATGCTTTCGGCCTGCACCCGCCAGGAGGGATGGGCCCGGTTGAATTCCTCCACCAGGCCGTCAAGGACATCGCCCAGGGGGCCGCCCATGGCGTGCCAGAACCGGACCGTGACCGGCCCCTCTCCCCCTTCCAGGCCGGTTTCCCCGTCCCCGCAGCCGGATCCGGCCGCGGCCAGGGCGGCCGCCAGCAGGAGGGCGAACTGTCTCTTCCCGGTCATCAGTCCTTCATCCCCGAGCGGGTGATGCCCTCGATGAACTGCTTCTGGGCCATGAAAAAGACGGCGATCAGGGGGAGGATGGCGAAGGTGGAGGCGGACATGAGCATTTCCCAGTCGGTCCCGCTCTCCTGGTTGAAGACGGCCAGCCCGACCTGGAGCGGGCGCATCTCGGGGGTGTTGGTCATGACCAGGGGCCAGAGCAGGCTGTTCCAGATCATGATGAAGGTGAAGATCGAGACTGTGATCAGGACCCCGCGGGAAAGCGGGAGCACGATCGTAAATAAGGTCCGGAACTCCCCGCAGCCGTCCAGGCTGGCGGCGTCGAAGAGGTCCTGAGGCAGGGTCTGAAAGTGCTGGCGGAGGAAGTAGATCCCGAAAACCGCCCCCAGGAAGGGCACGATCAGGACGTAGTAGGTGTTAATCCAGTTCAACTGGGAAAGGATGGCATAGTTGGGGATCAGGATCACCTGGTTGGGGACCATCATGGTGGCCAGCAGGACCAGAAAGAGAACTTCCTTCCCTTTGAAGCGCATCCGGGCGAAGGCGTAAGCGGCCAGGGCCGAGGTCAGGACCTGGCCTATAGTCACCGCCAGCGACATTACGATGCTGTTGAAAAAGTAGCGTCCGAAGGGAGCGGCTCCCCAGGCTTTCGGGTAATTGCTCCAGAGAAAACGGCGCCAGGCGATCCGCTCCGGTTTGACGGTTACGGTCCGGCCCCTTCCCCCCCCGGTCAGGCAGACCAGGGCGACTTCCTCATCGCCATAAACCGCCTCCCGATCCAGTCCCTCCAGGGCCGCCTCCAGGGAGTCGAGCTCGTCCCCGATTACCCTGGCCTCCGCTCCCTGTAGGGACTGAAGCGCGTCCCGAACGTCGCCTAGGACCCGGAATATCCCCCCGGCCACTTTCTCCCGGGGAAAGCCCCGGCCGAAGGCTCCGGGGAGCTCTCGCCGCGCCCGGTCCAGGGCCTCCGCCGCCCGCCGGGCCTCCTCCCCCTCTCCCAGGGTTTTGACCAGATTGCCCTCGGCGCCGGTGAAAAGCTTTTCGGCCTCGGCCAGCCAGGCGAACTCGACCTGCTGCTCCCCCCCCTCCCCCGGGATGTATTTTTTCAGGGAGGGGACGAGCGAGATCTGGGCGGAAAGCACCTCGAGCGGGCTTTTCAGGGAGGTCGAGATCATCCAGAAGAAGGGGAAGATCGTTCCCACCGCCCCCGCCGTCAGGAGCAGGTATTTCAAGGTTTTTCCCGGCCGGATCCTCATCAAGTCGCCTTTCTCACCATGTAGAACATGTAGAGCATGTAGATAGGTCTCGCGTCCGTTGTCTTATTCGTTGTCGTTATCGTGGTCGTAATCGGCATAGTGCAAAGCGCATAGCGTCCGGCGCCGGATCACGGATTACTGATCACGGATTACGGTTACTGTCTCCTGAACCCTGAATCCATTCTTCCTGCTCTATGTTCTCTGCCAAATATGTTCACTCGCCGGTGGAGCCGGTCCCCAGGATCTTGCGCTGCAGGAGGGTCAATCCCAGGATGATGAAGAAAAGGGCGTAGGCGATGGCGCAGGCGTAGCCGAAGAGGTTGGAGGAGAAAGCGGCCTTGTAGAGGTAAAAGACGGTGGTGGTGGTGCTTTTGAGCGGCCCCCCGTCCGGGGTGAGGATGAAGACCGGGATGAACATCTGAAAAGCGAAGATGGTGGAGATGGTAAGCAAAAACAGGGTGGTGGGCATGAGCTGGGGCCAGGTGATGTAGCGGAACTTGCCCAGAGCGCCGGCCCCGTCGATCTCGGCGGCCTCGTAGTAAGCGGGATTGATGTCGAGCAGGCGGGTAAGGAAGATCAGGATGTTGAACCCCATGCTCTTCCAAACCACGAAGATAATCACGGCCAGCCGGGCCCAGCCCGGTTCCTGGAGCCAGCGGATCTCGGTCAGCTCGGGGGGGATCAGGCCGGGAAGAATCCCGGAGATAAGCTTGAGGGCGGCGTTGAGCATCCCCCGGGGCTGGAAGATCCCCCGCCAGACGATGGCGATGGCCGTCATCGAGGCGATGTAGGGGATGAAATAGGCGACCCGGAATGTCCCCAGGAACCTGATCCCCTTGCTCAGGAGCATCGCAATGAGCAGCGAGACGCTCAACCCCAGCACGATCGAGCCGAGGGCGAAGATCGAGGTGTTGAGCAGGGAGAGCCAGAAATCTCCGTCGGAGAGGAGGATGGCATAGTTCTTCAGGCCCACGAATTCGGGGCCCGAGACGTTGATCATATCCCAGCGGAAAAAGCTTAAGAAAAAGGCGTAGACCATGGGGAGGAGCTGGAAGACGACGATGACGGCGAAGGCGGGGAGGATATAGAGATAGGGCTTGAAGACAAAGGGCTTTCGGCGCGCTCGGCTCAAAACAACTCCCCTCCCCCGGCCCGGGACGGGCCGGGGGAAAGGGTTTTTAGGGGTTTATTCCTCGAGTTTCTCGGCCGGGACGCCGCCGAGCTTGATCCGGATGCTTTTCAGCTCGTCGGCGATCCGGAAGACCACGATCAGGAGTTCCAGGTAGATGCGGGCGATGAGCATGAGGATGATGTAGATCAGGGGCGAGAGGATGAGGGCGATGATGCCCGCCAGGACGCCCTGGCTGAAACCGCCGACGATGATGACGATGGTCCAGATCGCGTTCACTATCATGGCCAGGTAGAGGAGGACCTTGATCACCCGGGTGGTCACGAACTCCGAGAAACTGGAGTCGAAGATCATCCCGACAAAACCTTTCTGGTTTTCCATCTTTCTCTCCTTTCCCCCCTCCGGGGGATTTTTGCTTTCCGTCACCGGTCGGTGTTGACCAGCGACATCTTTTCCAAATCTATCCGCCGGTAGTAGCAGTTGCGCGGTTTCCCGGCGGCGTTTTTGGTGTGACAGATCCCGCCCCTTCGGGGCCGGACCCGGTAAAGCAGGGAATTTTGTTCGCAGTTGACCCGGGCTTCGACCAGTTCGAAGGTTTCTCCCGAGGTTGCTCCCTTCTCCCAAAGCTCGTTGCGCGAGGTGCTCCAGAGCACCAGGGTGCGTTTACGGCAGGATTCCCGAAAGGCCCTTTCGTTGGTGTAGGCGACCAGGATCACTTCGGAGGTTTCGGCATCCTGCACCGCCACCGGGATCACGTCCGGGCAGGCCTCGGCCACCTTGGCGATCTTGCCGAAATCGAGCTGGAGCCGCTTTCCTTCCTCGAGTTCCTTCATTCCCTCCTCCTTTTGCATCCCCATTATACGGCCCTTTTCCCCCCTGTCCAGAGTTTGATAGGCTTTAGGCCTCGACTGCGATTGCGACTACGACTACGATTACGACAACGATAACGACCACGAATGAATCTGTGTAAATCTGTGGACGTCAGTTGCGCGCAAATCCAAATAAACTCGATGTCGAGGAACAGGGGATGATCGTATATCCGGCGGTGGACATCAAAGGCGGGCGTTGCGTCCGCCTTTACCAGGGCAAGGCGGAACTGGAGACCCTCTACTCCGAGGATCCGGAGGCCATGGCCCGGCGCTGGGCCGGGGCCGGGGCCAAGTGGCTGCACGTGGTGGACCTGGACGGGGCTTTTGCCGGTAAGCCCGTCAACCACGATCTCATTGCCCGGATCGCCGCCCTCTCCGGGATGAAGGTCCAGGCCGGGGGCGGCGTCCGGGAGCTGGAGACCATCGAAG
>CAZIEA010000024.1:0-2880 GCA_964538495.1 uncultured bacterium | reverse complement strand
CCGTCTTCAAGGAGTTCCGGGAGCGGGTGATCCCCTCGATCGACTCCCGCGGCGGATCGGTCCTCCTGCGGGGCTGGCTGGAAGGCGCCGGGATGAGGGCGGAGGAATTGGGAAAAACTTTCTTCCGGATGGGCTGCCGGACCGTGATCCGCACCGAGATCAGCCGGGACGGGACTCTTTCCGGCCCGGATCTCGTCGGGCTGGAGGATTTTCTCGACGCCACCGGGCTTAAGGTCGTCGCCGCCGGGGGGGTCTCCAGCCTGCGGGACATCCGCGAGCTGAAAAAACTCGAAGGCAAAGGGCTCCTCGGGGCGATCACCGGCAAGGCCATCTACGACGGGACCTTAGAGCTGGCCGAGGCCATCCGGATCGCCTGAGACCCTACTTCCGCGGGCGCTGGCGCTTGTCGCGGATGTAGATCGAGCGGGAATGCCCGTCCCCGCCCACTCGGTCGTCGATCTCGAAAAGACCGGTGGCGGATGCCAGCGCTCCCAGCTTGGAAAAGCCGTAGTTGCGGGGGTCGAACTCCGGGGACTGCTTGACGATGTTGCTCCCCACCGCTCCCAGTTGCGCCCACCCGCTCTCGTCGGAAGCGGCCTCCAGCGCGGTCCGCAGCAGGGTCACGAGCTTGGCGTCGCGCTTGATGTCCTGGACGGCCTTGGGTTTGGCCCCCGTCCCGGCGCCTTCCTGGAAGCGCAGAACCTCGGTGAAGATGAACTTATCGCAGGCGGAGACGAAGGCCTTGGGGGTTTTCTTCTCCCCGAAACCGTAAACCATCAGCCCCTCCTCCCGGATTCGGGAAGCCAGCCGGGTGAAGTCGCTGTCGCTGGAGACTAGGCAGAAGCCGTCGAAGCGCTTGGTCGCCAGCAGATCCATGGCGTCGATGATCAAGGCGCTGTCGGTGGAGTTCTTGCCGGTGGTATAGCGGAACTGCTGCACCGGCTGGATCGAGTGCTCCAGGAGCACCGCCTTCCAGCCCCCCAGGTTGGGAGTGGTCCAATCCCCGTAGATGCGCTTGACGCTGGCCACGCCGTACTTGGCGATTTCCGGAAGCAGAGATTCCGTGATCGCGGGCGGGGCATTGTCGGCGTCGATCAGGACCGCGAGCCGGTCTTGGGCCGGCTCGCTCATATGGTTCCGAGCGCCGACTTCTTGGCCTTCTTGGCCAGACGCTTCTCCTTGAGGCTCAGCTTGGGCTGCTTTTTCGCTTCTTTTTTGGTATCGCGGGTCTTAGTCATTTTCTTCCTCCTTTTTTTTTCGCGGGCGGCTTCCCGGCCGCCTCCTTCCCCTTAACTTTAAATTTTACCATATCTTCACGCGAATGGAAGCCCGGCGCTACGACTTGCAGTCGCCGCGGCGGATCTCGTCCTTGATGCGCTGAATGTGGCCCCGGCCCAGGGCCTTGACCTCGCAGCCGAGGCGGAAGTAAGAGCGGATTTCGTCGTCGGAGAGGATGCCGAAACAGTCGATCACCGCGATCGGGGTTCCGGCCCACTCCACCACCTTTTCCGGCTTGAGGCCCAGGTACTGGCTGTGCGGGACCGCCAGGATCAAGGCATCCACTCCCCTGATCGAGCCGGGGAGGTCCCGGCTTACCCGCAGGTTCGCCAACTCCTCCTGGTTGCGGAAGAAGCGCCCCCAGGACTGGCCCGGAGAAGGGTACTCGTCCTGCTTTTCGAATTCGTACCAGTGCTCGACGTAAGGGTCGTGGGCCCGCATCTGGGCGCCCATCTCGGTCAGCTTGCGCGCCACCAGCTCGCTACCGCTGTAGCGGGTATCCCCCACGTCCTGGCGATAGCTGGCCCCGCAAATCAGGATCTCGCTTCCCGCGATGTAGCGGCCCATGTTGCGCAGGGCATCGCGAGTCAGTTCCGCCGCGTGCAGGGCCCGGGTGTCGTTGATGTCGATGGCCGCGGGCGTGATCTGGAAAACGTTATCGCCGTCCTCGAAACCCAGGATGTGTCGGTAAGCCCAGTAGCCCAGCCCCCCGTCCTTGGGCAGGCAGTAGCCCCCTACCCCGGGGCCGGGGAAGATGATGTTGTTATGGGTGGGGCGCATCTTGATGGCTTTGATCACCTTGATCAGGTCCACCCCGTTGCGCTCGGAAAACAAGCTCCACTCGTTCAGGAAGGCCAGGATGGCGGCCCGGTAGGAGTTCTCCACGATCTTGGTGGTTTCCGACTCGATCGGGCGGTCCATCACGGTGAGGGGGAAGTCCCGGGTGTTGAGGACCTCGCGCAGGAATTTTTCCACCCGCGCCCGGGCCGGCCGGTTGCAGCCGGCGCAGACCCGCCAGAAGTCGCGGATGCTGGCGACATACTCCCGGCCGGGCATCACCCGTTCGAAGCTGTGGGCCAGCAGGGGCTCGGAGGAAATTTTGCGCCGGGCGAAGGCCTTTTTCAGGATGGGCCAGGCCACGAACTCGGTGGTGCCGGGAGCCACCGTGGTCTCGATCAGGACCAGGCACTCGGCCCGGATCCTCTCCCCGATGGTCCGGATGGTCGCTTCCAGGGCGGCCATGTCGGCCTCCCCGCTGCGCATGTCCCCCAGGGCGGTCTTGGCGAAATCGCATTGCACGTCCACGACCACGCAGTCGGCCAGTTTCAGGCAGTCGCTGTTATAAGTGGCGACCAGGGTTTTCTCCTCCAGGACGCATCTGCGGATGAGGACGTCCACGTTCGGATCTTCGGCCTTGACCGGGGATTCCCCCCGGTTCAGGAGAGGGATTTTCCAGTAGCTCCGGGCGCTGGGGCGCTGGCAGCCGATCACGAACTTTCCGCTCCGGCCGGATTCGTCCTTGCTGTCGGCGATGATTGCCGCCATCACCGCCCCCACGAATCCCACCCCCATTACCACCACCACCTCCCTCCCCTCCTCCCG
>CAZIEA010000023.1:15658-19826 GCA_964538495.1 uncultured bacterium | reverse complement strand
CCCGACCACTTCCCCGGGAGCAGTCCCGGCCAGAACCCCGAGCAACCGGGCGGAGACGAAAGCAAGCGGAAGCGTGAGCGAACCGGCGGCGAAAACAGCCGGCAGGAACCTGACCGCCCGGAGGTGGCGGCGGGCCAGACCGGCCGCCCCCAAGCTCCCCAGCCCGGTCCAGAAGAGCCAACTCCCCAGAATCAGCCCCAGGGAGACCTCGTTCCCGTAGCAGAAAGCCAGCAGTTCCCGGGCCAGCACCACCTGGAAGGAGATGGCCAGAAACCCGAGCAGAAAGGCCGCCGCCACCGGACGCTTAACGTAGACTGAAGGCTGAAGGAACCGCCGCCTCATTCACATGTAGACATGTAGAGCATGTAGAAAGGCCAATTCGAAACCGCGAATCTCGCAAATCCACGCGAACGGTAACTAAGATTACGCAGATTACCGCAGATTTTTCTTTCCACAGATTACACAGATTTTCACAGATTTTTTCTTCATGTTCTTCATGATCTTCATGGTGAAAAAAGAAGTTTCTCTGTGGCCTGAAGATTTTTCTCTGTGAGCTCTGTGGTAAAAAAGGCAGGCCCTATGCTTTAAGAGCGGTAGAAGGCCAGATACCAGTAGAGCAGGCGCCAGCCGTAGAGCAGGGAAACCCAGATCCCCAGGGAAAGAAACGGCCCGAAGGGAAGGCGCTGGCCCATTCGCTGGCGCCCGGCCAGGAGCAGGACCAGCGCGGCCGCCGAAGCGGAGAGGGCCCCCAGGAAGACGGCAAAAAGCGTCATCTCCCACCCCAGCCAGATCCCGGCGGCCGCCATCAGCTTGACGTCCCCCAGCCCCATCGCCTCCTTGCGCAAGGCGAGACGGCCTAGGAGGCCCAGCAGCCAGAGGCTCCCGCCCCCCACCGCGGCGCCCAGGGCGACCCGCAGGGCCAGCTTTCCGATGGGAACCTCGGAGGAAAGGCCCAAATAGGCAATCAGGACCAGCCCGAGCGCGGCCAGGGGATAGGTAATCCGATCGGGGATGATCTGGTGCTCGATGTCGATCGCGGTCAGGCAGAGCAAGGAAGCTCCCAGGTACCATAAAAAGGGGAGAAAAGCGAAATCCAGGGGCCGGGGGAGGCGGAAAAAAATCGGCCAGCCCAGGACCAGGTCGAAGCGCCCGTAAAGGGAGAAGAGATAAACCCAGACGAAGACCGCCGCCGTCAGCAGCTCGAGCGCGGGATAGCGGAGGGAGATCGGGGCCCGGCAACTCCGGCACTTGCCCCGGAGGAAGAGGTAACTGAGAAGGGGGATGTTGTCGAACCAAGCGATCTCCCGGCCGCAGGCCGGGCAGGCCGAGCGGGGGGAGACGACGGATTTTCCCCGGGGCAGCCGGTGGACGCAGACATTGAGGAAACTGCCCACGGCCAGCCCGAAAAGCCCGGCCAGGATCCCGACCAGGGCCGTCATCGGCTACTTCTTATCCCGGGCGCGGTGGCGCAGCGCCGCCAGCTTGTTGACCGCCCCCAGGTAGGCCCGGACGCTCGCCTCGACCACGTCGGTGCTGGAGGCCCGGCCGGCCGCGAGATCCTTGCCGCATTTGACCTTGACCGTCACCTCGCCCAGGGCGTCCTTGCCCTGGGTCAGGGAGCGCAGCTCGTACTCGGTCAGTTCCCCCTTGATCCCGGTGATCCGGTCGATAGCCCGGCAGGCGGCGTCCACCGGGCCGTCGCCGGTGGAGGCGTCCTGGAAAACCTCGTTTTCCCGGCGCAGGCGAATGGTGGCGGTGGGGACGGTCCGGTTCCCGCTGGTGACGTTGATGTACTCGAGAGTGTAGATGCTGGGGGAAACATCGATCTGGGTCTCGACCAAGGCCTGGATATCCTCGTCGTAAACGCTTTTTTTCTTGTCGGCCAGGGTCTTGAAGGCGACAAAAGCCTTTTCCAACTCTTCCTCGGTAAGCCGGTAGCCCATGCTCTTGAGCCTTTCGCGGAAGGCGTGGCGCCCCGAGTGCTTGCCCAGCACCAGGGCGTTGGCCGGGACCCCGACGTCCTCGGCCGCCATGATCTCGTAGGTGCTGCGGTCCTTGAGAATCCCGTCCTGGTGGATCCCGGATTCGTGGGCGAAGGCGTTCTCTCCCACGATGGCCTTGTTGCGCTGGACCGCCACCCCGGTCAGGTGGCTGACCAGCCGGCTGGTCTTGTAGATCTGGCGGGAGTTCACCCCGGTCGTCAGCCCCCAAAAATCCTTCCGGACCTTGAGCGCCATCACGAACTCCTCCAGCGAGGCGTTGCCCGCCCGCTCCCCCAGGCCGTTGATGGTGCACTCCACCTGCCGGGCTCCGTTCCTCACGGCGGCCAGGGAGTTGGCCACCCCCAGTCCGAGGTCGTTGTGACAATGCACGGAGATCACGGCCCGGTCGATATTGGGGACTTTCTCGTACAGGTGCCCGATCAAAGCCCCGAATTCCTCCGGGACCGCGTAGCCGACGGTATCGGGGATGTTGACCGTGCGGGCCCCGGCCGCGATGACCGTTTCCACGACCTGGGCGAGGAAGTCCGGCTCGGTCCGGGAAGCGTCCTCGGGAGAAAACTCGATGTCGTCGAAGTAGGCCCGGGCCATCTTGATCCCGGCCTCGGAAAGCTTCAGGATCTCTTCCTTGGCCTTGTGCAGTTTATGCTCGCGGTGGATCTTGGAGGTGGCCAGAAAAACATGGATCCGGGGGGCGGCGGCCTTTTCCAGGGCTTGGGCGGCCAGGTCGATGTCCTTCTTCAGGGCCCGGGCCAAGCCGGCCACCGTGACTTCCCGGATTTCGGCGGAAACCGCCCGAACCGCCTCGAAATCCCCCTCGGAAGCGATCGGAAATCCGGCCTCGATCACGTCCACTCCCAGCTTCACCAGTTGCCGGGCGATCCGGGTCTTCTCCCGGATGGTAAGGCTCGCCCCCGGGGACTGCTCCCCGTCGCGCAGGGTGGTGTCGAAAATCACGATCCTGTTTTTTTTGCTCTTCATGTCTCTCCATCTTAAAAGAATTATCCACAGATTACACAGATTCTCACAGATTCTTTCGTTACCGTTGTCGTGTTCTGGCATAGAGCATAGGGCATAGAGCATAGAGTTTGGAAAATCAGGATACAGGAACAGGAGTCAGGGTTCAGGATTCAGGGCAGGATTCAGAGTTCAGGAGCTGGTCCACTAAGTCCACTTCGTCCATATCGTCCACTCGGTTCTACATGCCTACATGTGAATGCGGCTTCGGTTCCTTCAGCCTTCAGCCTGCTTTTTTCACCATGAAGAGCATGAAGAAAAAATCTTAGCTTAGAAGCTGAGCTCAAGCCAGCAGAGGAAATCGGCCAGGGTGGGCCAGGACATCTCGTATTCGCCGGCGTCTACCTTGACCCGGTTGATCCTCTGCCCCAGTTCCCGGATCACCTCGTCCTGCGAGTAGCCGGAGAACTCGCTCCCTTCCCACTTGATGCACTCCCCCTTGGCGCATTTTGCCGACTTGGCGACGACCTTGCCCATCCCCCGCCGGCTGCACAGCAGCACCAGTTGGTCGCTGCAGCCCTCCACGTAAAAGTGCACGTGCCCGCCGGGATCGAGCCCCTCCCGGAAGACCTTGCGGAAAATCCGGCGGGCCAGGTAGCCGGGGCGAACGTTGTACCACGGGCGGCAGGTGAAAAATCCGCGCCGGCGACGGATAAAGAAACTCTTTTTCCGCACCACCTTGTCCAGGACCGCCTTGAGGTCCCGGAATTGGAACGGCTTGCGCAGAAACGCCTTGATCCCGGCCGAAGCGGCCTCCTTCAGCCCCTCCCCCGAGAGTTCGTAGGCCGAAACCAGCACCGCCGGGATTTCCCCGAACTCGCCGGAAACCCGGCGGTAGAGATCCACCCCGGTGCCGTCGGGGAAACGGTTGTCCAGAATCATGACGGTGGGCCGGGACCGGCGAATCTGCTCGAACGCCTCGGCGGCCGTGGCGGCGGACAGAACCCGGTAGCCGAGCAGCCCCAGGTAACGGTCCGTCACCTGCCGGATCAGGGGGTCATCCTCGACCAGCAGGAGTCGGGGACGGCCGGGGACGACCCCCTCCGGATATTCTTTGCTCACTTCAACCAACTCATCATGCTCCTGAGCTTCTTCCCCACCCGCTCGATCAGGTGGTCGGCCTGGGCTCGGGCCATGGCTTTAAAGGCGGG
>CAZIEA010000023.1:15315-15648 GCA_964538495.1 uncultured bacterium | reverse complement strand
CTCCAGTATCCACTCCCGGGCGAAATGGCCGTCGCGGATTTCCGAAAGGATTTTTTTCATCTCCCGGCGGGTCTCGGCCGTGACGATCCGCGGGCCGCGAGTGAGGTCGCCGTATTCGGCGGTGTTGGAAATGGAGTAGCGCATCCCCGCGATCCCGGCCTTATTCATAAGGTCGGTGATGAGCTTGAGCTCGTGCAGGCACTCGAAGTAAGCGATCTCAGGCTGATAGCCGGCCTCGACCAGGGTCTCGAACCCGGCCCGGACCAGCTCGGTCAAACCCCCGCAAAGCACGACCTGCTCCCCGAAAAGATCGGTTTCGGTCTCCTCGGCGAA
>CAZIEA010000023.1:0-15305 GCA_964538495.1 uncultured bacterium | reverse complement strand
CTCCAGAATCCCGGCCCGGCCGCCGCCGATCCCGCAGGCGTGGGCCAAAGCGGTGGCGCGGGCTTTCCCGCTGGCGTCCTGGTGAACGGCGATCAGGCAGGGAACCCCGCTCCCGCTCTGATAAGTCTCCCGCACCAGGTGCCCCGGTCCCTTGGGCGCCACCATGTAAACGTCAATGGCGGCGGGGGGAACGATCTGGCTGAAATGAATGTTGAAGCCGTGGGAAAAGGAGAGAGATTTGCCGGGCTTGAGCGCAGGAGCGATGCTCTCGCGGTAAATCCTGCCCTGAAGCTCGTCCGGAAGCAGGATGTGAATGATATCCGCCGCCGCCGCCGCTTCCGCCACCGGCACGGGCTTAAATCCGTGGGAGCGGGCCAGTTCGTAATTCGCCGTGCCGGGCAGTTCCGACACGATCACCTTGACCCCGGACTCCTTGAGGTTGAGAGCCTGGGCGTGCCCCTGGCTTCCGTAACCGATCACCGCCACCGTCCGCCCGGAAAGGACCGACATTTCGGCGTCGCTGTCGTAAAACACCTTGGTCATCTCTTCTTCCTCCGCTTTGCGTGGGTTAAGGTTCGAGACGTAATTTATTATTTTATCACAGAGCGCACAGAGAGTACGGGGAACTCGGTGTCGCGTCAGGCCCGGCCGATGGCAATCCGGCCGCTTCTGACCATTTCCCTGATTCCGTAGCGTCCCATCAGTTCGATCAGGGCGCGGATCTTCATCTCGTCCCCGCTGGCCTCGAGAACCAGCGAGGAGTGGTCGACGTGAACCGCCTTGGCCCGGAAAACCCCCGCAATCTCGAGAATTTCCGCCCGGGTGGACCGGGTGGTGGCAACCTTGATCAAGACCAGTTCCCGGTCGATATGCTCCTCGCCGGTCATGTCCTGGATCTTGATGACGTCTATGAGCTTGTTGAGCTGTTTCTCGACCTGCTCCATGATCTGGGGATTGCCCTGGTCGTCGACGACGATGGTCATCCGGGAGACGGTGGCGTCCTTGGTCTCCCCGACCGAGAGGCTGGCAATATTGAACCCCCGGCCGCTGAAAAGGCCCGCGATCCGGGCCAGGACCCCGAACCGGTTCTCAACCAGGACCGAGATGACGTGGCGCGATGCTTTTTCGGTTTTCATGGTAAAACTCCCTTTTTCGGCATTCAGGCCAGCCCGCTGATCATCTGCTTGATCCCGGCTCCGGCGGGGACCATGGGATAGACGTTCTCCTCCGGCTCGACGGCGACATCGACAATGACCGGCCCGGGGTGGGCGATCGCCTGCTGCAGGGCGGCCCGGACATCCTTTTTCCGGGTGACCCGGATTCCCAGGGCGCCGTAGGCCTCGGCCAGCTTGACGAAGTCGGGATTACCCTCCAGAACCGTCCCGCAGTAGCGCCGCCCGTAAAACAATTCCTGCCACTGCCGGACCATCCCCAGGAACCCATTGTTGAGGATGACGATCTTGACCGGGAGGCAGTTGTGGACCGCGGTGGCCATTTCCTGGATATTCATCTGGATGCTGCCGTCCCCGGCAATGTCGAAAACAAGCTTGCCGGGGTTGCCGACCTGGGCCCCGATCGCGGCCGGGAATCCGTAGCCCATCGTTCCCAGCCCCCCGGAAGTGATCATGGTCCGGGGCCGGCGGAAGCGGTAATACTGGGCGGCCCACATCTGGTTCTGCCCGACCTCGGTGGCGACGATGGCTTCGCCCTCGGTCAGGCTGTCGATCTGCTCGACGACATACTGGGGATGCAGGCGGTCGTCGTCCGGGTAAGCCAGCGGGTATTCCTTCTTCCAGGCGGCGATCTGCTTTTGCCAGGGCCCGATTTCGGGTCGGCCGACGATCCGGTTCAGTTCCTTAAGAACCGTCCGGGCGTCCCCGACGACCGGGATGTCGACGGGGATGCTTTTGCTGACCGAGGTGGGGTCGATGTCGATATGAGCGATCTTGGCCCGGGAGGCAAACTCGTCGATTTTCCCGGTGATCCGGTCGTCGAAGCGGGCCCCGACCGAAATCAGCAGGTCGCAGCCGTCGACGGCATAGTTGGCGTACTGGGTCCCGTGCATTCCCAGCATCCCCAGGGAAAGCGGATCGTCCCCGGGAAAGACCCCCAGGGCGAGCAGGGTGGTGGTGACCGGCATCCCGGTCTTCTTGACCAGGGTCCTGACCTCTTCCGCCGCCCCCGAGGCGACGGCCCCTCCCCCGACATAGAGAAGCGGACGGGAGGAGGCGGCAATAGCCTCGGCAAGTTTCTTGATCTGCCGGGGATGCCCCTCGTAATTGGGCTTGTAGCCGCGGATCTCGACGGTCTTGGGATGCCGGGCCTTGCTCTCGGCCTTTTGGACATCCTTGGGAAGATCGATCAGGACCGGGCCGGGCCGCCCGGAGGAAGCCAGGTAGAAAGCCTCCTTGACGATCCGGGGGAGATCGTGGACGGAGGTAACCAGGAAGTTGTGCTTGGTAATGGGCCGGGTGATCCCGACGATGTCGGCCTCCTGAAAGGCATCGTTGCCGATCATCGTGGTCGGGACCTGCCCGGTTAAGGCGACCAGCGGGACCGAATCCATGTAGGCAGTGGCAATCCCGGTGACCAAGTTGGTCGCCCCCGGCCCGGAAGTGGCCAGGCAAACCCCGGTCTTCCCGGTGGAGCGGGCGTAACCGTCGGCGGCATGGGCCGCCCCCTGCTCGTGGCGGGTGAGAATGAAACGGATCTTTTTACTCTTGCCCAACTCGTCGAAGATGTCTATGACCGTGCCGCCCGGGTAGCCGAAGATGACCTCGACCCCTTCTTTCTCCAGGCAATCGATCAGAATTTTGGCTCCTTTCATCTTTCCTCTCCTTCTTCCGGCGCTGAACGCGGGTTGTTTTTTTCACCAGACCGGGACGGACCCGGACCGCAGTCGGCTTCGACGGCGGAGGCGGCAAACGACGGGAAAATCAGTTTCCGCCGAGCACCGCGCCGCGGTCGGCGGAACTCACCAGCCCGGAGTAGCGGGACAAATACCCGGCCGTTTTTTTGGCCGGGGGCCGCCACAAGGATCTCCTCTGGGCTAGTTCTTTCGGCGTAAGATCGACTCGCAAAACCCGGTTGGGAATGTCGATGGTGATCAGGTCCCCGTTCCGGACCAGCCCGATCGGGCCGCCGGCGGCGGCCTCGGGGGAGACGTGCCCGACGCAGGGGCCCTTGGTCCCCCCGGAAAAACGGCCGTCGGTAACCAAGCCGACCGACTTGCCCAGCCCCATCCCGATGATGGCCGAGGTCAGCGAAAGCATCTCCCGCATTCCCGGCCCGCCGCGCGGGCCCTCGTAACGGATGACGACGACCGTGCCCGGCTTGATTTTGCCGGCCATCAGGGCCTTCATCCCCGCTTCCTCGGAATCGAAGACCAAGGCTTTCCCGGAAATCTTCAGGGCGTCCGGAGCAACCGCGCTTTGCTTGATGACCGCCCCGGCAGGGGCGAGATTCCCCTTGAGCACGGCAATCCCCCCCTCGCGGCGGTGGGCCCGGGAAACCGGCCGGATGATCTCGGGGTCGGCAATGGCGGCGGCGGACGCGATCCGGGCGATGGAACGGCCGGAAACGGTCGGGTTGTCCTGGATCCTCTTGCCCAGCGTCTTGAGAACGGCCGGAATTCCCCCGGCCAGGTCGAGATCTTCCATCATCCATTCTCCCCCCGGCCGCATGTCGGCAATATGGGGGGTGGCGCGGCTGATCTCGTCGAAAACGCTGAGCGGGAGTTCGATTCCCAACTCATGGGCCAGGGCGGTGATGTGCAGAACCGTGTTGGTGGATCCGCCCAGGGCCATGTCGACGGCGATGGCGTTTTGAATGGCCTTGCGGGTCATGATCTCTCGGGGGCAAACCCCCTCCCCGACCAGCTTGACGATCCGCTGCCCGCTCAGATAGGCGATCCGCTGCTTGGCGGCCATGACCGCCGGGGCGGTGGCGCAGCCCGGGAGGCTCATCCCCATGGCCTCGGTGACGCAGGCCATGGTGTTGGCGGTGTACATTCCCTGGCAGGAGCCCGCCCCGGGGCAGGCCCGGATCTCGCAGGCGGCGACCTCGGCGGCGGAAATCACCCCGGCCTGGGCCCGCCCGATGGCTTCGAAGGTGGAACGGACCAGGGAAAGCCGTTCTTTCCCCAAGCGCCCGGCCAGCATCGGCCCGGCGGTAACGGCGATGGCGGGGATGTTCAGCCGCGCCGCGGCCATCAGCATTCCCGGGGTGATCTTGTCGCAATTGGTCAGCAGGACCAGCCCGTCCAGGGCGTGGCCCAGGGAGACCATCTCGATCAGGTCGGCGATCAGTTCCCGGGTCGGGAGCGAACAATACATCCCGGCGTGGCCCATGGCGATCCCGTCGCAGATACCGGGAACCGTAAAAATAAAGGGTCGGCCCCCCGCGGCGTAAACCCCGTTCTCGATCGCCCGCTCCAGCGGGCGCATGGCAACGTGCCCGGGGATGAGGTCGGTGACGCTGGAGACGACCCCAATGAAGGGTTTCTTCAGGTCGGAGGGATCGACCCCCGTGGCGTACATTAGGGCCCGATGCGGCGCCCTCTCCAGCCCGTACTTGGTCGCATCGGAACGGAGCGAAATTCTCTTTTTTGCCTTGGCTGTCATCCGCCTCTCTCCCGTTTTTGAGAAACACTACTATTCCGCCTCCCCCCTGTCCAGAAAAACCCGGCTATTTCACTATTTCACATGTAGACATGTAGGACATGTAGAAACCAGGCTGAAGGTTGAAGACTGAAGGCTGAAGGAACCGCCGCCTTTTCAACCATGTAGGACATGTAGGGCATGTAGAGGGGCAAATTCGAAATCAGAATGAAGAAATTCGAAACCGCGAATCTCGCGAATCCCCGCCAATCCAGGTGACGGATTACGGATCACTGATCACGGATTACGTTGGCTCTCCTGACTCCTGTTTCCTGGCTCTATGCTCTATGCCCTCTGCCCTATGCTCTATGCTGAGGCCTGAACCCCGAACCCTGAACCCTGGCCCCCGCCTTTCGGCCTGAGTTCGGGGTTTACATATCCGCGGGGCCGAAGGTAAACTGTCGCCCGTCTTGCACGCCCGCCGCCGGGCGTCTATCCCAGAAAGGAAAAGCGATGATTTCCCAGTGCCAGGGATGCGCCGCCCGGGAGGAGGCGGAAAACCCCCAGCTCCTCTCCAGGCTTGATGAGACCATCCGGGAGTACCGGGACCGGCCCGGCGGCCTGATCCCGGTCCTCCAGATCGCCCAGGCCATCTTCGGCTGGCTCCCGGAAGCAGTCCTGAAAAGGATCAGCCTGGGGATGGAGAAATCCTACACCGAGGTGGCCGGGGTGGTCAGCTTCTACTCCTTCTTTTCCACCCGGCCCCGCGGAAAGTACCTGGTCCGGGTCTGTCTGGGAACCGCCTGCTATGTCCGGGGAGGAAAAAGGGTCCTGGAAGCCCTGAAGAAAGAACTCGGAATCGGAGTCGGGGAGACCACCCCGGACCAGGTCTTCTCGCTGGAGGTGGCTCGCTGTTTCGGGGCTTGCGGTCTGGCCCCGGTGATAACCGTCAACGATGACATCCATCAGCGGGTCAAGGAAGCCAGGATTCGGGAACTTCTGAACGCCTACCGCAACGTCCCGGGAGCCGGGAGATGACCGGGCGCCTGCGCAACACCCGGGACCTCCAGTCCCTTCGAGACCGTCTCCGTCCAGGACTGCTCCCCCGCCTGGGCGAACCGGGGGACAAGCCAAATTCCGGCCAAGTCCTGGTCTGCGCCGGCGGCGGCTGCCTGGCTTCCGGTTCGGAAAAAATCGCGGCCGCGTTCGAGGCCGCCCTGGCCGAGCACAAGCTCCAGGAAAAATACCGCGTGGTCAGGACCGGGTGCATGGGGCCCTGCGCCCAGGGTCCGGTGGCCCGGGTCGTGCCCGGGGGAGATTTTTACCAAGGCCTATCGGAATCCGATCCCGAACTGATCGTCCGGGAACATCTCCTGGAGGGTCGACCCGTCGAGCGGCTGCTCATGCCCGGCTGTTCGGGCCGGACCAGCGCTAAAGAAGACTGCGGCGATTATTTCCGGAAACAGAAAAAAGTCGTCCTGCGCAACTGCGGCGTCATCGATCCTCTCGAGATCGGGGATTACATCGCCCTGGACGGTTATGCCGCCCTGGGAAAGGCGCTGGAGGCCGCCGCACCCGAACAAATCATCAACACCGTGCTCGACTCGGGCCTGCGCGGACGCGGGGGCGGCGGATTTCCCACCGGCCTGAAGTGGAAACTCACCCGAGGCGCCCGGGGCAACCCGAAAAACGTGGTCTGCAACGCCGACGAGGGCGACCCCGGCGCCTTCATGGACCGGAGCATCCTGGAAGGCGACCCCCACAGCGTGATTGAAGGCATGATCCTGGCCGCTTACGCCATCGGGGCCGAGCGCGGCTATATTTACTGCCGGGCCGAATACCCCCTGGCCATTGAGAGGCTGGGAACCGCCCTCAAGCAGGCCCGGGAACTCGGGCTGCTGGGAGAAAACATCCTGGGTTCGGGCTTCAACCTGGACATCGAGATCCGCCGGGGCTCGGGGGCCTTCGTCTGCGGGGAGGAAACGGCCTTGATGACCTCGATCGAGGGGCGCCGGGGCGAACCCCGGCCCCGCCCCCCCTTCCCCGCCAACCAGGGGCTCTGGGGACTGCCCACCCTGCTCAACAACGTCGAGACCTTCGCCAGCGTCCCTATCATCCTGCTCAAGGGCGCCCCCTGGTATGCCGCCATGGGGACGGAGCGGAGCAAGGGAACCAAGGTCTTCGCCCTGGCCGGGGCGGTCAATGTCCCGGGCCTGGTCGAGGTTCCGATCGGGATCCAGCTCGGCGAGCTCATTTATGACATCGGCGGCGGGATTCCGGGGGGAAAGCCGTTCAAGGCCGCCCAGATCGGCGGCCCCTCCGGAGGGTGCATCCCCCGCGAACACCTGAGCGTGCCTTTGGATTACGAGTCCCTGACCGAACTGGGCGCGATCATGGGATCCGGCGGTTTGATCGTGATGGACGCGGATGCCTGCATGGTGGACGTGGCCCGCTACTTCCTGGAGTTCGTCCAGGAGGAATCCTGCGGCAAGTGCACCCCCTGCCGGGTGGGGACCAAGCGCCTGCTCGAGATCGTGGAACGAATCTGCCGAGGCGAGGGCGAGGAAGCGGACATTGATAAACTGATCGAACTGGGAACGGAGATCAAAAAAACCGCCCTTTGCGGATTGGGGAAAACCGCGGCCAACCCCGTGCTTTCCACCATCCGCCATTTCCGGGACGAATACGTGGAGCATATCCGCTACCGGCGCTGCCCGGCCGGGGTCTGCCCCGCCCTGGTCCGCGCCCCTTGCCAGAGCGGCTGTCCGGCCTCGGTGGACGTGCCCGGCTTCGTCGCCCTGACCGGGGAGAAACGCTACGCCGAAGCCCTGCGCCTGCACCGGGAGCGCAATCCTTTCGCGGCGGCCTGCGCCCGGGTCTGTTTCCACACCTGCGAGGAGCACTGTCGGCGCGCCACCTTGGATTCCCCAGTCAGCATCCGGGCGATAAAACGTTTCATGGTGGACCAGGAAGTCACGGTCCAGGTCCCCGAAATCCGGGAAAATCAGGCCAACGCCGGGCGCCAGGTGGCGGTGGTCGGGGCCGGGCCCGCCGGCCTTTCCTGCGCCTATTTCCTGGCCCGGCTCGGATACCGGCCCCGGGTCTTCGAGAGCCAGTTCCGCCCCGGGGGGATGATGGTTCAGGCCATCCCCGCCTATCGTCTTCCCCGGGAAATCCTGGCCCGGGAGATCAGGATGATGGAGCGGATCGGGGTCCGGATCGAGACCGGAAAAACCCTGGGGACCGACTTCACCCTCCAATCCCTGCGGGAGGAAGGGTACGAGGCGGTTTTCCTCGCCCCCGGCGCCCCCGAGGGGAAACGGCTCGGGATCCCCGGAGAGGAACTGGCGGGAGTGACCGATGCCTTGCGCTTCCTGCGCGAATACAACATCCGGGGCTCGGTCCCGGTAGGCCGGAATATCGTTGTCTGCGGGGGGGGGAACGCCGCCGTGGACGCCGCCCGGACCGCGCTTCGGCTGGGGGCCGGAAGCGTAACCATCGTCTACCGGCGGACCCGGGAGGAGATGCCCGCCTACGCCGAAGAAATCGAGGAGGCGGAGCATGAAGGGGTCAAGCTCCTGATGCTGACGGCCCCGGTAGAGGTCGTCGCGGACGCGGAGACGGTGAGTGGGCTTAAGTGCCGGAAAATGAAACTGGGGGACTTCGACCGTTCGGGGCGGCGGCGCCCCGAAGCCGACGAGCAGTCGGAGTTCACCATCCCCTGCGACCAGATCATCGCCGCCATCGGACAGAATCCGCGGAACTCCCCGGTTTTGGGCGCGACCGCGGCCCGCATGGACGAACGGGGCTATTTCCTGGTGGAGCCGAGCACCGGGCGGACTTCGGTGGAATGGCTCTTCGCCGGCGGGGACGCGGTCACCGGCCCTTCCTCGGTGATCGAGGCGGTGGCCTCGGGAGAACGTGCCGCGACGGCCATCGACCGGATGTTGACCGGGGAAGAACACGCTTTCTGGCGCGTCGACCGGAAGGTTCCGGTCCCGGTAGATCCCGGCCAGGAGCCAACTCCCGCCCCCAGAGAAAACCTACCCCTGATCTCGATCGAGCGAAGGCGCAACAACTTCGACGAGGTCGAACTGCCCTGGGACGAGCAGACCGCCGAACGCCAGGCCAAAAGGTGCCTGCGCTGCGACTATAGGGACTGAAACCGCTAACACGAATTTAACCGCGAATCTCGCGAATCCACGCCAATTTTTTTCCACAGATTTCACAGATTTTCACGGATTGACCTTCATGTTCTTCATGATCTTCATGGTAAAAAAAGAAGTTTCTCTGTGCCCTCTGTTGCCTCTGTGAACTCTGTGGTAAGGAAGTTAGTCTATCAGACTGAAGGAAGTCCAATATGCTCAGACTCACGATAGACAATCTCCCGGTCGAGGTCCCGGAAGGGACCTCGGTGCTGGAAGCCGCCCGGGCGGCCGGAATCAAGATCCCCACCCTCTGCTACCTGGAAAACGTCCAGGGGATCGGGGCCTGCCGGGTCTGCCTGGTCGAGATCGAGGGCTTCCGGGATCTGATGGCCTCCTGCGTGATGCCCGCCGCCGACGGAATGAAGGTCGAGACCAACATCGCCGAGTGCGCGACGCCCGCCGGACCGTGGTCGAGCTGCTCCTTTCCGAACACGAGGGGGACTGCCGGACCTGCGAGCGCAGCGGCAACTGCGAGCTGGAATCCCTGGCCCGCTCGCTGGGGATCCGGGAAGTCCGCTACCAAGGGGAACGCCGGCGCCGGGTGCTGGATTCCAGCACTCCCGCCCTGGTCAGGGATTCCGGCAAGTGCATCGCCTGCCGCCGCTGCGTCACCGTCTGCTCCACCATCCAGTCGGTTTCGGCCCTGGCCCCCCAAGGCCGGGGCTTCTCCACCCTGATCGGCCCCGCCTTCACCTCCCCCTTAAGCGAGGTGGCCTGCGTCCAGTGCGGACAGTGCGCCGCCGTCTGCCCGGTCGGGGCCATCACCGGGAAAGAAGAGATCAACGAGGTCTGGGCGGCCCTGGACGACCCGGACCGCTTCGTGGTGGTCCAGACCGCGCCCGCCATCCGGGCGGCCTTGGGCGAGTGCTTCGGCTACCCGCCCGGAACCCGGGTAACCGGGAAGATGGTCACGGGCTTGAAGCGCCTGGGCTTCGACGCCGTCTTCGACACCAACTTCTCCGCCGACCTCACCATCATGGAGGAGGGCAACGAGTTCCTCACCCGGCTGGCCAAAGCTCTCCGGGACGGCGAAAAGGTCCCCCTGCCCCAGTTCACAAGCTGCTGCCCGGCCTGGATCAAGTTCGCCGAGTATTACTACCCCGACCTCCTGCCCAACCTCTCCACCGCCAAGAGCCCCCAGCAGATGATGGGGGCGGTGGCCAAGACCTACTACGCGCAAAAAGCCTCCCTCGATCCGGCCAAGATCACCGTGGTCTCGGTCATGCCCTGCACGGCCAAGAAGTTCGAGTGCCGCCGGGGAGAGATGAAGAGTTCCGGGTTCCAGGACGTAGATTTCGTCCTTACCACCCGGGAACTGGGCCGGATGATGATCCAGGCCGGGCTCGACTTCCCGGCCCTGCCCGATTCGGCCGCCGACTCCCCGCTCGGCCTCTCTTCCGGGGCGGCCGACATCTTCGCCAACACCGGCGGGGTGATGGAGGCCGCCCTGCGCACGGCCTTCGAGGTCGTGACCGGCCGCGCCCTGCCTGGGGAAAACCTCCACGTCCGGGCCGTGGAGGGGATGGCCGGGGTCAAGGAAGCCGAGATCCCGGTGGCCGGCTGCCTGCCCGAGTGGAAGTTCCTGGAGGGGGCGGTCCTCAAGGTAGCGGTGGCTCACGGGCTCGCCAACGCCCGCGGCCTCATCGAGAAGATCCGCCGCGGGGAGGCTTCTTATCACTTCGTGGAGGTGATGTCCTGCCCCGGCGGCTGCATCGGGGGCGGCGGCCAGCCCCGCCTCACCACCGACGCGGTCCGCAAAGCCCGGATGGCGGCGATCTTCCAGGAGGACGAGGGCAAGCAGTTGCGCAAGTCCCACGAGAATCCCGATATCGCCAGAATCTACCAGGACTACCTGGGCAAGCCTCTGGGCGAGCTGCCCCACAAGCTCCTGCACACCCGCTACCGCGAGCGTTCCCGGGTCTAAGGAACTGCCGCGCTATTCACATGTAGACATGTAGAACATGTAGAAACCAGGCTGAAGGCTGAAGACTGAAGGAACCGCCGCCTTTTCAACCATGTAGAACATGTAGGGCATGTAGAAAGGCAAATTCGAAACTCGAATGACGAAATTCGATTCTTTGACTCCATGCTCTATGCCCTATGCTCTATGCTGATAACGAATGAATCCGTGAAAGCCGTGGGCAAAGAAAAAAGGAGGGGAGAATGAACATCACCGTCGGGAGGCTGCTCGAGGCCAAGGGGCGGCAGGTTTTCTCCGCCGCGCCGGACACCACCGCCCTGCAGGCGCTGGAGATGATGGCCAAGAAGGGGATCGGGACGGTTCTGGTGATCGCGGACGACAAGCTGATGGGAATCGTCTCCGAGCGCGACTTCATCCGCAAGGTCATCGTCGAAAAACGCCGGGTCGAGGACTGCCCTCTGGCCGACATCATGACCGCCAAGGTAATCACGGTCACCCCGGACCAGACCGTGGAAGCCTGCATGAAGCTGATGACCGAAAAGCGCATCCGCCACCTCCCGGTCCTGGAGGACGGCAAGGTGGCCGGGATCGTCTCGATCGGGGACGTGGTCAAGTTCACCCTGGCCGAGAAGGAAACCATCATCAAGCACTACGAGCGCTACATCTACGAGGGCTGGTGAGGGGCGGCATAGGGCAGAGGGCATAGGGTTCAGGGTTCAGGGTTCAGGGTTCAGGGTTCAGGGAAACCAGGGCAGTCGTAGCGCAGGGCTTCAGCCCTGCCCAGCCGTCGTATCGTCATTCCTGCGGAATGACTTGCCGTATCGTTCCTCGCTGCGCTCGGGACTTGTCGTATCGTTCCTCGGCTCCGCCTCGGGACTTGTCGTATCGCCGCTCCTGTCGGAGCGGCTTGCCACCCCCCGCAAAAGGAATGAAGCCCCCGCAGGGGGCGAAGCCGCCGTAATTTTTCCGCCCTCTCCCCAAGGGGGAAAGGGCGAACGCCCGATCCCAGGCGGCGGCTTTTTACCTTGTCACGGGAAGGTCGCCCGGGGCGCCGTAGTAGGCCCGGGTCAGGCCGCGAACGGCCCACAGGCCGGTGGCGGGACGAAAAACCGCGGAGTCGTCGTAGCCGACGCCGGCAAAGTCGGCAGGTACCGGAAAGTCATTACCCAGACCGAAATAGTTGCGGGTCCAGCCGCAGACAGCCCAGAGGCCGGTAGTGGGACGAAAGACGGCCGGAACCCAAAAGCCGGCGCCCAGGTAATCCCCAGGGACGGGGCGATCACGGGATGTGCCGAAGTAGATCCTGGTCACATCCCTGACCGCCCAGAGGCCGGAGGCGGGGCGGAAAATCGCAACTTCGACCCGACCGTCACCGTTATAGTCGCCGGGGACGGGGCGATCGCCCCCCGGGTAGCCGAACCAAAATCGGGATAGGCCGTGGATAACCCAGAACCCTTCGTGAAAAATGGCGACATTGCAGGCGCCATCGCCATCGTAGTCCCCCGGCACCGGAACCAGTGAACTGGTGAAGAGACTAGTATATGCCCGGGTCAGGTTCCGAACCGCCCATAGACTGGTGGAAGGCCGATAGATGGCGGCGAACGCCGTCCCCTCACCCACGTAATCACCGCTAACCGGGATGTCCCCCGGCCTACCGAAGTAGAATCGGCTCAAACCCCGCAACGCCCAGAGACCGGAGGCGGGGCGGAAGACGGCGATCTCGGCGGTCCCGTCGCCGTCAAAGTCGCCGGAATCCAGGATCAGGGCCGCCGGAGTCGGGGTGGGGCCGGGCGTGGGCGTGGGGACAGCGTAAGTTACATTTAACCAGGTATTAAAGTCCCAGTCATCGTGGAAATATACCCTTCCGTAATGAAGACCCGGCCCCAGGGAAGAGGTGTCTCCCAGGGATACGGTGACGGAAAAATTCTGCGGCTCGAAACCGAAGCCCCGATGAGGATCGACCACCAACCAGTCGGTGGCGGAGGTCCACCAGGTATTGATTACCCCGGGCATTCCGGCGTTGAGCCAGAGCATATGGTAGGTGACGGTCCGGGAGGGTTCCTGGTTGGTCAAGATAATTGAAGATGGTTCGACGCTCGGGGCCCCGGGGACCGGGGTCGGAGGGCGGGTTCCCCCATTTGTCGGACTTGGTGACGGGTAGGGAGACGGGGTTCGATATCCCTCCGGGGTCGGGGTGGTTGAGGGGGTGGGTTGAAGAACGGCCTGGGCCAGGATGGTCAGGGCGGGGTCGTAATAGGTTGCGCCGGTCGCGGCGACGTAAAGTTCGGTGTATCCGGTAAAGGCGGGGAGGTAGATATGGAAATCCTGGCCGCCGTCGTGGGTGAGGCGCAGGTCGTCGCCGGCCTGCGGTCCGTAGCCGGAATGGGCAAAGGCCTCGACGGTGACGTTGCCGAGCCCGGCGTCGCCGTCGTAAAAACGGTTCTGCCGGTCGTAGGTGTGGCCCCAGGCAATGGCCCCTGTAGTGTTTCGCAAACGGTAAACCAGGTTATAGGGGTCGTCGCCCCGGGGATGGGTAACCCGGAGGTTCTCCAGGTCAGTGAGCCGGAAGAACTCGGGCGGGGGCACCCGGTAGTTTACCCATAACCAGGCCGTATCACAGACCCAGTCGTCGTGAAACTTGACCCACTCGCCATACTCTCCCGGGGCCAAGGAGGAGATGTCGCCCAGGGAGACCGTGACTGCGAAGGTCTGGCTGTCGAAACCGAAACCCTGGGGGGGGGAAACCACCAGCCAGTCGGTGGCGGAGGTCCACCAGTTATGAATCAGGTTGGTCTCCCGAAGACAGTTGAAGGTGAAGTCGTAGATGACCTCCTGGGAAGAAGTCTGGACGGAAAGGGAGATGGAACCGTTCAGCAGCTGCGGGCAACCGTAGCAATAAGGAGGCTGGGGGCTCGGTGTCGGGGTGGGAACTGTAGTGCGATATGCAATCGGCGTAGGCGTAGTGGTGTGGAACCCCTCGGGCGTCAGGGTGGGGGTAGGGGTTCCCGGCAGGGCTTCCTGGGCCTGTAAGCTGAGTCCTTCGTCATAATAAGTGGATCCGTCGGACGCGACGTAGAGCTCGGTGTACCCGGTCAGGGCCGGGAGGTAGATCCGTTTCTGCCGGCCGCCGTCATAGGTGACCAGGAGATTGTCTCCGGGCTGGGTAATAAAACCTTTATGAACAAATGACCGAACACGTAGGTTCCCTTCGCTGGACTGCTGGGGGTAAAACCGGTTCTCGGTGTCGAAGATATGACCCCGGCTGGAGATCTCCCCGGCGGTGTCCCGCAGTTGGTAGGCCAGGGAATACCGGGTGCTCCCCCGGGGATGCGACACCATCAGGAATTCGACTTCGGTCAGCCGGAAGAACGCCCCGCCGGGGTCCGGGGTGGGAAGAGGATCGAGGAGAATGGCCGCCAGAAATATCGCGGCAGGTCGAACCGGTAACCCACGGCTCCAGTTCATTGCATTCTCCTTACTCTCTGCCGATGGAGTATCAACTTACCGCCAGCGCCACCGCCCCACCCAAATCGATAAAATTGATAAGAAATTGCATTTTACGGTCTTCCGGTGGTCGGTCACCCGTTTACGGAGAAGAACGAGTTTACGGCTGTCATAATTAATGATTAATGAAACGCGTGAAGAAGGCAAGTGAGAAACACGAAATGCCCTACATGGCCTACATGGTTGAAAAAGCGGCGGGTCTTGCCAGCCGCGACGAAGCAACGACGATACGACGGTCCCTTCAGCTTTGGTCCGTCTTGCCCCGGGCAAATCTCACCTGATTCTCCGTGACCACCACAAAGTTTCCGGCCAGGCGAGTGCCGTAGCGCTCCAGCAGGCGGGAAATAACGCTGATTTTGCTCGGGGGACTCTCGTCCGCCAGACGAAGCAGAACAACCCCGGCGTGCAAAACCCGGTCCCGGTATATTTTTGCCCCGAAATCCTTGTCGTTGGTGATCAGGATCCGGTTTTCTGCCCGAGCGTTCCGGATCAGATCGTGGTCAAGCGCTCCCCGGGCCAGTTCATAAACCGAGAAGACGTCGTGGCCGGCTGCGCGCAACCAAGCCGCCACCGCGGGGCCGGTGCATTCGTCGACCATAAACCGCATTAAACCGCCCCGGCCTTGAGAGGCAGAAACTCGGTATCCTGCAAGGACCTGGTGGCAAAAAGAAAACAAGCCCGAATGTCGTCGCGGCCGAGGCCCTTGTATTCGTCCAGGATCTCGTTTTCCGTGGTTCCGTGCGCCAACAAGTTGAGGATGAAATCCACGGTCAACCGGGTCCCCTTGATGACGGGCTTGCCAGCCATGATCTCAGGATTGAATTCGATCCTTTCCAGCAGTTGCTTGTCTTTCATGGTCTTAACCTCCGGCTTCTTCCGAGTCGTCTTGTTTAATAGTATTTTAACAACATTTCTCGCTTCGAATCACCAGCAAACCGCATAAAGTCGCCCCCTGCGGAGGTTTTTTGGCATAGAGCATAGAGTCCGAAAACCAGGATACAGGAAACAGGAGTCAGGAGTCAGGAGTCGCCAAATTCGAAATCCTCCGCTTCGCAGAGGACAAGCTTCAAATGA
>CAZIEA010000022.1:17176-20002 GCA_964538495.1 uncultured bacterium | reverse complement strand
ATCCGGGACCGGTTCGCCCCGGTGGTGAAGAAAAAGCTGGAAAATCTCGGCTCCCGGCTGGAACGCGCGGTTTTTGTTCCCGACGACCGTGCGGCCGTGGCCGCGGCCATAGCCGAAGTCCTGGGGGCGGGGGCGGAACTGGTCTTGGTTTCCGGGGGGATGAGCGTGGATCCGGACGACGTGAGCCGGCTGGGGATCGCCGATGCCGGCGCCGTGGACGTGGTTTACGGCGCCCCGGTGCTGCCCGGGGCGATGTTCCTGTGCGGGAGGATCGGGGAGGTTCCCGTGCTCGGCCTGCCGGCTTGCGTCATTCATTCCCCGGCGACGGCGCTGGAGCTGATCCTGCCCCGGGTCCTGGCCGGGGAGCGGATTACCCGGCGGGATTTGGCCGCTCTCGCCCCCGGGGGCATGTGTTTGAACTGCCCCGAGTGCCGTTATCCCGTGTGCCCCTTCGGGAAATGAGGGCGGCCTCTGCTCATTCCCCGGATCCCTGGAGCAGCCGGACGAGCAGGTCCACGTCCAGGTTGTTTTCAACCAGCTCCTGGGTTTCCCTGATTTTGGAGAGGGATTCCGGCTTGATCTTGAACTGGAGCTTGGCGATCTTGGAGGCGATGGAGTAGGTGTCGTCCTTGACCACCACCAGGGGATAGCCGGTCTTGCGGATCAGGGCCAGAACATTGGGGTGGGGGAGGATCCCCCCGGTCAGGATGACCCCGGAGAGGTCGGTGGCGCTTTGGTCCTCGGTCAGGGCGTGGGTGAGGGAGGCCATGATCAGGTCTTCCCGGTTGCCCGGGGTGATCAGGAGGTAGCGGCCGCGGAAATAGTCCAGTGCCGTGGAAAGGGGCATGGCCCCGATCACGTAGCGTCCGACCTGCCGGTCGAGGTGGGCTTCCCCGGCCATCAATTCCCCCCCGATGGCCCAGATGATCTCTCTTAAGGTGGGGACCGAGAGGATCTGGTTGAAGGGGATCACCCCCAGGACCCGGAGCCCGCGCTCGAGGAGGCTGCGCCGGACCAGGTTCTCCACCTTGTCGCGTTTCTCGGGCTGGACCTTGTTGATGATTACCCCCAGGATTTCCACCCCGTACCGGTCGAACATCGCCTTGTTGAGCATGATCTCGTCGATGGGCTTGCCGACCCCGCCCAGGCTGACGATCACCGCCTTGGCCCCCAGGATCCGGGCGACCTCGGCGTTGGAGAGATCGAAGACCGAGCCCACCCCAGCGTGGCCGGTCCCCTCGATCAGGACCAGGTCTTTGCCGGCGGCGATTTTTTCGAAACAGTTCCGGACTTCGGCCTGGATCCGCTCGCGATAGGGGGAAAGAATATATTGCTCGGTGAAGCCGGAAGGAATGGCCACCGGGCTCATGTCCGTGAGCCGATCGGTGAAGTTGTAGATTTTCTGCATCAGGACCACGTCTTTGTCGATCTTCGCTCCCTCTACCTCCAGATATTGCTGGCCGACCGGCTTCATGTAGCCCAGGGTCTGAAAACGCTTTTTCAGCGCGTTCAGGAGGCCCAGGGAAACGATGGTCTTGCCGTCGTTTTGCCGGGTGGCCCCGACGTAGAGTTTCAGGGTTTCGCCCATCGGGGGTCTCCTTGGCGGCGCCGGAAGGCGCGCATGGTGTTTTTCATGAGCATCGCGATCGTCATCGGCCCCACGCCGCCCGGCACCGGGGTGATGGCGGAGGCCTGGCGGGAAACGGCTTGGAAATCCACGTCCCCCTCCAGGATCCTTTTTCCGTCCGGGGTGCGGCCGGTTTCGTTGATCCCCACGTCGACGACGACGGCGCCTTTCTTGACCATGTCGGCGGTGACGGCCCGAGGCCGCCCCAGGGCGGCGATCAGGATGTCGGCCCGTCGGAGATGTTCGGCCAGGTCCGGAGTGCGGGAGTGGCAGACGGTGACGGTGGCGTCCCCTCCGGGTCCCTTGCGCAGGAGCAGCGCCGCCAGGGGTTTCCCGACAATCAGGCTGCGCCCGACCACGACCGCGTGGCGCCCCCTGGTCTCGATCCCGTAATGGCGCAGGATCTCCAGGATCCCCCCCGGGGTGCAAGGAACGAAGGCGTCCTCTCCGCGCAGGAGCCGCCCGGCGTTGAGGGGGTGGAAGCCGTCCACGTCTTTTTCCGGGGCGATCGCTTCCAGGGCCTCCCCTTCCGGGAAACCCTTCGGGAGGGGGAGCTGCAGAAGAATCCCGTCCACCTTCGGGTCCCGGTTCAGTTTTTCGATCAGGGCAAAAAGTTCCCCGGCGGCGGCGCCCGCCGGCAAGCGGTGCGGGAAGGATTCGATCCCGGCCTCGGCGCAGGCTTTGCGCTTCATCCGGACATAGACTTCCGAAGCGGGGTTTTCCCCGGCCAGGATCACGGCCAGGCCGGGAGCGCGCCCCGCCTTAGCGCTCTCCTCCCGCGCCTCTTGGCGCACCCGGGCTCTGATCTCCCGGGCCAGGGCGGTTCCGTCCATTATGATCGTCATGGCCAAGGGCTCAAGGTTCGGAAAAGGTCGTAATCCGTAATCAGTTATCCGTAATCCGTTGCCTGGATTTGTGTGGATTCGCGAGATTCGCGGTTAAATCCGTGTAATCTGTGGACAGACCTTAAGCTGCGAAATCTTAGTTTTCAAAATAAAATACTACCACAGGGAATCGGTCACGGCCAAGTCGCCTTGCCCCGGAACCCCGGAGCGCCTATAATACAAACCCTGAACCCTGGGTAAATAAGATGGGACTGATCACGGAAAACGTCGCGCGGATCCTGGGCGAACTCCCCCCCGGGGTGACCCTGGCCGCCGCCGCCAAGACCCGCCGCCCCGAGGAAATCGAGGAAGCCA
>CAZIEA010000022.1:6515-17147 GCA_964538495.1 uncultured bacterium | reverse complement strand
CTGGTGCGTGCTCCGGCCCGCTGGCATTTCATCGGCCATCTCCAGACCCGCAAGGCGCGCAAGGCGCTCGAACTCTTCGACCTGATCGAGACCCTGGACTCGGCGCGCCTGGCCGGGGAACTCCAGAAGCGCTGCCTCCAGGATGATCGGACCGTGGATGTCCTGATCGAGGTCAACAGCGGCCGGGAGCCCCAGAAGGCGGGGGTTTTCCCCGAGAAGGTCAGGGAACTGCTGCGGGAAATTTCCGGCTGCGACCGCGTCCGGGTCCGCGGGTTGATGACCATGGGTCCCCTGCCGGGGGAAGCCGGCGACTCCCGCCCTTATTTTTCCCGGACCCGGGAGCTTTTCCGGGAGCTTGCCGCCGACCCGGTCCCCGGGGCGGCCATGGAGATTCTTTCCATGGGGATGAGCGACACTTACCGGACCGCGGTGGAGGAGGGGGCCAACCTGGTCCGGATCGGGACCGCCATCTTCGGCCCCCGGCCTTAGCCTTTTTTGCCGCCTCCTGTTTTGCGCCTGAACCCTGAACCCTTCTACATGTCCTACATGCCTACATGTGAATAGCGGGCGGTGACGAAAATGGAATGCCGCCAGGAGAAAAACCTCTCGTCGTGCAACTGCAGCTACGAGTCTTGTTCCCGCCAGGGAATCTGCTGCGCATGCCTGGTTTACCACCGGCGGCTGGGGGAGCTCCCGGCCTGTTATTTCCCCGACGACGTCGAGCGCGGCTACGACCGCTCGATCGAGAATTTTGTCCGGATTTTCCGGGAGCGGGGCCGCTGGTGGTGAGGATCCTTCCCGTCGATCCCGGCCGGCCCGATCCGGAGACGGTGGCCGAAGCGGGGGCGGTGCTCCGGTCGGGGGGGCTGGTGGTTTTTCCCACCGAGACCGTCTACGGGATCGCTCTGGACGCGGACAACCCCGACTCGGTCCGGCGGCTTTACCGATTGAAGGGCCGGCGCGGGGACAAGCCCCTGGCCCGAATCCTGGCCGACCCGGACGAGGTCCGTTCCCTGGTGCCCCCTCCCTGGGAAGGGATATTGGAATTTTGGCCCGGACCCCTGACCTTGGTCTTGCCGGGCGCGGCCGTCCCCGAGGGGTACCGTTGCCCCGGGCAGGAGTTGACGCGCGAACTGGTCCGGAGCGCCGGGGTGAGGGTCGTTGCCACCAGCGCCAACCCGAGCGGGGAAATTCCGGTCTCGACCGGGGCGGAGGCCGCGGTTATATTCGGAGAAAGTGTTGACCTGATCCTGGACGGGGGACCGTGCGGAGGAGGGATGCCCTCGACCGTGCTCGACCTTTCCGGGAAAGTCCCGGTGATCCGGCGTCCCGGCCCTCTTTCCGTCACCGAACTCGCCGCCCGCCTTCGGACCACCCCCGAAATGGCGGGGAAAAGGAGTGAAGATGGATAAACTTTGGAAATTCGATCCGGAGATCGCCCGCTGCATCGCCGGCGAGATCGCGCGCCAGGACGAGCAACTGGTCCTGATTGCCTCCGAGAACTACGCCAGCCCCGAGGTGCTCCTGGCCCTGGGTTCGCCCCTGACCAACAAATACGCCGAGGGCTACCCCGGCCGACGCTACTACCGGGGCTGCGCCTGGATCGATCGGGTGGAGGAACTGGCGATCGCCCGGGCCCGGGAACTTTTCCGGGCCGAGCACGCCAATGTCCAGCCCCACTCCGGGACCCAGGCCAACCTCGCCGTCCTGATGGCGGCTCTCGACCCCGGCGACACCATCCTGGCCATGAACCTTTCTCACGGCGGCCACCTCAGCCACGGGCTGAACATAAACTTTTCCGGGCTCTTTTATCGGGTGGTCTTCTACGGGGTGGAGCCCGGCACCGGCCTGATCGATTACGACCAGGTGCGGGACCTGGCCCTCGCCCATCGTCCCCGGCTCATCATCTGCGGGGCCAGCGCCTACCCCCGGATCATCGATTTCGCCAGATTTCGGGCGATTGCCGACGAGGCCGGAGCCATGCTCCTGGCCGATATCGCCCACATCGCCGGGCTGGTGGCCGCGGGGCTTCATCCCGACCCGGTGGGCTGCTGCGATTTCGTCACCATGACCACCCACAAGACCATGCGGGGGCCGCGCGGGGGATTGATCCTCTGCCGCGACCGGTACCGGAAAAAGCTTGATAGCCGGGTTTTCCCCGGGATGCAGGGCGGGCCGCTGATGCACGTGATCGCGGCCAAGGCCGTGGCCCTCAAGGAAGCCCTGGAAGCTCCCTTCCGGGACTACCAGGCCCGGGTGATCGGCAACGCCCGCGCTTTGGCCGAGACCCTGCGGGAGCGGGGTTTCAACCTGGTCTCGGGCGGGACCGACAACCATTTGCTCCTGGTGGATCTGCGCTCCCGGGGCCTGACCGGGGCCGAGGCCGATCTGCTCCTGGAAGAGGCCGGGATCAGTTGCAACCGCAATCTCATCCCTTTTGACCCCCTGCCTCCCGTCAAGACCAGCGGGATCCGGCTCGGCTCCCCGGCGGTTACCACCCGGGGGTTAAACGAGCCGGAAATGCGCCGGGTCGGGGAATGGATAACCGAGGTTCTCTCCTCTCCCGGCGCCCCGGAAGTGAGGGAAAGGGTCCGGGAAAAAGTGGGGGAAATGACCCGGGCTTTCCCGCTCTACCCCGAGTTGAAAGAGCCAATCCTGCCCGACCACGGCCTGCTTGATCTGCCGGGCCCGCTCTTTCCAGAGCTCGGCGTCCGCTTCCGGCATCGGACCGGGCGCTTCGCGCCCGGTCACCTGGAAAAAGGCAAACCCGCCTTCCACCGGGACCAGCTCGGGCATCATCATGCCCGTGGGGGTGAGAAAAGCGGCGCTGAGGAGATTGGCCGGGATGGGGGGATCGAGATCTTCGTCTTCCGCCGAGATCAGGGGGGAACTGAGGGGATTGAGGCCCGCTTCTGCGGCGGCGGTCATGAAGTTAAAACCGTTCTCGACGGATTTTTTTTGGATCGCCTCCAGGGCGGCTTCGGCCTTCTCCCGGGTCAGGCGGGCCCGTTCCCGCGCCGCCAGCTCGGCGGCGATTTTTCCCTCGGCCTCTTCGAAAGCCTGCATCCGGGGCTCGCTGATCTTCTCCAGCCGGAAGAAAATGAAACCCCCGGCAAACTCGATCGGGTAACTGACTTCTCCCGGGGACATCCGGAAGGCCTCCCGGTTGACCTCCTCGATTGTCCCCAATTCCCCGATCGGCTCCCCGTCCGCGAAGGGCCCGGCCGCGACCGGCTGGAAACCCAGTTCGGCGCCGGCGTTCTCCAGGCTGATCTCATCCTGGCGGAGCAGTTTCTCCCGGATCTCCCCCCGGACTTCCTCCAGGGTGGCCGGCGCGCCGGTTTGGCCGGCGAACTCGGCGGGATTGGAGGCGTAGTACTCCTCGACCCGGGTCTCCTCCACCGCGACTTTGCCATCCCAGGCCGAGAAGGGGATGAGCAGGTAGGTGATCTCGGCCCGGGGCGGGACCTGGAAGGCGGCCCGATTGGCCTCGTAGAATTCCTGGAGCTGTTCCCGGGGGGCGGGCTCGGGTTCGGGGGTGTCTTCCTGTAGGAAGAGAACGTAGTCGAACCGGACCCGGCTCTGGGAGCGCTGGTAAAAATCCTCGATTTCGGCCGGGGAGACCAGGCTCGATTCGCCGATCAGGGCCACCAGCTTCTCGGCCTTGATCAGGGAGGCGACGAAGTCCTCGAAGACCTTTTCCCCCAGCCCGAAGTTGGTCAGGATGGCGAGATAACGGGCCGGGTCGAAGCCTTTTTCGCCGCGGAAGAAGGGGATGGAGCCGATGAAGAGAGCTATCTCGGAGCGGGCGGCCGGGATTCCGGCTTTGTCCGCCGCCCCCTCCAGCAGGAGCTGCCGCCAGGCCGCGGACATCAGGGCTTTCTGGTCCGGGTTTCTCCCCCCGGCTCCGGCCAGCAGGCGGGAGCCCTGGTAAATTTTCAAAAATTCGTCCAGGTAGACGTTGCGTCCCCAGATTTTTCCCGCCAGGTTGGCGGGGCTTTCCTCCGGGGCCACCAGGTACCACACGCCCCAGCCGCCCATGCCGATGATGCAGACTATGGTCAGGGGCCAGAGCACGTGCTTGGCGTTGTTGCGCATGGCTTCGAGCATTTTCTTCGGCCTCAAGTTTTCGTGTTCGTCCTCCCCTTTCGGGGCAGGGAAAAAAAGCATAATAAGGCCGTGGAGGGCAACAGGCAACCATGAACTGGGGCCGGCCGCGCCCCCGCGGCGCGGGGAGATCCGCTTGACCGCTCCGGCTCCCGGCCATATCATGGGCCGATTTTCCGGAGAATTGCCGCGTGAAAAAGCTGATCCCGATTTTTCTGCTGCTGATTTTGGCGGCCGGGCTCCTGTCCGGTTGCGAGGCCCCCGACGGGGGCTCGTCCCTGCCCTGGGCCGAGCCCGAGTCCTGGGAAAACCAGCCCAACTTCGGGGTCCCGTATTGATGGCGCCCTCCGGCTGGTTTTCCCGCGCTCCGGCCGCCCTGTTAGGGTTGTTTTTTTCCCTGTTGCCGCCGCGGGCCCCGGCCGCCGCCGAAGCGCGGGGCTTCTGGGTGGAATGCGAGGGAAGCAATTCCACCCTCTCCACCCGGGCCAAGATCGACGAACTTGTCCGCCATGCGCGCCGGGCCAATGTCAACCTGCTCTATGTCCAGGTCTACCGGCACGACCGGGCCTGGTTCGACTCCCGCCTGGCCGATGCCTCCCCCTACCGGGAAATAGTCGCCGGCCAGAAAATCGACCCCTTGCGCTACCTGATCGAGCAGGCCGGCGCCGCCGGGATCGAGGTCCACGCCTGGATGAACATGTTCCGGATCGGCAAGGACCGCTCGGCGCCCGCGCTTAGGCAGTTGGGGGCGGGGGCGGCGATGCGGGACGGCTCCGGGAAATCCCTCCTGGATTACAAGCCCGCCGATCTCCCGGACGGGGGTATCTGGCTCGATCCGGGCGATCCCCAGGTCGCCCGCTACCTGCTTGGGGTGATCCGGGAGCTGGTGGAAAAGTATCCGGGCATCCGCGGCGTTCACTTGGATTACATCCGCTATCCCCATAAGGTCCCCGAGGCCGGTTCCTTCTGGGCCAAGCGCGCCGATTACGGTTATGGGCTCGAGAGCGTCCGGCGCTTCCGGGAATGGACCGGGCTCGATCCCCTGACCATGGAGCTGAGCCGGGAAAACTGCCAGGCCTGGGACAACTGGCGGCGCTACCAGGTCAACTCCTTCGTGGAGAGCGCGGGCTCGCTCCTGCGGACCCTCGATCCCGCCCTGACCCTTTCGGTTGCCGTGGTGGGTTGGGCGGACCGGGCTTACCTGAGTTCCTTCCAGGATTGGCGGCGCTGGCTGGAAGAAGGGCTGGTGGACGTGGCGGCGGTGATGAACTACTCCACCGACTCCCGGGTGGCCCGCTACGTGACCCGCGCGGCGGCGCAGGCGGCTCTCGGGCGGCGCCAGGTCTATGTCGGTTTGGGCGAGTACCTGCTCGGGAGCCGGCGCCAGGAGCTTTTCCGCCAGCTCGACGACGCCCGGGCCGCCGGGGCCGCCGGGATCGTTTTTTTCTCCTACGACAGCATGCTCAAGAACCCCTCTATCTTCGAGCTCCTGGGCCGGAGCCGGTTCACCCCGCCCGTCCCGGTCCCGGCCATGCCCTGGAAAAAACCCGCCCCCCGCCGGGGGCGCTGAGCGGGCCGCTGGTCATGGGAACCCCCCTGGCGTCTCCGCCGGTCAAGCTGGTCTGCAGCCTCCTGGCCGCCGGCCCGTCCTGGCTTGCCCGGGGCCGGGAGGCGTTGGAAAAGCGCTTCGGGCGGATTGATCTCGAAAGCGCGCTGACCCCGTTCCGCTTCAGCTCCTATTACGAAAAGGAACTGGGCTCCGACCCCGTCCGGCAGTATGTTTCTTTCGGGCGCCCGGTTCTCCCTTCTTCCCTGGCCGTGATCAAGCTCGCGACCAACCGGATGGAAAAAATGCTTTCGGAAGGGGGGAGCCGGAGGATGAACCTCGACCCGGGATATCTGGATCTCTCCAAGCTGGTTTTGGCCTCGACCAAGGACGCCTCCTACCGGGTCTGCCTGGGCCGGGGAATTTCCGCCCAACCCACGTTGAGTTTCCGGCAGGGGAGTTTCCGCCCTTGGGAGTTCACCTACGAATCCTACCGGGACCCGGTCTCGATTGATTTCTTCAACCGGGCCCGGGCCCTTTACCGCCAAGAGCTCAAGGATTCATCTGAACATTGAAAAGCGGTAGTTCCTTCAGCCCGCTTTTCTTACCATGGACGTGTTTCAGCATAGGGTTCAGGAAAATCCCGTAATCCGCAATCAGTGATCCGTAATCCGGAGTCTGAGTTGGCGTAGATTCGCGAGATTCGCGGTTAAATCCGTGTAATCTGTGGAAAAGAATAGGTTTTAATTTTAAAGAACCATGAGGCTCAGCCCCCGAAGGAGCCGGGCTGGGGGCGGGAAAGATCGATCGAGTCCACGAAGCCGACGCAGACGGCTCTGACCACGCCCTGGGGCCCGGTTTGCAGGACCTGGCGGGCGCTGTTGCCCTCGTCGATCAGCAGCACCACGTCTCCTTTGCCCGCGCCGCAGCGGTCGAAAGCGACCGCGTAGTCAGAGGCTTCCTTCCCGTTCGGGTTGAGCAGCTTGACCAGGAGCTGCTTCTCCCCCCGGTAGTGTTCGAGCTTGAGGGTGCAGACCACCGTGCCGACCACGCGGGCGATTTTCATGGGGTCTCGACCTCGTCCACGATCCCGGTGACGGCGGCGTCGGAGGGATTGAAGGGTTCTCCCAGCGGGATGGTGGCTTCCCGGCCCCCGATGTAGGTGACCAGTTGCCCCGGTCCCGATTGCTGGGTGTCGTTGGCGACCAGGGGCTCCCCGTCGGGCTCAAGGTTTTCGTCCAGGGGTTGGAGGATCAGGAACTTCTCCCCGGTGAAGGAATCGAGCTTTTTGCCCGCCACCACCGTGCCGATCACCCTTCCCAACTTCATCGTTCCGCCTCCGCCTTGACGTAAACGACCTTTCCCCCCACCTCCCAGGTGTCCACTATCGCCAGGATCACGGCGTCGTTGGGGCGGTCCTTGGTGATCGCGGTCTGGCGGGCGGAACTCCCGGTGGAGTAGAGCACGACCTCGCCCCGGTCCGCCCCCATCGGGTCGGCGGCGACCACGTAGTCCTTGAGAGGCTTGTTCTCCACGGTCAGGTCCCGGAGCAGGAGAAAGGGGACCCCCTCCATCTGGGGGTCCTTGCGGCTGGCCACCACCGTGCCTGCGACCTGGGCGAGCTTCATCATTCCTCCGTTGGCGTCAAAAGAACTCTATCCGATTGCGCTGGCGCCTTCAACTTTTTCCCGGGGCAAAGTTCGCCTGTAAGCATGTAGAACAAAAACCTCAAAGTGCTGAAACCCGATAGCGACTACTCGGTGCCGGCCCTGAACCCTGAACCCTGATCACTGGAGGTAACCGAGGGCCTTGAGTTCCCGCCGGGTCTTGCCGTCCAGCTTGACTTCCCCGGATTCGTACCCCGCCCCCGCCCGCTCCGCCTCCTCGGCGATCCGCAGCATCCGCGCGCGTAGCCGGCGGGCCAGCTCCGGGGCCGCCGCGGCCAGGTTGTTCTTCTCCCGGCGGTCCCGGGACAAATCGTAGATCTCCTCGGCGCCGTCCTCGAGGTCGAGGATGTAGTGATAATTCCCATCGATCAGGCTGCGCTTGCGGGCCAGTTCGTTGAGCTCGCTGTAGGCCGGGCGGCTTTCGCCGCCTTTCCCCCGGAGCTCTCCGAGCAGGCTCCGCCCCTGCCAGGCCTCGGGGACCGGGAGTCCGGCCAGCTCCAGGAGGGTGGGGGCGATGTCCAAGCTCAAGACCGTCTCCCCGATCGTCCGGCTTGGGGGATTTTTCCCGGGCAGGCGGATCAGGAGGGGAACGTGCAGGAGCTCGTGATAGACCGAGCGGGTGTGCCCGATCCGCCCGTGTTCCATGAACTCCTCGCCGTGGTCGGAGGTGACGACCAGGACGGTGTTCTCCAGCAGGCCTTCCGCCCGCAGGAAATTCCAGAGGCGTTCCAGCCCGCCGTCGAGGGCGTAGATCTCCCCGTCGTACTGCTGGCCGATGTAGCGGATGTCCGCCGCGGAGAGATCCTCCAGGGGAAACCCATCCACCCCGCAGCGCCCGGTTAGGTCGAGTTCGCCGGAGTAGTCCGGGCTGAACCGGGAAGCGACTTCTTCCGGCGGGGTGTAGGGACAGTGGCAATCGAAAACGTGGAAAAAAAGGAAGAAAGGCTCCCGGCGTTTTTCCCGCAGCCAGTTTTCCGCTTCCGGGAGGATGGTCTTGAGGCCCTTGCCCTTGGAATTATGGTAGATGTCGAAGCCGCGCCGGAACCCGTAGCGCGCGGCCAGGAAGTGGGCGTCCACGAACCCGGCGGTGGCGTAACCCGCTTCCCGCAGGATTTCCGGGAGGGTGACGACGGCGGCGCCGAGGCGGCGGGAGGCGCCTCCCACCCCGTGGGTGGAGGGATAAAGCGAGGTCAGTATAGACATGTGCGAGGGCAGGGTCCAGGGGGACTGGACGATAGTCCGGGTGAAGACGGCCGCTTCTCGCGCCAGCCGGTCCAGGACCGGGGAAGTCTCGGTTTGATACCCGTAGCAGCCGATGCGGTCGGCCCGCAAGGTGTCGATCGAGACCAGGATCAGGTTGGGGGGAGCATTCCGGCGGAAAAAGAAGAAGGCCGCGGCGCCCAGAAGCGCCACCGCGCCGCCCGCGGCGATCAGGATTTTGCCGCGGTTTTTTTTCACGGCAGGACCTTTCCGGGATTGAGCAGCCCTTCCGGGTCGAGGGCCCGCTTGATCGCCCCCATGGCCGCCAGGGCGGCGGGGTTGTAGTTGAGCGCGAGGTAGGGGCGTTTCAGGAGCCCGATCCCGTGTTCGCCGCTGATCACGCCGCCGTTCTCGACCGCCAGGCGCAGGGCCCCGGCCTCGAGTTCCCCCCGGCGCTCCGCCCACTTCTCCGGGGGGATTTTCCCGCGCAGGAGGTTGACGTGGAGGTTGCCGTCCCCGGCGTGCCCGAAAAGGGCGGCTTCCGCCCCCGCCTCCTCCGCCAGCTTTTCCAGGCCCGCTAGCGTCCGGGGCAGGGCGCCGGGCGGGACGGCAATGTCCTCCCGCCCGGGGGCGGGCTCGGCGGCCTTGACTGCCTCGGTGATCTTGCGGCGGGCGTTCCAGAGTCTTTCCCGCTCCGGGCGGCTCTCGGCCACCAGGACGTCGAGGGCACCGGTTTTGAGCAGGATTTCCCCGGCTTTTTCGTAAGGGGGTTCGTCCCCGTCCAGTTCGACCAGGAGGTAGAAAGCCGCCCCTTCCCGGGTCGGGCAGGGAACCTCGATCAAGGCGAGCAATCCGGCCGCCCGGGCCCCGACCAGCTCCAGGGCGGCGGGCGCCAGCCGGCTCCGGCGCAGTTCGGCCACGGCGGCGGCGGCGGAAGAGGCGTCGGGGAAAGGGGCCCAGAGCGAGACCGTCCGCTTCGGCAGCGGGAGCAGGCGGAGGGTGGCTTGGGTGAGCACCCCCAGGGTCCCTTCCGATCCGACCAGGAGGGGCCCCAGGCCGTAGCCGCTGGAGTTTTTGCCGGCTTTTCCCCCCCAGCGGATTGGCTCCCCTCCGGGGAGGACCGCCTCCAGCCCCCGCAGGTAATCCCGGGTCACCCCGTATTTCACCGCGGCCGGCCCCCCGGCGTTGGTGGCGAGGTTCCCGCCCAGGGTGCAGCTTTCCAAGCTGGCGGGGTCGGGGGGATAGAAGAGCCCTTCCCGGGCGGCGGCCTCGCGCAGGGTGTTTGTGATCAGGCCGGCTTCCGCCACGGCCGTGAGGTTTTCGGGATCGATTTCGAGCAACCGGTTCATCCGCTCCAGGCTCAGGACCAATCCTCCCCGGATCGGGACCGCGCCCCCGGCCAGCCCGGTCCCCGCCCCCCGCGGGGTTACCGGGACTCCTGCTTCCCGCGCCGCCTTGAGCACCGCCTCCGCTTCTCCGGCGCTGCCGGGCTTGGCCGCCCCCGCGGGCGGGTGGAAGAGCCCGGGGGTTTCGTCCCGGCCGTAAGGTTCCAGCGCTTCCGGGTCGGTGACGAGGTTCCCCGCCCCCAGAATCCCTTCCAGGCGGTTCACGAGCTTGTCGTCGAGCGTTCGCATCGGGCTGGATTCTCTCATTTTTTCGCGCTATACTCCATTGCACCCTTTATCCACAGATTTCACAGATTTCACAGATTTACACAGATTCGTCCTGTTCACGTACTCGTACGCGTTCACGTTCACGGATGCGATCATCATACCAAGATCCTAAGATTTCAAGGCTTTGACCGTTGTCGCGGTCGTAATCGCAGTCGGAGGAGGAAAAATGAGAATATTAGGATTGCTGCTGGGGCTTGCCTTGCTGCCCGCTCCCGCCTCGGCCGACCCGGCCGCGGAGCTCTATGAGCAAGCCCTGGCCCGGACCACGGATTCGCTGGCTTCGCTCCGGGCCGGGGATTTCGCCCGGGCCGGGGAAACCCTGGAACACGCTGGTTACTTCCTCCGGCGGCTCCGGGAGGATTTCCCGCAGTGGCGCCCGGCCCCGACTCCGCCGCCCCAAACCGGGTTTGTCTGGGGTCTTGCCCCCGTGCCGCCGGAT
>CAZIEA010000022.1:0-6505 GCA_964538495.1 uncultured bacterium | reverse complement strand
AAAACGGAGATATTTACCGGCTGGAATTGGCAGGAAAGGACCGGCGGGCCCTCAACTTATCCTGGCGGCGGCTCAAACCGGGGGAGGAAGGGGCCCGGGCCGCGGTCCTGGTTTCCACCGGGGGCGGGGAAAGCTTGCTGGTGGACGAGAACCTGCCCGATCTTTTCCGCTCGGACGGTTCCTTGACGACCGAGATCATGGTCCCGGCCGGGACCGGTTTTTTCCTGGTTGCTTACCCCACGGAACTTCCGCCCAAGATCCTCAGCAACATTCTCACCATCCCCTGAGCGTGCGCAATCATCACGCCCGGCCGCCCAGAAAACCGATTCGTCCACAGATTACCCGGATTTAACCGCGAATCTCGCGAATCTACGCCAACTCAGGCTCCGGATTACGGATCACTGATCACTGATTACGGGGTTTCCCTGAACCCTGAACCCTGAAACCTGAACCCTGACTTTATACTCTATGCCAAGTAGTGGTGGACGCGGGAAGGGAGAAGGGTTAAAATACTCGTAACATTCGAGATATTGCCGTTATGAAGATCATTAAAGAGAAGAAGGTCAAGGCGGAGCTGGTCAAGGAAGGCAACGCCCGCAACGCCTTCCGGATGGTCCTGCTCGGGACTAAGGAAGGCTCGGAGCGGATCGAGATGCGCCTCTTCAAGATCGCGCCCGGCGGCCAGACCCCGTTGCACTCCCATCCCTGGGAGCACCTGATCCGGGTGGAAAAGGGCGAAGGGGTGGCGTATTCCGCCCCCGAGGGGAAGTTCAAGATCGCCCCCAACCAGGCCATCTACGTCCCTGCCGGGGAGGAGCACCAGTTTCTCAACCCCTACGCCGAGAACCTGGAACTGCTCTGCGTCGTCCCCCTTCTCCCCCAGGCGTAGCCATTAAGATCCCGGGATAAAAAAGGGGCGCGGCTTTTGCCGCGCCCCCTCTTTTCTTCATGGTTCGGGATCAGTCGCAGGATTCACTGTCCTTCAAGGTGCAGGTCCAGTACTCGTCACCGGTGGTCCCCTCCGCGTGGCAACTGGAGAGGTTACTGCAGAGCCCGAATCCGTAGGTGCCCAGGTTGTTGTTATCGACGGTGCAGCCGCTGAGGCGCAGACAGAGTCCGAACCCGGAGGCGGTGCAGTCGAGGGCGGTGCAGGCGCTTAGGTTCTGGCAGGCGCTGAAACCGGTCTGAGTGACCCCGTCCCCATCCACCGTGCAGCTGGAGAGGTTGCGGCAGGAGGCAAACCCGAAGTCGCAGTTCTTGGCCAGGCAGTTGGTATAACGGGCCAACGCGTCGTTAATGTTCCCACCGAAGCCGCTCTCGGCGGCGGTCCTGGCCATGCAGTTGACGAAGCTGACGAAGTCGGCGGTGTCGGAGCAGCTGAAGCCGTAGCCGTAGCTCTGGAAGGAATTGACGTGGTGGAGGGTGGCGTAGTCGGCGTTGATGTGGACGCTGCCCAGGTTGCTGCTCGAGCTTCCGCCCGCGGTAGTCCGGAAGTTCTCCAGGATGCAGTGCTCGACGGTGACGTAGAGGTAATAGCCTTCCGCGGAGAAGGCGATGATCGCCCCGTTGCCTTCCCCCACCACGTGCGTCACGTTATCGATGTCGATGATCTCGGAGACCGTGTAGGTGCCGTTGGGGATGAAGACGCTCTTGTAGGTGTTGCTCTCCAGGGCCGCCACCAAGTCGGCGCCGTCGCCTGCCTTGACCACGTAGTCGTAGAGGCGCTGCCCGCTCCCGGCCCCGGTCAGGGCCTCGTCGGTGGCCGAGTTCCCGAAATAAACCCGAGTGACGCCCCGGGCGGTCCAGAGGTTCACGGAGGGCCGGTGTACGGCATAATCGGCCATCCCGTCCCCGTTGTAGTCGCCGGGGGAGGGGGTATCGCCGGAGGCCCCGAAGTAAACCCGGGTGACGCCCCGGACGCTCCAGAGACCGGTCGAGGGCCGGAAGACGGCGATGTCGTCCCGGGAGTCGCCGTCGAAATCGGCCCCCAAGATTCCGCTCGCCGCGGTCAGCGTCCCCGCCAGCAGCGCGGCAATCAGCGTGCGTATCCTCATGCTCACCTCCTCCCGGGAACCAAGTTCCCGTGTTTTTCGGTCAGCAGCGTGATGGCGCTATTATAAAAAGAAAATAACACCTCGGAACGCTGGTGTCAAGCGGGCCGGGAGGCGGAAACCGGGGGAAAGCGGTTTTTCCGCTCCCCGGCTGGCGGGAAAAACTCTATAATCCCCCCGAAAACCGGAAACGGGGAGGAGACCCCGGACAAGGAGATTGAGAAGTGGAGCGTTCGATCAAGTGGCTGCTGAATCCGGGGTTGGATCGGTGCGCGGAAAACGAGGCCTGCCGTAAATATGTTCCTCCGGAGGCCGCCGCGCGCGCCCGGCACTTTCACCGCCAGATCCCCGGCTACCGGGTCAGCCCCCTCAAGGGGCTCTCCAACCTGGCCGCCATGGTCTCCTTGGGGGGGATCTGGGTCAAGGACGAGTCCCAGCGCCTGAGCTTGAACTCTTTCAAGGTCCTGGGCGGCTCCTTCGCCATTTACCGCTACCTGTTGGCGCGCCTGGGGGCGGAGGGCGAGGTCTCCTATTCCGAGCTGGTTTCGGAACGGACCCGCCGCCGGCTGGGGGATATCGTTTTCGCGGCCGCCACCGACGGCAACCACGGGCGGGGAGTGGCCGGGGCGTCCGGGAAGCTGGGTTTCAAGTCCGTGATCTACGTCCACCGCGCCACCGCCCGGGTCCGGATCGAGGCGATCCGCTCCTATGGGGCCGAGGTCAAGGTGGTGGAAGGGACTTACGACGACGCCGTCCGCCAGATTACCCGGGACGCCGCCGAAAACGGTTGGCAGGTGATTTCCGACACCTCCTGGGAAGGTTACCGCGACATTCCCTCCTGGGTGATGCAGGGCTACACCACCATGTTCGCCGAGGCTCAGGAGGAGCTGGCCGCCCAGGGCTTGGTCAAGCCCACCCATATCTTCGTGCAGGCCGGGGTCGGGGCCCTGGCGGCCTCGGTGACCGCCTTTTACCGGGGCCTCTTCGGCGCCGCCGCCCCGGCGGTGGCGGTGGTCGAGCCGGATCGGGCCGCCTGCCTCTACGAGTCGGCCCGGGCCGGGGATGGGAAGCCGCACAGTTTTCCCGGGAATCTTGACACCATCATGGCGGGCCTGGCCTGCGGCGATCCCAGCCCGCTCGCCTGGGAAATACTGCGGGATTGCGCCGATGTCTTCATCGCCTGCCCGGATTACATCGCCGCGCTGGGGATGCGGGTTTACGGCGTGCCCTTGGCCGACGACCCTTTCATCGTCTCGGGGGAGTCGGGGGCGGTGACTCTGGGGGCGCTGCTGGCGGTGATGAAGTCTCCGGAACTTAAGGAGTTGAAAGAGGCGCTGCGGCTGGATTCCGACTCCCAGGTCCTGCTCCTCAATACCGAGGGAAACACCGACCCCGATCACTTCCGCCGGGTGGTCTGGATGGGTTCGGAGCCCGTTCCCCAGGAGAAAGTGGACTTGAGGAAATGAGCGACGTCCAAATCGACCTTTCCCGACGGGAGCGGATGGGTTTTCCGGAGATCGTCTACGGGGAGTTCAAGAACCCCGACCAGCTCCGGCGGATCCTGGCGGTTTTCCGTGAGGCCGGGCAGGGGGCCCTGGTCACCCGGCTCCAACCCGAGAAAGCCGTCTTCCTGGAAGGGGGGAGCTACGACGCCGCGGCCCGGACTTACCTGGCCGGTCCCGGCCTCCCCGCGCGTCCCGGGCTGGTCGGGATCGTCACCGGCGGGACCTCCGACGCCCCGGTCGCGGCCGAAGCGGCCGCCGTTCTGGACTTTCTGGGGATTTCCCGCCGGGTCTGGAACGACCTGGGAGTCTCCTGCCTGGACCGGGTTCTCTCCCGTCTTCCCGAACTGCGCGAGTGCGATGTCCTGATCGCTGGCCTCGGTCCTGGCCGGGCTGTTTCCGGGACCGGTGATTGCCGTCCCCACCTCGGTGGGCTACGGGGTGGCCGCCGAGGGCCGGGCGGCCCTGGCGGCCATGCTGGCCAGTTGCGCCAACGGGCTGCTGGTGGTCAATATCGACAACGGCTGCGGGGCCGCCCTGGGAGCGGCCCGCATTCTCGGGAGGAAGGGGTTTCATGCCGGTTCTCAAGCTTGAGCCTTTTTCCGGGCTGAGCGGGGATATGTTCACCGCGGCCGCCGCCGGTCTGGCCGGGGCGGAAGAGGAAGTGTCCGCGCTTCCCGCTCGTCTCGGTCTGGCCGGGGTCCGGGCCGAGTTTTTCCCGGTCTTCCGGGCCGGGATCGCCTGCCGGGGTTTCCGCGTCATCGCGGCGGAAACCCGCGGTCATCATCATCATCATCGCAATCCGGGAGAGATTATCGGCCTGATCCGCTCCGCGGACCTCCCCGCCGCGGTCCTCTCCCGGGCGGAAAGGATTTTGCGCTCCCTGGCCTCCGCCGAAGCCGCGGCCCACGGGGTTGCCCCCGAGGAGGTCAGTTTCCACGAGGTGGGGGAGGCCGACTCGATTCTGGACATCACGGCGGCGGCGCTGCTGATCGAGCGAATGCGTCCGGAAAAGGTTTATTGCACTCCTGTGCGGACCGGGCGCGGTTTCGTCAAAACCGCCCACGGCTTGCTTCCCGTCCCCGCCCCGGCCGCCGCCGAGCTTCTTCGGGGGATGCCGGTCTGGGCCGGCCAGGAGGAAGGGGAGTTCACCACCCCTACCGGGGCGGCCATCCTCCGGGAGCTCGACCCCGAGTTCTCCGACCCCGTGATCCGGGTGACGGCTTCGTCCTGGGGCGCGGGGGAAAGGGAGTATCCCCATCCCAACGCCCTGCGCCTGAGCCTGGGCGAGGTTTTCCCCGCCGCCGGGGAGGGTGAGATGGCGCTGCTGCAGGCCAATCTCGACGATTTCCCTCCGGAATTTCTGGGCGCCGATCTGCTCGAGGAAATCCTTTCAAAGGGCGCGGTTGACGCTTTCATCTCCCCGCTGGTCATGAAGAAGGGCCGCCCGGGGCACAAGATCGAGGTCCTGGCTCCGGCCGCGCTTGCCGACGAGCTGTCCGCTTTCCTGCTGGAGTCCACCTCCACCCTCGGGGTCCGGAAGTTTCCGGTCACCCGCCGCTGCCTGAGCCGGCTCCCGGGCGGGGTCGAGACCCCCTACGGCCGGGTCAGGGTCAAACTTGCGTCCGCTCCCTCCGGGGCGGCCCGGTTTTTGCCCGAGTACGAGGACTGCCTGCGCCTGGGGAGGGAGAAGGGAATTCCCGCCTACCGGGTTTATCTCGCCGCCTTGAAAGCGAATCCGGAATGATCGGCCGCCGTCATCTCGACCTCCACGTTCACACCACCGCCAGCGACGGGGCCTTGAGCCCCCGCCAGGTTGTGGAGCTGGCCCGGCGCTCCCGCCTGGCCGCTCTGGCCATCACGGATCACGACACCGTCGCCGGGGTGGCCGAGGGCCTGCGGGCGGGCCGGGAACTGGGGCTGGAGGTGGTCCCCGGGGTCGAGATCAGCGTGGACAGCCCGGGCGGTTCCATGCACATGGTCGGTCTCTTCATCGACCCCGCCAACCCGACTCTGGCCGGGTGGCTGGAGGACATGCGCCGCGCGCGCTCTGAGCGCTATCCCCGGATCGTGGCCAGGCTGCGGGAACTGGGGGGGGAGATCACCGAAGCGGAGGTGGAGGCGGAGGCGGGGGAAAGCGTGATCGGCCGCCCCCACGTTGCCCGCCTTCTCGTCCGCCGGGGGGTGGTCCGCTCCCATCAGGAAGCGTTTCAGCTTTACCTGGGAACGGGGGCGGCGGCCTATGTCCCCCGCCGCCGGGTCGGGTCCCGGGACGCGATCGAGCTGATCCACCGGGCCGGGGGACTGGCCGTCCTGGCCCACTACACTTCCTGCCTCAAGAACGGCAACGGCGCCGATTTTGAAAAGACCCTGCACGAGTTGTGCGACCAGGGGTTGGACGGGCTGGAGACTTACTACCATTCCTTCAGCCCCGAGGAGGAGCGCCGCGCCCTTTCCCTGGCCCGGTCCTTCGGGCTGCTCCGCAGCGGCGGCAGCGATTTTCACGGTCCGGCTCCGGCCCCGCATTCCTTTCCGGGTTTTCCGGGCCCTCAAGCGGGCTCGCCGCCGCGCTCGAGGAAACGGTGTTCGAGGGTGTGCATGAGCAGGTCCGCCCCGGTTTTGAGCAGGATGAAGATCACCAGCATCGCCGTGTTTCCCAGCAGCGCCCCGATCAAGATGCACAGGTGCATGGGGAAGATGCGGGCGTAGGGGAGGAACATCAGCACCCCCGCGTTCAGGTGCCTTTCCCGGTCTCTTTTCAGGTTGTAGAAAAAGGAAAAGGCGTGGTTGGCGGCCAGCGCCGCGGCCGTCTGGAGTATGACCCCGGCGTCGAAGTAGCGGCCCCCGGACTGCTCGGTCCCCAGGGAGACCAGGAAGACGGCGTAGACCAGGTGGAAGAACCCGTAGTGGAGGAGAAAGAATCCGGCCAGGGCGCGCTGGGCCTTCCGGGTG
>CAZIEA010000021.1:0-20049 GCA_964538495.1 uncultured bacterium | reverse complement strand
GTGGACTACACCCCGAGAATGATTTTCTTCAACCGGCAGGACCTGGACGGAGCAGCGGGCAAGGTCATCCGGATCACCAAGACCGGAAACCCCGACCTGGAAGTCACCAGGCCGGAGGCGACCGTGCCCGGGTTCGACCTTTCCCTGGCCGAGGTGAAGAAGGGGGAGGAATACACCCTGACCATCACCCCAGTGGGAAAGGCCCAGCCCGGAAGGAAACGGGGGGATATTATCTTTCGCACCAACCAGCCCGACCAGGCCGAGATCAGGATCCCCATTTCCAGCTTCTATCCCGGAACTCCAGCCGCGGCCGGACCGGCGGAGACGGAAGCGCGGTAAACCGGCTTCAATCGTCGCGCTGAAGCAGGATCTGGGCCCGGAGATCGAGCAGGTATTCCCCCTCCCGGATCTCTTCCCTCAAGGTGCCGAGAAGATAAATGGTCCCGCGCAGCCGCAGGGGGATGGAAGCACTGGGGTAGCTTTCCCCCACCGCCCGGGATATTGCCGCGGCCATGGCGCTTTCCAGAGCCAGACGCCGCGCCCGGGAACGGCTCCCGGCCTGGTCCAGACGGGCTTGTCCCTGCCCGATTACCTCGGTCATCCCTTCCCCCGGGGGGAGAGCATGCAAGGGGATCTCGACTTCCATTCTGGTCTTGTAAAATCCGGTAGGCAATTTCACGGTGTCCAGCACCCGTTTTCCCCGGGTATCCAGAGTCCCGGGGATCTTCCCCGGCGAATAGGCGGGGTATTTGCCCGCCAGAACGGTGAAGTTAATTCCCTCCACTCTTTCCCGGACGGAAGAAAGGGCCGCCAGGTAGGTGGCCGCGGGGGAATCCGCCACTCCTTCGACCACAATCAGAACCGCCTCGGACGGCGGCAGGGAGGCCGGCGCGGGCGATCCCAGGAGCCCGATGACGATGATCGTCAAAAAGTTCATAATTCAAGCTTAACACGGTTAAATCCCGGTTCCAATCCCGTTCCCGATCCCGTAAAATTATTTTTTTTAGTTTTGTGTGGGTTGACACTCAAGGGAAGTCCACAGATCTCATGGATTAATCGTACTCGTTCACGTACGCGTTCACGGCGTGAGGCGTGCGGCTTGGCTCTCAAAAAAACCGGCACAAGGAACCGCGAATCTTGCAAATCATCGCCAATTCAGGCAACGGATTACGGTTTACTGATCACGGATTACGGACTTTCCTGGACTCGGAGATCCTGGATGATGAAGAATAGGCTAATGTGGCAGGCTGGTCTCATCGGCGCGGGAGCGGCCCTGCTCCTGCTCGGGATTGCCTGGGGGGAAGCCGGGGAAGTCTGGCGCCAGGCAATTTTGATCTGCTTTTCCTGCATCGGCCTGGGTTGACCGGTATGGATGGCGCCCGCAAACTCGTCCAGTTCGCCTGCGCCCTGATCGCCAACTGCGCCTTCCTGTTCGGGCAACCGCTCCCTTCCGCCGTTTATCAGGGTTCCCTGAAACATGTCTGCTTTCCGGGCCTGAACTGCTATGCCTGCCCCTACGCCGTTGCTTCCTGCCCCCTGGGAGCGCTGCAATACTTCGTCGCCTGGGGGCGCTACCGTTTCTCACTTTACCTAGCGGGGTTCTTCCTTCTCAGCGGGGGATTCCTGGGGCGGCTGGTCTGCGGCTGGATCTGCCCGTTCGGTCTCCTGCAGGAACTCCTGCACCGGATCCCGTCGGCGAAGTTGAAACTGCCCCGCGCGCTCGGGAAACTGCGCTGGGCATTCCTGGCGGGGCTGGTCCTGCTCGTTCCCTTCCTGACCGGACAACCCTCCTTCTGCGCCTGGCTTTGTCCGGCCGGGACCCTGCAGGGAGGCGTCCCCCTGACCGTCTTTAACCAAAACCTCCGATCCCTGATCGGCGGGATTTTCCATCTCAAGATCGCCATCCTGGCTGTTTTTCTCGCCGGCTCGGTTTTCTGGTTCCGCCCTTTCTGCCGGTTGGCCTGCCCTCTGGGCCTGATCTATGGGTTCTTCAACCGCGTAGCCGTCTTCGGCATCTCCTTCCGCGCCGAGGCCTGCGTCTCCTGCCGGGCCTGCGCCCGGGTCTGCCCGGTGGACCTGGAGCCCAGTAAAGGCGAGTTCGCCGCCAATGACTGCATCCGCTGCCTGAAGTGCGTGCGCTCCTGCCCCACCGGCGCCTTGGACTTCGGGTTCACCGCAAGGGCGTCCGCACGCCAGGATAAAAACTAAGATTTCGCAGATTTAACCGCTAATCTCGCAAATCCCCGCTAACCAAAACTAAGATTTCGCAGATTACCGCAGATTTCTTTCCACAGATTTCACGGATTTTCACAGATTCATCCCTTATCGTTATCGTTGTCGTAATCGTAATCGGCATAGCGCAAAGCGCAGAGCGCAGAGCGTCAGGGGCGAATCGGGGTCGGTATCGGTATCGGGATCGCTATCGGGCGGAATCAGGCTGAAGGGAACCGCGAATCCCGCCAATCCGCGCCAATTCAGACGCCGGATTACGGATCACTGGTCACGGATTACGGATTACGGGTTTTCCCGGCTCCTGTCTCCTGTTTCCTGTATCCTGCTTTTCAACGGATCACTGATTACGGTTTTCCTGAACCCCGAACCCTGAACCCTGAATCCCGTATACTAACTCCATGCTCTATGCCCTATGCTCGTGAATTTGGCCTTGACAGGGCCCGGCGATGGGCTATTTTTGCCCCAGCAGGATTGCTTCGAAAATACAACCGAAAGGAGAAAATCATGGCCTACAAAATCAGCGAGGATTGCGTGGCTTGCGGTTCCTGCCAGCCGGAATGCCCGGTCGGGGCCATCTCGGAAGGCGACCCCATCTATGTGATCGATCCGGAAAAATGCATAGATTGCGGCGCTTGCGCCGCGGTTTGCCCGGTCAGCGCCATCAGTCCCGAGTAAAGCCGCCGGCCGGTTTCCCCCGTCCGCCCCGCTGGGATTTCCCCGGCGGGGCGTTTTTTCCCCCCGGGGAACCGCCCGGGGAAAGGGCATTTTTACTTGACTTAAAACCCGTTTCACAGGCATCTAATAAGTAGAGAAAATTGCTCGAACCCCTTGAGATAAAAGGAGGGGGCGATGAAATTGAAGCGCTGGTTTGTCTTCTCAATTCTCCTGGCAATCGCGGGAGGATGCGGCGGAAGCGAGCCCGGGGAAAAAACGGGCAAAACCAACGCCGAATACGGCCGGGATTTGTTAAGCGACACTTATCTGGTCAGGCTGGCCGCGGTCCAACACCTGTCCGAAAACGCCGGTCCCGAGGACACAGCGGCGGTGCCCGCCCTGCTCAAGCTTCTCAAGGCGGAAAACGAAACCTTCCGGCGCTTCGCGGCTAAAAGCTTGGGGCGGATCAAGGACCCCCTAGCGGTAAGCGCCCTGGTGGATGCCTTCCGGGACGAAAACAGCTATATCCGCTACGAGGCAGTGGTGGCCCTGGGGTCCATGATGCAGGACTCGCGTTCCCGGGAGGTAATGGTTCGCGCCCTCAACGACCCCAATTCCTATGTCCGGCACACCGCCATCACCTCCCTGGGCCGAACCAAAGACCCCGCTTACACCCAATTGATCATTGTCAAACTCGACGACCCCAACAACTTCGCCCGGGCCGCAGCCGCCGAAGCGCTGGGATATCTCGGCAACCCTCAGGCCGTCCGCTACCTCCAGCGCGGCCTGCGGGACCAGAATTCCTACGTCCGCAGTTTTGCGGCCTCCTCCCTCGGGCTCCTCGGAGATGCCGCGGCCATTCCGGACCTGAAACGGGCCCTGACCGATCAGGTGGTCTGGGTGCAGAACCATGCCGGGCGGGCATTGGCCAGGCTGGGGGATAAGTCGGGAATCCCGGTTCTGATCGAAAACCTCTCCTCCCCCGTCTCCGACAAGGATAATCAGGCCGGCCAGGAAGCTTCCGACTTTCTCCGGGAGGTCACCGGACAGGACTTCGGTTTCAACTCGAAGAATTCCAAAAAAGAGCGGGACGAGGCTGTCGCCAGGTGGAAAAACTGGTGGGCGGCACAGTAAATGCACCTTGTCTTTCCTCCGCCTCCCATGTAGTGTTTATAAGTTTCCGGCGCCGGGCCGGCAATCTCGAGAAAGGAGCAATTCCAATGAGAAAAATTTTTCTAAACCGTCCCTTCCTGGGGCTGGCCTTCGCCGCCGCCGGGGTTCTCCTGGCCCCATCAGGGTCGGCCGCCATCCTGGATTCCCAGGGTTCCCCCGGAGCCGGTTCTCCCCGCCAGGTCCTGGCCGGGTATTACCAATCCCTGGGGATGGAACCTTCCGCGGCCCGGGAGCGGGCAGCGGCCCTGGAGGATGATGAAGTCCTGATCCTGGTTTCTTCCCTGGACCGGGCTTCGGTCGGGGGCGCCGACGAGAACGGCGAGGTCGACCCCTGGCGAGTGGCCCTGGTCATTGCCGTGGTGCTCGCGGTTTTTACCGGGGTTTACTTCTTCGTCAACAATTGAAATTGAAACCCGGAACCGGGTGGGCCGTCCTGGCGGCCTTGATCTTGGCGCTCGGAACCGGACCGGTTCCGGCTGAAGAACCGGTCCTGATCGGGAACGTCCCCTTCATCCCGCAAAAACCCCGCTACTGCGGTCCCGCCTGCTTGGCCATGGTCATGGGCTATTACGGAGCGGCCTTCAGCCAGGAGCAGTTGGCCCCCGAGGTCTATCGCGGGGAGCTAAAAGGCGCCCTCAACCTGGAATTGCTGATCGCCGCCCGGCGGCACGGATTTCAGGCCCGGGCGGAAGCAGGTTCCCTGGAGAAGCTTTTGGAGGCAATCGCCGCGGGGATCCCGGTCATCGTCCAGGTCTCTTCCGCGGACGATGACCCCGGCGCTCATTTCATGGTGGCTTACGGGTTTGACCGGGCCCGGCGCAAGCTGATCGTCCACTCCGGGCGGGAACGGGGGAAGGTTCTGGACTGGGACGAGTTCGCCTCCCGCTGGAAAGAGACCGGCAACTGGATGCTCCTGATCACCCGCCTCTCCGACTGGCCATGAAACCCCGCGCCGTCTGGATCGTACTCTTGCTTCTCCCGGGGGGGTGTTCGACCTACCGGGTCAACATTCAGGGGCTGGACTTCGACCGGATCGCCGAGAGCGTCGGACGGGATGACGATTCCTCCCCGGAAACCCGCTCCGACCGGCACAATGACCGGGGAGTGATCCTGGAAAGGACCGGCGACCTCCGGGGAGCCCTGGCCGAGTATCGGGAAGCCATCCGCCTTTCTCCCGGGCACGCCCGGGCCTGGATCAACCTGGGGAACACCTGGGTCAAGCTCGGCAACCCCCCCGAGGCGATCGCCGCCTACCGCCGGGCCCTCGAGCTCGAACCCGACCATCCCCACGCCCTCAACAATCTCGCCTGCGTCATCCTCGATTCCGGCGGCAACCCCGGGGAAGCCCTGTCCCTGCTGGAGCGGGCCCTGGCCGCCGACTCCGACAACCGCCGGCTCTACCTCGACAGCCTGGGTTGGGCGCAGTTTCTGGCGGGAGACCCGCCCACGGCGGAGATCACCCTGTGGGAAGCCCTGGCGGCCGCCCCGCCCGAGTTCCGCCGGCTCCGGGCCGAGACCCTCTACCACCTGGGCCGGGTCCGGGAAACCTCCGGCGACCAGGATGCGGCGGAAAAGTTCTACCGGGAGGCCCTGGAACTCGCCCCGCCCGAGAGCTTGGAGCGGGAGATCCTCCGCCGTCTCGGCCCCCCAGTTCCCTAACCCCCGGTTTTTTCCGGGCAAGGATAAATCCGTTTAAGTTTCCCATAACCCCCGCATTGCTTCACAATTGCGCCGGGGGGAGGATGGAGGCTCTTGAAGGGAAAGCGGACATCGCTTCCGGAATGGCTGGGAAAGCGCCGGACCAGGGCCCGAGTCCACGCCGCGATTCTCCTGGTCTTGTCCGGGGTGCTGCTGGGAAGTTTTCTCTGCTGGGACCTGGGGAAAAAGCCTCCCGGAGCCGAAGACGCCCGGCAGCATTTCCGGGCCGGACAGGCGCTCGCCGGAGCTTTTTTTTACCTGGCCTACATCGGGATAGTGGTCAGGGTGCTCATAGCCGGGCGGGGCCGGGGCTCGTTGACCCGAACCCTGCTCTGGATCCCGACCGTGGTGGCGGCCGGCCTCTTCGGCGCCGTCGCCGTGGCCGCCCTCTTTTCCCTGGGGAAGGAGGCCCTGGACTGGGGAGGGGCGGGGAGAGCGCAGTTGAGCGACATCGAATTCACCTTCGAAGGCGCGCTTTCGATCCTGCCGGGCGCCGCCCTGATCATGGCGGTCACCCCGCTTTTCATCCCGCTCGACATCCTGATGCAAATTCCCCGGCTGCTGCTTAAGGACGCGCGCACCGGGATCCGCACCCTGGACGATTATGCCCGGGAACGGCGGCTGCAGGACGCCCTGGGGCGAGCCGTCGAAATCCTGGTGGTGGAGGACGACATCCACTGCGCCGCCGCCGAGCTAAATTTTTTCCGCAACCTGGGCTTGAAGTGCCTGCACGTTTCCACCATCGGCGAAGCCGATGCCTGCCTGCGGGCCCGGGCCGCGAGCCTCAAGGTCGTGACCCTGGATATTTTCGTGCGCGTGGGCGGCCCAGGCGACCGGCGGACCGGAATCGACTGGCTGGGAGAGATCTCTTCCCGGGCATACCGAGCACCTGGGCAAGGCCGCCGCCGGCGCCGACCTCGTGCTCCAGAAGCCATGGGAGCCGGCCCGGCTGCAGCGGTTCCTGGAGGAGAGGAACCTGCTCGGGAAAAAGAGGGGAGGCCCCCGGTGAGCCCGGAAAAGCGCCGCCTCGTCCTGGTTGACGACGATCCCGCGATCCGGTCCCTCTTCCGGGTGAAACTTGGGGGGATCTACGATATCCGGATTTTCGGCTCCGGGAGCGAATTGCGCGCCGCGCTCGGTTCTCTCGACCCCGACCTGATCCTGATCGACTGGTTGATGCCGGAAACGGACGGCCTTTCCCTCTGCCGGGAAATCCGCCGGAGCCGCCGCCTGGACCCGGTCCCGATCGCCTTCCTGACCGGAGTCGACCCCTCCCCCGGCAACATCGAGCAGGCTTACCGCGCCGGGGCCCAGTCTTTCATCTCCAAGACCTCATCCTTCGAGTTCATCATCATCCAGATCGGGACCCTGGCCGATTATCACGAACTGCTCTCGCGTCATTTCCGCAACCGGATGCTCATGCTCTCGGCCCTGCGGCACGACCTGAGCAATCTCCTTACCGGGGTGACAGCCGGGGTCGAGACCCTGGCCCTGCATCCGGCCTTCCGCGACCGCCTTCTCCGGCGCCAGGCCGGCGACGTCCTGGAGGCCGCCCGCGCCCTGCGCATCCTGTTCTTGGACCTGCGCGAAGCACTGGCCGACGGCAGCGGGGAGACCGGCCCCGCCCGGAAAACCGAGCGCCTGAGCGATATTTTCGGCGACCTGGCCGGCTACCTGGAGGGGTGGCCCAGGAAAACGGCGTTCGAATTTCCCGAAGACGGCGCCGTCGTCTGCCTCCGCCGCCCCCTGGCCCGGGCGCTGTACTACCTGGCCAGGTTCTTCGACAACCACCTGCCCGAGAGCCTTCCCGTCCGGACGCGGGCGGAGGCCGAAGGCGGCGGGTTCAGGTTCTCCGTCCGGGGCCGGGGACACTTCCGCGCGGCCTGGGAACAGGCCGAACGCGGGGAGACGGCCGGAGGAGGGATCGCCTCCACGCACGACATTTTCTTCGCCGGTTATGTCGGCAACGCCCTGCGTCTGCACCAGTCCGAGCCTTGCCTGCGCGAGGAGGGAGAAGAGACCGAGGCAAGCTTTCTCCTCGACATTCCCGCCCCTGCTTGATTATAATAATTTTATCGCACTCAAGCCCCACGCCCGGCTTCTGATGGAAAAAGAGAGAAAAATCCCGCGATTGCTGCTCCTTTCCTTTCTGGGCGCCCTGGCGGTAGTCCTGCTCGGCGGCGCCTGGTTCCTGCGGGCGCAGGAAAATCATCTTCTCCAGAAAATCGCCGATGATCTCCGTGCCATCGCCACCCTCAAGACCGAGGAAATCACGCGCTGGCGCCGGGAACGAATGGGCGACGCCGCCGTGCTGACGGACACCGACCTCTTCCGAGAGGATATCCCCGCCTGGATCGCCCATCCGGAAGGCGACCCCGCCAAAATCCTCCGCCGCTTTCAGGTCCTGGCGGAGCACTATCATTACGACAACATCCTCCTGCTCGACCCCGCCGGGAATGTCCGCCTCAGCCTAAGCGGCATCCTCGGCCCCCTGCACCTGGAAGGCCGGGCGGCGCTGGAGGAGGCCTGGCGCTCGGGCCGGCCGGTTATCACCGACCTGCACCGGGACCCGGAGAAAAAGAAAATCCATCTCGGGGTCGCAGCCCCGCTTTTTGACCCGGAGGGAGAACCGGCCGGCGCGGTCGTGCTCCAGTCCGATGCCCGGGAATTCCTCTTCCCCCTGATCCAGACCTGGCCGGTGCCGAGCGATACCGCCGAAACCCTCCTGGTCCGTCAAGAAGGCGGCGAAGTCATCTTCCTCACCGACCTCCGCCACCGGGAAGGGGCGGCGCTGGAACTGCGCTTCCCCCTGGAAGAAGCGGACTTGCCCGCCGCCCGGGCGGTGCGGGAGCGGGAAGGCTTCTGGCGGGGCCGGGACTACCGCGGCGTCCGGGTCCTGGCGGCTTTCCTCCCCATCCCCGGCTCGTCCTGGTTCATGGTCTCCAAGGTGGACGAGGCGGAAGCCCTGTCCCCCTGGCGAACCCGCACCCTGCTCATACTCGGGCTGATCCTCGCCCTGGTCCTCCTGACCGGGGCCGGGGCCGGAATGGTCTGGCAGCGCAACCGGAAAACGTATTTGCGCCGGTCGCAAGAAGAAATCAAGAAGCTCAATGTGGAACTGGAGGAGCGGGTCGCCCAACGCACCGCCCAGCTCGCGGCTTCCAACCGGGAACTCGAAGCCTTCGCCTACTCGGTCAGCCACGACCTGCGCACGCCCCTGCGGGCCGTGGAGGGGTTTTCCCGGATCCTCCTGGACGACTTCGCCCCCGGCCTCGGGGACGAGGGAAGCCGCTTGATTGGCGTGATCCGGGCCAACACCCTGCGCATGGACCGGCTCATCGCCGACCTGCTGGACCTTTCGCGGGCCGGGCTCGCGGAAATAAAATATTCCCAGGTACAGATGACGGCCCTGGCCCGGGCGGCTTTCGCCGAGGCCGCTCCCCCCGAAATCCTCGCGCGCTGCGAATTCTCCCTGGGGGATCTCCCCGAGGCCCGGGGCGATCCCGCCCTCCTGCGCCAGGTCTGGGACAACCTTCTGGCCAACGCCGTCAAGTACACCGCCCCCCGGGATCTCCGCCGCATCGAGGTCGTTGGAGAACGGAAAGGCGCCGAAGCCGTATACCGGGTCCGAGACACCGGGGTCGGGTTCGACCCCCGCTACGCCCCCAAGCTTTTCGGGGTTTTCCAGCGCCTGCACACGACCGCCGAATTTCCCGGCACCGGGATCGGCCTGGCCATCGTCAAGCGCATCGTCGAGCGCCACGGCGGCCGAGTCGAAGCCGAGGGAAGACCCGGGGAAGGGGCCGAGTTCCGTTTTTTTCTCCCCGCCCGAACGCCCGAAGGCTGAAGAAAGTCCGAACCCTATGCCCGGCGCAAACCCCACACCCCATACCCCACACCGCAAATGCGAACCCGAACCCAAGGAGAAACATCATGAACAAAAGTGACGACGTGGAGATCCTCCTGGTGGAGGACAACCCCGACGACACCGAGCTGACCCTCCGGGCCTTGCGGAAAAACAACCTCGCCAACCGGGTGGTCCAGGTCAAAGACGGAGCCGCGGCGCTCGACTTCGTCTTCGCCCGGGGCGAGTTCGGCGGCCGGGATATCGCCAACGCCCCCAAGGTGGTGATCCTGGACCTGAAACTGCCCAAGGTGGACGGGCTGGAAGTTCTCAAGGAAATGAAATCCGATCCCCGGACCCGGGCCATCCCGGTGGTGATCCTCACCTCCTCCACCCAGGAAAAGGACCTGCTCGAGAGCTACCAACTGGGGGCCAACAGCTATATCGTCAAGCCGGTGGATTTCGACAAGTTCGTGGCCGCCGTGGCGGAAATCGGGTTATATTGGTTACTCATCAACAAGCCGCCCGTCCTGTAGCGGCCCCGGAGACGGAAAATGGTCGTTTCGGAAACTATGCGCGTCCTCTTCGTGGAAGACGTGGCCGCGGACGCGGAACTGGCCGAGCGGGCCCTATCCAAAGATGGTCTGCGCGCGGCCGCGGCCCGGGTGGAGACCGAGGCGGAACTGCTCCGGACCCTCCAGGAGTTCCGCCCGGACCTCGTCATCACCGATTACGCCCTCCCCCGCTTCGACGGAATGCGGGTGCTGCAGGGCGTCCGTAAATTCGACCCTACCCTTCCCGTCATCGTCCTGACCGGCGCCATCAACGAGGAGACCGCCGTCGCGTGCATCAAGGCCGGAGCGGCGGACTACGTCCTGAAAAGCAACCTGACCCGCCTGCCTTTCGCGGTCCGGGACGCCCTCGAACGCAAGCGGGCCCATATCGAGCAGATCCGGGCCGTGGAGGAACTGCGGCAGACGAACGCCTTGCTCGATTCGATCATCGAGAACATCCCCAACATGATTTTCCTCAAGGATGCCCGGGAACTCCGGTTTATCCGTTTCAACCGGGCGGGAGAAAAACTGCTGGGCTATTCCAGGGCCGAACTGCTGGGAAAAAACGACTACGACTTCTTCCCCAAGAAGCAGGCGGACTTCTTCACGCGGAAGGATCGCGAGGTTCTGCAAGGGGAAAAGGTCGTGGACATCCCGGAAGAACGCCTGCAGACCAAGGACAAGGGAGAACGCATTCTGCACACCTGGAAAGTCCCGATCCTGAACGCGGCGGGACAGCCCGAGTTCCTGCTGGGTATTTCCCAGGATATCACCGAGAGCCGTCAGGCGGAAGAGGAACGCCTGCGCCTGGAAGCGGAACTGCGCCAGGCCCAGAAGATGGACGCCGTGGGGCGCCTGGCCGGGGGAGTGGCCCACGACTTCAACAACATGCTCCAGAGCATCCTGGGCAACACTGAGCTCTCCCTGGAGGATGCCCCGCCCGACAGCCTCCTGCGCGACAATCTCCTGGAAATCCGCCGGGCGGCGGAACACTCGGTGGAACTGGTCCGGAGGATGCTCGCCTTCGCCCGCAAACAGGCCATCTCCCCCCGGATCCTGGACTTGAACGAGACGGGTTCGGGCATGATCAAGATGCTCAAACCCATGGTGGGTGAAAACATCGAACTGGCCTGGCAACCCGCCTCCGGTGAGATTCCGGTCAACCTCGACCCCACCCAACTCAGCCAGATCCTGGTCAACCTCCTGGTCAACGCCCGCGACGCCATTCCCGAGTCCGGGAAAGTGGTCATCGCCACCGACCGGGCCGAGATCGATGAACCCTGGTGCCAGGCCCATCCCGGATTCCGGCCCGGGCGCTACGCCCTCCTGATCGTAAGCGACACGGGCAGCGGGATGGACAAGGAAACCCTTTCCCATCTCTTCGAACCCTTTTACACCACCAAGGAGCAAGGCCGGGGGACGGGATTAGGGCTGGCCACCGTTTACGGCATTGTCATCCAGAACGGCGGCTTCCTCAACGTTTACAGCGAGCCCGGGCGGGGCACGGTCTTCCAAATCTATTTTCCTCTGCTCGATCACGTCTCCCCCGCGTCGCCGGCCCGGGAGGACATTCCCACTCCGGAAGGCGGGACGGAAACTCTGCTCCTGGTGGAGGACGAACCCGCCATTCTCAAACTCGCCCGCACTCTGCTCTCCGGGCTCGGCTACCGGGTGCTGCCCGCGGACTCCCCGGAAAAGGCCCTTCGCCAGGCGGAGGCTTACGCCGGGGAGATCCACCTCCTGGTCACCGACATGGTAATGCCGAAAATGAGCGGGCGCGAACTGCGGGACAAGCTCCGGCTCCGGCTTCCCGGTCTCAAGTGCCTTTTCATGTCCGGCTACAATTCCGAGATGATCACCCGGGGCGAGGGCCTTCCGGAAAACTCCCCTTGCCTCCAGAAGCCCTTCACGGTCCGGGAACTGGCCCGCGGCGTCCGCGCCGCCCTGGACGGGTAACGGCAAATTTCAAAAACCCGCCTTATGGAAAACCTGCCCCCCGGCGACTGGCCGGGGGGCGGGCCGGAAATCAGAACTGGGAGTCGCTGTAACAGCGGCGGTTGATGGGGACATCGCCCGGAATGCCGACGGAGACATAGATCTTCGCCCCCAGGGCGGTAAGAATCATGGTCCTGGTTCTGGCCGGACGCCAAACCGCCAGGTCGTGGGCGCCATCGCCGTCGAAATCGCCGCTCAGGGGAATGTCCCCGGCGGCTTCCAAGCCCCAACTCACCGGTTCCTGACCCAGGGTCAACCAGAGGCCGGAGGAACCCACCCGGGGCCGCCAGACCGTAGGATCGAGCGCCCCGTCCCCATCAAAGTCCAGAGGGACCGGAATGTCGGAAGCAGCACCCCACTTGACGGTTTTTTCTCCCGCGATGATCCACATCCCGGTGGAAGGACGCCAGACGGCCGGGGAGGCTTTCCCATCCCCGGAATAGTCGCCGGGAACCGGAATGTCACCGGGCAGCCCCAGAGTCAGGATCAGGACCTGTTGTTCGTCGAGGACCGCCTCCCGGCGGGGGCTTTCCCGGTTTTCCGGGGTGGGTTCCGGGGTCGGTTCTGGAGCCGGGATTCGCTGTTGCCCGGAATCGGGAGTGGAAACCGGCCCGGAAAGGGCAATCCGCCAGGTTCCGTCGGCGGGATTCCAGAGGGCGCAGTCGGTGACCCCGTCGCCGTCATAGTCGGCCGGAACCGGAATTTCCCCCTCTTCTCCAAACTCCAGGTAATCCTCATCCCCGCCGTCGAGCAGAAAATACCACCACCCCCCCGGCTCGTACAAAGCGATAGTGGTAACGCCGTCGCCGTTGTAGTCCCCGGGAACGGGGATCAGGCCCGAGCCGCCGAATTCCACCTCGGGGTAAACCCCGGCCACTTCCCAGATCCCGCTGACGGGATCATACGCGGCCGGGTCGCTGATGCCGTCGCCGTTGTAATCGTCGCTGCCGATCACCAGGCAGGAGTTCTCCGCCCGGGCGGGGAAAGACCAGAGCCCGATCACGATCACCGCCGCGCCCAATGCCAGCCTGCTTGCCCAAATTTTCATTGCTTAACTCCCGGTAAATGATTTGTCTCCTACCAGGAGTTAAAGCAAGCCCTATGCCACCAACTGGCGGGCGGAACCTATATTGACGGATTACTTTCGCCAACAACGAATTGAAGATAAAAAATAATGGGTAATAACTCGCAGAGGGAGGGGAAAAGAGTGTCCTGGTGTCGCATTTTCGACAGCAAAAGCGGCGAATTCAGGACACTACACGGAACCCGGGAATTCCGTGCTTCTTCAACTCGCCGCGGACAAGGCTGGAGAAAGCTGGTGATTACTTGGCGGCGGCGCGGGGGTATGCTATATTTTTAGGTTTAAGCCCGAACCAGGAGCAGGACATGAAGGATTTCAACTTCATCCACCCCAAGAGCGACATCTGGAAAGAGCCCACCGGCAAACCGGTCGAGGTTCGGCAGGTCCGGGAGGCCAATCTCCACCGCGACCTCTTCCCTTACTCCGAAGTCCCCCGCCTGGCCTTCGACGGGGTCTCCATCCCCACCGACCCGCCGGACGAATTCTGGATTACCTGCACCACCTTCCGGGACGGACAGCAGGCACGCCCCCCCTACACGGCGGAGCAGATCGTGTCCATCTACGAGTTTCTCCACCGTCTGGGCGGCCCCAACGGGGTCATCCGGCAATGCGAGTTTTTCCTCTACACCGAAAAGGACAAGGAAGCCGTGCGCCGGATCCTGGAATTGGGCCATCGCTATCCCGAAGTCACCGGCTGGATCCGGGCCGTACCCAAGGATTTCCAATTGGTCAAGGAAATGGGGCTTAAGGAAACCGGGATCCTGACCTCGGCGTCCGACTACCACATTTTCCTCAAGCTCGGGCTCGACCGGGAGAAGGCGCTGGACAAATATCTGGGTCTGGCCAAGACGGCCCTGGCCGCGGGAGTCATCCCCCGCTGCCATTTCGAGGACGTAACCCGGGCCGACATTTACGGTTTCATCGTCCCCTTCGCCCAAAAACTGATGGCTCTGGCCGAAGAGTCCAAGACCAAGGTCAAGATCAGGCTTTGCGACACCATGGGCTACGGAGTTCCCTGGGCCGAGGCCGCCCTGCCCCGGGGAGTGCCCAAGCTGGTGCGGGCCCTGACCCAGGACGCCGGGGTGCCCAAGGAATGGCTGGAGTGGCACGGGCACAACGACTTCCACCTGGTCACTGCCGCGGGCCTGAGCGCCTGGCTTTTCGGCTGCGCCGCCCTCAACGCCACCGTGCTCGGCTTCGGGGAACGAACCGGGAATCCCCCGATCGAAGGGGCCTGCATTCACTACGCCGGACTGATGGGATCCATCAACGGGATGGACCTGACCGCGATCACGGACATGGCGAAGTATTTCCAGGACGAGATCCGCTACCGCATCCCGCCCAACACCCCCTTCGTCGGACGCGACTTCAACGTCACCTCGGCCGGAATCCACGCCGACGGAGCGATCAAGAACGAGGAGATTTACAATATCTTCGATACCGCCCGAATCCTCAACCGCCCGCCCTCGATCCTGGTCACCGACAAGTCGGGGATCTCGGGGATCCTCTACTGGATCCAGACCCAGACCGACCTGGACGGGGCGCGGCTAAGCAAGAGCCATCCGGGCGTCGTCAACATCCGCGACTGGATCGACGAGCAGTACCAGCAGGGCAGGACCACCTCCATTTCCGCCGAGGAAATGCAGCACCAGGTCCGCAAGCACCTGCCTCACCTGTTCAAGTCCGAGTTCGACCACATCAAGGAACGGGTGCGCCGGATCGCCTCCGGAATCGTGGAAAAACTCGCCCTGGATGCGGCCATCCGCTCCATGAAACCCGCCCGCCAGCTCCCGGTCCTGGAACAGCGCATCCTGGCCGAGCCCTTTATCAAGTATCTATATGTCACCGACACCAGGGGGCGGAAGATCACCCCCAATGTCACCCACGCCTACGACAAGGCGGCTTATGACCGTGCCTTCATCGAAAACCAGGATTTCTCCGACCGGAGCTGGTTTATCCGCCCGCTCAAGGACGGAAATATCTACACCACCGACTTCTACATTTCCCGGATCGACGGGGTGCTTTGCATCACCGTCTCCGGCCCGATCCGGAATAAGCGCGAGGAGATCGTCGGGGTGCTGGGGGCCGACATCCGGTTCGAGGACGCCGCCAAGTTGGAGGACGAGGACATCAAGTATGAAAAGCCCTGAAACCAAGGCCGCCCTTGAACACTTCCAGGGCCTCATTGAGGCTCAACTTGCCCGGGTGGAAAGACTGAAGCAAGGCGGGGACTGGCTGGACTATTCCCAAATCTCTCCCCTGACGATCGCGGTAATCGGCGGCGACGGGATCGGGCCGATCATCTCCCGGGAAGCCCGTCGGGTTCTGGAGCATGTCCTGACCGAAGAGCTGGCGGAGGGACGCGTCCGTTTCCTGGACATCGAGGGCCTGACCATCGAGAACCGGGCCGCGGCCGAAACGGCCGTTCCCCCCGACGTCCTGGAAGAGATCAAAAAGTGCCCCCTCCTGCTCAAGGGGCCGACCACTACCCCCCGCAAGGGCGACTCCTGGCCCAATATCGAGAGCGCCAACGTCGCCCTGCGCCGGGAACTCGACCTTTTCGCCAATGTCCGGCCGGTGCGGGTTCCCGCGGAGGACATCGATTGGATTTTCTTCCGGGAAAACACCGAGGGAGCTTACATCCTGGGCAGCCGGGGGCTGAAGATCGGCGGAAACCTCGCTTTCGACTTCACCGCCGTCACTCTCCAGGGCTCCGAGCGGATCATCCGCCTGGCCTTCGAACACGCCCGCCGCAACTCCATCCCCCGCCTCACCGCCGTGACCAAAGCCAACGTGATCAAGACCACCGACGGACTCTTCCTCGACGTTTTCTACCGAATCGCCCGTGACTACCCGGAAATCCGCGCCGACGACTGGTATGTGGACATCGTTACCGCCAAGCTCCTGGATCCCCAACGCCGGAGTGAGTTCCGCTCCTTCGTCCTCCCCAACCTCTACGGCGACATCGTCACCGACGAGGCCGCCCAGATCCAGGGCGGGGTGGGGACGGCCGGGAGCGCCAATATCGGCTGGCGGTTCGCCATGTTCGAGGCCATCCACGGCAGCGCCCCCCGCATGATCAGCGAGGGCCGGGGCGAATACGCCGACCCCTTCAGCATGATCCGGGCCGCCGCCATGCTCTTGTCCCACATCGGCCGGGTCGCCGAAGCCCGCCGCCTGGAGATGGCGCTCGACATCTGCGGCCAGTACGAAAAGAAACTGGTGATCACCGGAAGACCCGGCGGGGCCAGAACCGGAGCGATCACGGATTACCTGCTGGAAACTTTCTCGGCGGGAGAGCTGGAAGAAAAATGGGCCCGCCTCCGGAACCAGGCCTGATGAGCGTAATCAAGATATCGGTGATCGGAGCGGGGGCGGTGGGGACCGCCTGCGCCCTGGAGGCGGCGCGGCGCTCTCTGGGCCGGGTGGTCCTGCTCGACCTCGCCGAGGGAATCCCCGCGGGCCGGGCCCTGGACCTGGCCCATTCCGGCCCGATCGGGGGATTTGCCGCCGACGCGGTGGGGACCGCTGACTGGGAAGAGACGGCCGGAAGCCGGGTGGTAATCGTGACCGCGGGCTCCCCGCGCAAGCCCGGGATGAGCCGGGACGATCTCTTGAGCGTCAATGCCGCCGTCATCCGCTCGGTCGTGTCCGAAACCGTCCGCCTTTCCCCCGATGCGGTCCTGATCCTGGTCACCAACCCCCTCGACGCGCTTTGCCACCTGGCTTGGCGGGTCAGCGGCTTCTCCCCCGGACGGGTAGTAGGACAGGCCGGAATCCTGGACTCGGCCCGGCTCCGTTTCTTTCTCGGGGAAGCCCTCGGGGTCTCCCCCCTGGACGTTTCTGCCGTCACCCTGGGCGGGCACGGCGACTCCATGCTTCCCCTGATCCGCTCCGCCACCGCCGGCGGCATCCCGGTCAGCCGGCTCCTGGCCCCGGAAAAGCTCCGGGAAATCATCCAAAGGACCGCCGGGGCCGGGGCCGAGATCGTGGGACACCTGAAAACCGGGGGCGCTTGCCTGGCGCCCGGGGCGGCGGCCGCGGCCATGGCCGAAGCCGTGGTCCGGGACCAGAAAAGGATCTACCCCTGCTCGGCATACCTGGACGGCCAATACGGCCTACGGGACATCTTCATGGGCGTCCCGGTCGTGCTGGGCGCGAACGGAGTGGAAAGAATACTCGAGGCCGACCTGGACGCGGAGGAACGGGAGGCTTTTTCGGCTTCCGCCGCCGCCGTCCGCCAAACCTTGGCCAAACTTTGACTTTTGGGCATCAAGAAACCAAATTGTCCGCAGATTTTACAGATTTTCTCCCTTCATGTTCTTCATTTTCTTCATGGTAAAAAAACAGGCTAAAAACTAAAGAAACAGCTCTAAAGGATGAGAATAGCTATGAGAATCATCAAGCTTTTTGGTCCGGCGCTAGCGACGGTTCTGGCCCTGGTCTCCTGCTCGACTTCCACCACCTCCGTCCTGCGGGGAAACGAAGCCCGGCTCCACGCCGGCGACGGGAGCGACCTCTTTGAGCCGGGGGAATGGTCGACCCTGGCGCTGCGGGACCGGCGCTCCGCCGGCCTGATCGCGGTGATCTTCAATCCCGGGGGCGGGACCTTTCGGACCGTCAAGCGCGATCTGATCCCCGCCCAGTTCAATCCCTACAACCTGGTGGTCCTGAACGACCCGGCGGGAGACGGGGGTTTCGCCCCTACTCCCGAACTCCTGGGAGAGATCCGGGAGGCCGGGCTGGTGCCCGAAATCATTATCGGCCCGGACGGAAAAGAGGCGGCCAGGATATATCGCGATCCCATCCAAACCCTGAACGCCCGGGTGCAGGACGACGGGAGGGTCAGGCTCGAGCTCGGGCGGCGCTCGGATCGGGGCGGAGGCATTGCCTACTCTCTGCCCCTTTTCGGAGTGGCCACCCCGGCCCCGGTCGTGGGGCCGACTCCGATCCCGGCCGAAGGAGACTTCGTTCTCGGGCAGGCCGTGACCTGGTTGGAGGAAGAAACGGTCAGGGTCGGATCCGTCAAGGCTTTCCTCGGGGACGGCACTGCCCTGATCAACGCCGTCTCCGCCGACGGGATGCGGCCGATGATCATTTCCCTGGACCTGCTCTCCCCCGTCGGCCCCCCTGCCCCCTGACAGGGTTCAGGGTTCGGGGTTCAGGGTTCAGGAGCGCCAAGACGCCAAGATAAACTCAAAATTCATTCGAGTTTCGTCATTCGAATTTTCTATACCCCATGCTCTATGCTTGCTCACAAGAACGATAGTGACAAATCATGAAAATATGGTAATTTGTTAAAGTCCGCCCGAGAAAAGGGCGGGAAACCAGGAGGAAAGAAAATGGCAGATCTCAAAGTCGGCGATTTGGTCCAGTGGAAGTCGGGCCAGGCATCCCGGGCGGGCGTGATCAAGAAGATCAAGCCTGACGGGACCTGCGTGGTCAGCCGCCAGGGCAAGGGCAAGGCCGAGGAAGTGGTGCTGCGCGCCTCGCGCCTGGAGCGGATCACGTCCACGGTCGAGCCGGAAGCCTGAACTAAATTCAGGCTAGGGAAAAGCGGGCGGGAAGAGTTTCTCTTCCCGCCCGCTTTTTTTGCCAAGAGCAAACCCCTTTGCGCGCGCGCGGGTGCAAGCCAATTGTAAAGAAATTAATTGACCGATCACGCCTAAACGGGGATAATTTCCATCAGAAGGAGATAGGTCCAAGTGCGCATGAAACAATTGGTTACAAATAGTCACCTTTCTTGTTTCGGACAGAAATTCTTCTGACAAACCCGGACACCCGGCGAAATAAGCTCCCGCCGGCTTTTGATAGGTATTTTAAGCAATCAGATCCGGGCTGGGAAGCGGATATTGCCTTCGGTTTGCCTTGACAAGGGTGATTTTTTTGCCTGGAGACCCTGAATGGATATAACTCAAATTAAATATTGTATATATGGGCTTCTCCGCAAGCGCAAGAGTCACACCCTGTTTTTTTCCGTTCCGGATTGATTTATCTTTCTCCGGACTTGAATTTTCCCTTCACCGAATCGTCAAAATTAATTATTGCCTTCCTTAATATGGCTATGCCAATATTAAGAATTATTACCAAATATATTTTAATATTCTCCCGGCCAAAAAACGCAGTGAAAAACAGGTTCCGACGTTCAGATGCGAATACCCACTGGGGGGTATTGAGCAATTCGCCGGATAGCTTTCTAATTGTGCCGTAAATGTCGGATTGGGTCAGTTCATCAATGTTTTCCCGCTCGAAAAATTCAGTGAGAAGCAGGAGCCCGGCCTCGAGAGGGCCGGCGGCCGTCCTTGCCTTGTGCCTCTGCCTGGCGGCCGGATCCGCCCTGCCCGCCACCATCACCCTACTCCCCAACGGCGCCGGCACCTCCACGCAGTGGACGACCTCCGGCGCCGGGACCAACTGGGCCTGTGCCACCGCCAACGACGGCAACACCAGCTACGTTTACACCACGACCCAGAACAACACCGACCGCTACGCGATGACGAACCTCTCCGGTGCCGGAACTATCTCGGCAGTGCGGGCCTATTTTTACGTCTGGAGAAGTACATTCCAAACTATTTCCACCAATATCGGAATCAACTGCGGAGGAACGGACTACGTCAGCGGGATATCCCCCGCCCGCAACGTTTACACCCTTTACGGGGGCGCCGCCAACGGCTGTTCCTGGGCCACCAATCCCAACACCGGAACCGCCTGGAGCGTGGACAGCGTCAACGAACTCCAGACCGTGATCGTCAAGACCCAGGCCCAAGTCCGGGAGCTGCGCCTTACCCAGGCTTATCTGGAAGTGGACTACACCACCC
>CAZIEA010000020.1:15371-20217 GCA_964538495.1 uncultured bacterium | reverse complement strand
GCGGGAAAGCCATCCAGCGCGCTTGCGAGCGGGCCGTGGACAAGCTCAAGGAGACCGCCGCGGCGGTCCTGCGGGTGGACCGGGACCGCCTGGAATACGACGGGGATTTTATTTTCGTGAAAAACGACCCCGAGCAGCGCGTGGCTGTCGCCGCCGTGGCCCGGGGCTATACTTATCCCGACGGCCGGACGATCGGGGAAGTGGTCCACACTACCGCCGACGCCCGTCTGCCCGGGCAGACCAACCCGGACGAGAACGGGCAAGGGATCATGGGGATCAGCTACACTTTCGGGGCGCAGGCCTGCGACATTCGGATTGAGAAGAAAACCGGCCAAATCGAGGTTCTGCATTTCGTCTCCACCTTCGACGTCGGCCGGGTGATCAATCCCGTCCAGATCCGGGGCCAGGTCGCCGGCGGGGTGATGATGGGTTTGGGGGCCGCGCTCTGCGAAGAACTGAAGTTTTCCCCCGACGGCAAAGCCCTCAACCCGCATTTCCGCAAGTACCGGTTCCCGACCGTCAAGGACGCTCCGCTGAAGCAGACCATCCGGTTTGTCGAAACCCCGGACGAGGTCGGGCCTTTCGGGGCCCGGGGGATCGGGGAGCACCCGGTGATCGGGGTGGCTCCGGCCGTCCTCAACGCTGTTTACAACGCGGTCGGGGTGGATTTTTTCGCGATTCCGTTAAAGCCCGATTCGGTCAAGGCCGCCCTGGCGGGGAAGGGGGAATAAGATGCCGGAAAAGATATCCTTCAAGATCAACGGGCGTCCCGTTACCGTCGAGGTCGCGGCGGGGGATAAACTCCTGGACGTCCTGCGCCTGAACCTGAACCTGACCGGGACCAAGCGGGGCTGCGACGACGCTTCCTGCGGGGCCTGCACGGTGCTGGTGAACGGGGAGGCCAAGAAAAGCTGCGTCACCCCGGCCGCCAAACTCCAGGGTGCCGAGGTGCTCACCATCGAGGGGTTGGCCCGAGGCAGGAAGCTCCACCCGGTCCAGACCGCCCTGATGGAGGCCGGGGCGGTTCAGTGCGGCTACTGCACCCCGGGGATCGTGCTGGAGCTTTGCGCCCTATTTTCCGCCGACCCCGACGCCTCCCGGGAGAAGGTAATGGACGCCCTGGAGAAACACCTCTGCCGCTGCACCGGCTACGAGGCCATCCTGGAAGGGGCCTTGCTGGCCCAGCGCCGTCTTCGGGAGGCCGGCGGGCAGTAAACAGGGGGCGGAGCCGGGCCTGATGGGCAACGAGGGGAGAAAATTCTTCTGCGTTTCCTGCGGGCAGGAATCCCTGGTCAAGATCGTGACCCGCTACGACGGTTTCACCCCGGCGGGGGAGATGGAAGTCTGCGCCTTTTGCGGGGCCGATTCGCCGGGGGAAATCCCTTCCGAGTCCGGCCTCCCGGAAGGGCTGCGGCGGGAAGGGCCCCGGCGGGTCTGCTATCTCTGCGCCGAATACGTGCTCAACCCCTTCGTCCAGAAGTGCTCCCTGACCGGGAAGGAAGTGGAAGCCCTGGACCTGCGGCCGTTTCCGGGCCCGCCCGCCCCGGGCGGTCCCGCCCGCGCGCCGGGATACTCCCGATATTTTCTAGGGCCGCCTCAGAAGCGCCAGGCCGCGCCCAACTGGTACCACCAGTAGTCGCCCTCTCTTTCGGCCATGGTGGCCTGGCGCAGGGCCGAGGTCATAAGCTGGTAATAGGAGACCTTGGCGGTCAGTCTCAAGCCCGCCACGATCCGGAGCTCGGCTTTGATCGAGGAGACCAGGTCGCAGAACGAATCCTTGTCCACCGCGTAGTAGGTCTCGAGGTAGTTGGAGGAAGCCGCCCCCACCGAAACCCTGGGTTCGATCAGGAGGGGGTCGAGGTCGATCTTGCCCCCGATCCCGGCCCGGCCGTAAAAGCCCTGGGCCCGGTCGAAGTCCCAGTAAATATCGATGGCCATGAAAATGGGCCGCCCCCACTCCATCTCCAGGGAGACTTCCTGGGTCTTGCTCCGGTTGTGCTCCGGGTAATAATAGTAATTATAGAAAATTCCAATGGACCCCCCGGCGTCGCCCCGGGCCAGCCCCCCCCGGAAAATCCACTGGGTGAAGTCGTTTTCCAAGCCGTTGCTGTCGGTCAGGTCCAGGACCCCGAAAGCGGCGATCTCGATCCCCCGCTCGTTGAGCCGGAGAGAAGGGAGAAAAACGAACTCCGAGTTGTATTCCAGCCCCCGCCAGATGTATTCCGAGGAAAAGTCGGCCGTGGCTTCCCCGATGAAGGCGGCCGCGGCCTCCGGTTCCTGGTAAGTGAGTTGGGCCTCCGCACTCGCGGGCAGGATACTGGCCGCCAGCAGCAGCAGAATCAAGCCGTATCTTGACATTGTTCCTCCTCTGTGGAAAAAGTAATTGAACCGGAAAACCCGAGTTCAAGGAGGATAGGCTTTATGTCGGCGTGCCTCAAGAAAAAGTTGCCGCTCGGCTTGTTGCTGCTCGCGTTGCCGCTGGCGGCCGGCTGCGGCGGAGATTCGGAGCTTCCCGAGCAGGAGGAAATCGCTTTTGTCCCGGAGCGGACCGCCTCGGTCCGTTACGTGATCGACGGGGACACCCTGGTGCTGGAGGACGGAGAGCGGATCCGCTTTTTTGGGATCAACGCCCCCGAGATCCGGAAAAAGAGCGCCCACGGCTACGAGGGGACGGACGAACCCTGGGGCCGGGACGCCGCCAATTTTGTCGGCCGCCTGGTCGAGGGCCGGGAAGTCGGCCTGATCTTCCAGGAACCCAGCCGGGACAAATACGGCCGGACCCTGGCTTACGTCGTCTGGAAAGGGGAACTCCTGCAGTCGCTCTTGCTTCGGGAGGGGTATGCCCGCTACGCCGACTACGGCAACGACCTGAAATACGGGGAAGTTCTGCGCCGGTGCGAAGCCGAGGCGCAGTCCCGCCGCCGGGGTCTCTGGGCCGAGCGGAAAAGCCCGTTTCAGCCGCCCTCCTACCTGTTCGCGGGCCGGCACGGCGCCCGCCTCTACGCGTCCGGTGATCCCGGTCTCGCTCAGGTCCCGGAAGGGGAACGCTTCCGGCTCCGGCGTGAGTTGGCCGGGCCCCTGGGCCTTTCCGATGCTCCGACCCCGGCGCCGGTCCCGGGTGCTGACGCCGGCGATGACGGCCGTTTCCGCTAAAGCGGAATTAGTGCTTCCAACCGGGCCGGATAAATACTACATTACCTGACCGGATCGATTGATCCGATCTTGAATGGTCAAACCAGGAGGATCGTCCCATGTCGCAACATCCCAGTTTCGGCGGGAAGGGCAAGATCAAGCCCAAGCGCAATGTCCGCAAGCGCAACGAACGAATCCGGCAGATGCAGGAGGAGGGCAAGCTCGGGGAAGGCGCTTCTTGTCTTGGGCTTCCCAAGACTAAGTTCGCCGAATAGGCCGATGAGGGCGCTTGGTCTGCTTTTGCTGGTTCTGGGGCTTTGCCCCGCCGCCTCCGCGGAAACCGCCGGGGTGGTCGGCGATTCGGTCAACATCCGGGTCGGTCCCTCTGAGCGCTCCGAGGTAGTGGGGACTCTCCGGGCCGGGGACCGGGTCATGGTGGCGGACTGGCAAGGGGACTGGGCCAAGATTGTCCCCCCGGAGGGAATGTCGGCGTTCGTTTTTTCCGAGTACCTGCGGGGGGGGGAAGTGATCGGGGAACGGGTTAATTACCGCACCGGCCCGGGGCTGTCTTACGCTCGGCTCGGCCAGCTGGCCCGGGGAGAAAAAATCTCCCCGATCGAGGTCCGGGGGGAATGGACGAGTTTTTCCCTGCCTGCTTCGGTCCGGCTCTGGGTCGCCTCCGCCTACCTGGACCCGGCGCCGCTTGATTTAGCCGTGGCCGCCGGGACATTTTCTCCCCGGGAAGAAGCGATCATTCCGATCCGGTTGCTGGCGGCGGTTCCCCCGGCGGAGGCGGCCGCTTCGGAACCGCCCGCGGTCGCTCCCGCCCCGGGTTCGGCTTTTTCTCCCGATCGGTCCCCCGGCTCCCCCGTCCCCCCCGCCGTGGTCAAGCGCGAAGGCTATATCCGGCCCCTGCCGGCGCCGGAACAGATTGCCGGCCGGCTGGTGAAATACCGGCTGTTCCGGTCCCGGCCGGAGAGCGGCCCGCTCGGGTGGCTGTGCGGGGAGAACATCGAGTTGTCCCGCTATCTGGACCGGAAGGTCCGGATCTACGCCATCGAGGTCCCGGCCGCCGCGCCGGGGCCGCTTTATGAGGTCAAGGGGATTCAGGTTCTCTGGTAAAGCCGCCGGGGCAGTGACCTTTGTTCCGGTTCAGTCGCCGTGTTCAGACTTAAGACATTCAGGGGAGGGATCAGGCTCCCGGAAGGCAAGGATTCCACCCGGGACCGGCCGATCCGAATGCTTTCCCCGGCGGCGCGCCTGATTGTCTCCCTCGAGCAGAGCGCTGGGAAAGCCCCCGTCCCCGTTGTCCGGCCCGGGGACCGGGTGCGGGCAGGAGAGGTGATTGCCCGTCCCGAGGGGGAGATTTCCGCTTTCCTGCATGCTCCCGCCGCCGGAACGGTCCGTTCCATCGGCGTCTTCCCCCACCCGGTCCGGGGTAAGGGCGAGGCGATCGAGATCGAGTCCGACGCCGGTCCCGGGGAAGTCCTGACCATGCCGGCGCTCGCCGACTCGGCGCTGACCCCGGAGGCGATCCGCGCGCGGGTCCTGGCCGCCGGGGTGGTTGGGCTTGGGGGCGCGGCTTTTCCGACCCATGTCAAGCTTTCTCCGCCCGGTCCGATCGAGGTTGCGATCGTGAACGGGGCGGAGTGCGAGCCGTTTCTTACGGTGGACCAGAGGCTCCTGATCGAGAACCCCGCCGATATTCTCGCCG
>CAZIEA010000020.1:14349-15361 GCA_964538495.1 uncultured bacterium | reverse complement strand
CATGATCCACATCCGCATGGGTGATGAAGGCGGTCGGCGCCGGAGTCGGGATCGTGGCCATGGAAGAGAACAAGCGCTCCGCCGCCGGGGGCCTGCTGGAGCTGCTTCCGGGTTACCCGGGGATTGAGGTCCGGTTTCTCGAGGTCAAATATCCCCAGGGGGCGGAAAAGCAGATGGTTTACGCCCTTTTGGGCCGCGAGGTCCCGTCGGGAAAGCTCCCCTCCGCGGTGGGGTGCGTGGTGCAGAATGTCCATACCGTCGTGGCGGTGGCGGATGCGGTCTGGCGGGGCCTGCCCCTGATCCGGCGCGTGGTCACGGTGGCCGGCCCCGGGGTGGTCAGCCCCGGGAATTTTCGCGTCAGCATCGGGACGCCGCTGGCGGATCTCCTGGAGGCGGCGGGCGGGTTCCGGAGCGGGAACCCCCAGGTTCTGGCGGGGGGCCCGATGATGGGGATGGCCCAGTCCACGCTCGCGGCCCCGGTGATCAAGGGCACTTCGGGGGTGATCGTGGTTCCCCCCGCCCGGGCGCGCCGCAACCTTCCCTGCATCCGCTGCGGGAATTGCATCGGGGTCTGTCCGATGGGGCTTCTCCCCTGCGAAGTCGCCCGGGCCGGGATCCGGCACGAGGCCGCCGAATTCGTCCGCCAGGGGGGGATGAATTGCCTGGAGTGCGGCTGCTGCGCTTATGTCTGCCCGGCTTCCCGGGACCTGGTGCAGGTAATGCAGTTGGCCAAAGAGACGGCCCGCCGGGCGGGGGAAGGCTGAAAGCCATGGATCGGTACGGCGCCAAGGAGCTTTTCCAGGTCACCCCGGGCCCCCATTTGCACGGGGGCGAGTCCATCGAGAAGGTGATGTGGACGGTGCTGGGGGCGCTCCTGCCCGCGGTCGCGGCCGGAGTTTATTTCTTCGGCCTTCGGGTGCTTTTGCTCGAGGCGGCGGCGATGATTTCGGCGGTCCTGACCGAGGCCCTGATCCAGAAACTCCGCCGCCGCCCGGTCACGGTTTCCGACGGC
>CAZIEA010000020.1:10748-14339 GCA_964538495.1 uncultured bacterium | reverse complement strand
GTTCCCGTCTGGATCCCGGTCGTGGGGGCCGTCTTCGGAATCGCGGTGGCCAAGCAGGCTTTCGGCGGGCTGGGCTACAACATTTTCAATCCCGCTCTGGCCGGCCGGGCCTTTGTCATGCATTCCTGGCTCCCGGAAATGACCTCCTGGGTTCCGACTCGCCTGCAGGCGGCTTCGCCCGGCTTTGACGCCGTTTCCTATGCCACCCCCTTGGGAGCGGCCCGGGAGGCGGTGCTTTCCTGGATTCCGGGCGGTTCCGGCGGGGTCACCGGCCTGGACCTGTTTCTGGGCAACACCGGGGGCTGTATCGGAGAAACCTCGGCCCTGGCCATCCTGGTCGGAGGTTTGTTTCTCCTGATCCGGGGTTACATTTCCTGGGAGACCCCGGTTTCCTTTATCGGCTCGGTTGCCCTTTTAAGTTGGGTTCTCCCCCCGGAGGCGGGGAGGGAGGTTCTTCCCCCCCTGGCGCACATCCTCTCCGGCGGTCTGTTACTGGGGGCTTTTTTCATGGCCACCGACATGGTGACTACCCCCCTGACCGGAGGCGGGAAACTGATTTTCGGCGCCGGCTGCGGAATTCTGACCGCCCTGATCCGGCTTTATGGCGGGTTCCCGGAGGGGGTATGCTATTCCATCCTGATCATGAACGCCCTGACTCCGCTGATCGATCGCATGGTCCGTCCCCGGATTTTCGGCGCCGCTTAAGCAACTAAGATTACGCAGACTACTTTTTTCCACAGATTACACGGATTTTCACGGATTTTACCTTCATGCTCTTCATGTCCTTCATGGTGAAAAAAAGCAGGCTGAAGGCTGAAGGAACTGCCGCCTCATTCACATGTAGACATGTAGGGCATGTAGAAAACCAGGCTGAAGGAAACAACGCCGCATTCACATGTAGACATGTAGGACATGTAGATAAAATCGAAATTCGAATGACGAAATCCGAAACCGCAAATTACGCAAATTAAGGCGACGGATTACGGATCACTGATTACGGATTACGGGTTCCTCTGGACCCTGACTTCTGCCGAGAGCTACGCGATGAAAGAGGGAATTCTTAAACTGGGAGTAAACCTGATGCTGGTCTGCCTGGCGGCGGCGGGCGGGCTTTACGCGGTCAACCGTCTGACCCGGGAAGGGATCGATCGGCAAGCGCTTTCGGCCCGGCAGGCTTCTCTCCGGGTGGTTCTCCCCTCCGCCGGGAAGTTTTCCGAGCTGATCCGGGGCAGCCGGCTGGATTACTACGCCGGTTATGACGATTCCGGCCGGATCGTGGGCCATGCCTTTACCGGGTCGGCTCCGGGTTACGGCGGCCCGGTGACGGTGATGGTCGGGTTGGATACCGCCGGCAATCTCACCGGCATCGACATTCTCGAACAGCACGAGACCCCGGGGCTGGGGGACAACGTGGCGGTGGAAGCCCCGACCCGGAGCGTCTGGGACGTGATTTTCGGCCGGCCGGCCCCGGCCGGCCGCCGGCCCTGGTTCCAGGAACAGTTTGCCGGGAAGAATCCGGGCGAACTGGAGATTTCCCGGGGAAAGAGCTCGGGAGGGGTGGCGGCCGTGAGCGGGGCCACCGTCACCAGCCGGGCCGTGACCAAGGCCGTTCGGGAGGCGACGGACGCTTTCCTGGAGCAGGAAAAAGGTTCCGCCGGGGAGGAGGGAAAATGAAATCGCCGGGGGCTTTTTTCAGCGGGATCGCCAAGCGTAACCCCGTTTTCGTCCTCATGCTCGGGCTCTGCCCGACCCTGGCCGTGACCACTTCGGCCAAAAATGCCCTTGGGATGGGCGCCGCCGCGGTTTTTGTCCTGGCTTTCTCCAACCTCCTGATCTCGCTCCTGCGTTCCCTTATTCCCCGGCGGATCCGGATCCCCTGTTTTATCGTGATCATCGCCGCTTTCGTTTCCATAGTCGAGATGCTGCTGAAAGCCTATCTTCCCGTTCTCGACCACAGCCTGGGGATATATGTCCCGTTGATCGTGGTGAACTGCATCATCCTGGGCCGGGCCGAGGCCTTCGCTTCCCGGAATCCCCCCGGGGTTTCCCTGGCCGACGGGCTGGGAATGGGGATCGGCTTCACCCTGGCTCTGCTCATGATCGGGAGTATTCGCGAATTATTCGGAGCCAATACGATCCTGGGATATACGGTGGTACCCGGCCTGAAACCGGCCCTGATCATGATCCTGCCCCCGGGAGCCCTTCTCACCATCGGATTGCTCCTGGCGCTTTTCAATCTCCGCAAAAAAAGTCCGTCCCTGACCGTTCTCCCGGAGGAGGTGGAACGATGAAGAAGTCGAGAAAACTTTTCCTGCTCCTGTTCGGTTTTTTCCTCCTGAGCGCGGTTTCCTGCGGTCCCCGGACCAGCGCGGGTTACCGGGACAAGGCCATCGACCTGATGGCCAAGGGGGAATATCTGGAAGCGATCCGCCTCTACCGCAAGGCTATGCTTCTGGAAGAGAACCCTCAGATCAAGGGCAAGATCTCCTGCGAGATGGGGATGGCCCTCTACGAGATCGGGCATACCGCCAACGCCGTCGAGGCGCTGGAGCAGGGACTGAAGCTCAGTCCCGATTATACGATCGCGTACGGGGTCCTGGGCGCCGCCTATAACGCGCTGGACCCGGAGGCTTACCGCGATCAGATTAAAAAAAACCTGAACCGCTTCATCGAGCGTGAGCCCAACAGCGCTTATGTTTCCCAATTCCAGGAGATCCTGGACCAGCTCGATTCGCCCGCCGCCGGTCCGGTCCCCGCCGATTCCCCGGCGCCTATGATTTCCCCGGCCCCCGGGCCGGAGGAGAGCGACTGACGATGGCCGGCGAGATCTTCATGGTTTTTTTCGGAGCGGTCCTGGTCCACAACTTCGTTCTTTCCCGCTTTCTCGGGGTCTGCCCTTACCTGGGGGTGTCCCGTCAGCTCCGCCCGGCCCTGGGGATGGGGGGGGCGGTGGTTTTCGTAATGACCATCTCTTCCGCGGTGACCTGGCTGGTTTATGCCTACCTGCTCGCGCCCGGCCCGAACAACCTTTGGGCTTCCCTGTCCGGACCCGCTTTCCCTCCGGCCGACTACGACCTTACCTTTCTTGCCACGATCGTTTTTATCCTGGTCATCGCCGCCTTGGTCCAGTTCGTGGAGATGGTGATCCAGAAAACCAGCCCCGCGCTCTACGGGGCGCTCGGCATCTACCTGCCCCTGATCACCACCAACTGCGCCGTTCTGGGGGTGGCCCTGCTCAACATCAACACTTTCTTCGGCTCCTCCGGCCCGGTGCCGGGGAGTTTTCTCAAGAGCCTGGCCCAGGGCGCCGGGGGCGGAACCGGCTTCACCCTGGCGCTCCTGCTCATGGCGGGGATCCGGGAGCGGCTGGAGGAGGCCGATCTTCCCCCGGCCTTGGAGGGAGCCCCGATCGCTTTTTTCACGGCCGCCCTGATGTCGCTGGCCTTCATGGGATTCACCGGCTTCGCCTGAGAAAGATGACACCGTTTCTGGCGACAATGCTGGTTCTGGGAGGTCTCGGGCTTTTTTTCGGCGCCGCCCTGGCCCTGGGGGGGAAGTTCTTCCAGGTCAAGGTCGACCCCCGGCAGGACC
>CAZIEA010000020.1:5227-10738 GCA_964538495.1 uncultured bacterium | reverse complement strand
GAGCCAATTGCGGGGCCTGCGGTTTTTCCGGGTGCCTGGCCTGCGCCGGGGCTCTCCTCGCGGGGCAGGCCGAGCCTTCCGTCTGTTCCGTCTGCGCCCCCGCCCCCCGGCGGGAGATCGCCCGCCTGCTGGGCCGGCCAGCTCTCGACGAGGAACCCCCCGTGGCCAGGATTTTTTGCCGGGGCGGGCACGAGTCCGCCCGGCGCTATCTTTACCGGGGTCTGAACGATTGCGCCGCCGCCAACCAGATCGGGGGAGGAGTGAGCGCCTGCGACTTCGGCTGCCTGCGCTATTACAGTTGCGTCAAGGCCTGCCCCTTCGACGCCATCAGGGTGGACCGGAGGGGCAACCCCGTGGTGGACGAGGAAAAATGCCGTTCCTGCCGCGTTTGTCTTTCCGTTTGCCCCCGGCATCTCATTTCCATGGTCCCCCGCCGCGCCGCGGTCGATATCCGCTGCAGTTCGCGCTACGGGGCCCGCGAAGTGGTCAAAGTCTGCCGGGTCGGTTGTATCGCCTGCGCCAAATGCGTCCGGGCTTGCCCGGCGGGGGCCATCGTGCTCGAGAATAACCTGGCCCGGATCGATTACGGCAAATGCACCCTTTGCGGGAGCTGCGTGGCGGCCTGCCCGCGGGGAATAATCGAGCAGGGGCCCCTGACATGAAGTCTCCGGACCGTTTCGACCGCGCCGGGGCGGAGCGGGCCGTGCGCGCCTTGATCCGGGCTTGGGGAGAGGATCCGACCCGCCCCGACCTGAGCCGGACTCCGGAAAGGGTGGCCTTGATGTGGGAGGAAATCCTCTCCGGCGCCGCCCGCGACCCCGGGGAAGGCCTCAAACTTTTCCCCTATGAGGGATTCGACGAGATCGTCCTGCTCAAGGACATTTCCTTCCATTCGATTTGCGAACACCATCTGCTGCCTTTTTTCGGCCGCGTCCACTTGGCCTACATCCCCCGGAAATCCATGATCGCCGGCCTTTCCAGCCTGGCCCGGGTGGTGGAGGTTTTTTCCCGGCGCCTTCAGGTCCAGGAAAGGATGACAACGGAAATCGCCGACCTGCTGATGGAAAGGCTGGGTCCGCGCGGGGTCCTGGTCCAGGTCGAGGCCGAACATCTTTGTCTGGCCATGCGGGGGGAGAAAAAAACCGGAGTTACGGTCAAGACCCAGGCCTTGCGGGGAATTTTCCGCCGCGACTCCCGCACCCGGGCCGAGGCCTTGAGCCTTCTCGGGAACGGCTGAAACGCGATTCACATGTAGACATGTAGGACATGTAGTCACCGATCACGATAACGATAATGCTAACGAGGGAAAGATGAGAAAGAATGCTGTGATCGCCGCCGCGGTTTTGCTGGCGGCCGGATGCGGGAAAGGGCCGGACCGTTCCCGGGATGGGTATCTGCAGGCGCCAGCCGGCCCGTCCCTGGTGGTGGCCAGGGTGGGGGACCGGGAGATCTCCCGGCTGGAACTGGCCCGGGCGGTCAACGCTTCCGCCCAGCCCCTGCTCCAGCGGGGCGGGGTGATACCCGAGAATTTCAGCGAGACGATTCTGGAGATGATGATCCGCACCGAGTTGATCTATCAGTATGGGAAAGATGCGGTCGCCTCTCCGGCGCAGGCGCGCCGGGAGGAGCTCTACGCCGAACAGCGGGACCGGTTCTCCTCCGACGCTATCCTGGCCGAGGCCCTGGCCCTGGACGGCTTGACCATGGAAGAATTTCGGGATAATCTCCTTAAACAAGCCGTGGTTGAGGTTTTCCTGGAGAGGGAGGTGCATTCCCGGATCGAGTTCAGCCCGGAGGAGATCGAGGAGTATTACCGCAAAAATCAGAACCTGTTCCGCGGTTCCGGGGGGGAGGTTCTGGAATTGGAACAAGTCCGCGACCGGGTCATCTCGGGCCTGGCCGCCGGCCGGACGCCGCTAATGGTGGAGGAGTTGGTGGAAAAGGCCCGGGAGAAGTTCCCGGTGGAGAAGTTCCCGGTTCGCGCTCCCTGAAACCGCAAATCTCGCGAATCCTCACGAATCAGTTCACATGTAGACATGTAGGACATGTAGAAAATCTGCTTTTCTCACGCAAAGACGCCAAAAACTGATTCGTCCACAGATTTCACAGATTTTTACGGATTTTACCTTCATGTTCTTCATGCCCTTCATGGTGAGAAAAGCGGGCTGAAGGCTGAAGACTGAAGGCTGAAGGAACTGCCGCCGCATTCACATGTAGACATGTAGGACATGTAGAAAATCGAAGTTTGGTATGCCTCGGGCACGATAACGATAGCGAACGCTACATGATCTACATGTTCTACATGGTGAATAGGCGCTTTTGTACTCCGGACGATGTCGCTGGCGGATAAAATCAGAGCGGCGGGCGTGGTGGGCGCCGGCGGGGCCGGGTTTCCGGCCCACGTCAAGGCTTCCTCCCGGGCCGAGATCGTGATCGCCAACGGGGCCGAGTGCGAGCCCCTGCTCAAGGTGGATCAGCAGATCATGGCCGCGCAGGCCGCCGAGGTGGTGGAGGGGCTGGAATTGTTCCGGGAAGCCGTGGGGGCTTCTCGGGCGGTGATCGCCCTCAAGCGGAAATACGAGGATGCGGTCCGGGCCCTGCGGGAAGAAGCGGCCCGGCGCCGCCGCGAAATCGAGTTTTTCCTCCTGGGGTCTTTTTACCCCGCCGGGGACGAACATGTCCTGGTCCGGGAAGTGACCGGCCGGGTGGTTCCCGAAGGCTCTCTGCCCCTGGCGGTAGGCGCGGTGGTCAGCAACGTGGGGACCCTGGTCAACATCAGCCGGGCATCCCGGGACCTGCCCGTGACCACCAGGACCCTGACCGTGGCCGGGGAAGTCAAAAATTCCCTCACCCTGGAGGTCCCCATCGGGGCCCTGGTCGAAGACGTGCTGGCGGCGGCGGGCGGGCCTACGATCAGGGAATATGCGGTCCTGGACGGCGGGCCGGTGATGGGGGTTTTCTCCGACGGGGCGGTCGCGAAGACCACCACCGGCCTGATCGTGCTTCCCGAGGGGCACAAGCAGGTCCGGTACCGCCGCCGCTTGCTGGAAACGGATGTCGCCCGGGCCGCCCAGGCCTGCGACGGCTGTCGTTTCTGCACCGACTATTGCCCCCGCTACCTGCTCGGCCACCGGATCGAGCCCCACCGGATCATGCGCCTGGTCGGGCAGCAGCGCTACGACGCTATTTCCCGGCGTGATCTGGAAGGAGCTTGGTTCTGCTGTCAGTGCGGCCTGTGCGGGATGTTCGCCTGCCCCACCACCCTTTCCCCCGACCGGGTGATTGCCGCCCTGCTCGGGTCCCTGCGGCAGGCCGGAGAAAAGAAACCGCCCGGGAACCCCGTCCCCGCGGTTCACCCCTTCCGCGACGGCCGCCGGGTTCCGGTTTCCCGCTTGGCCCGGAGAATAGACGTTCTTCGTTATGACCGGCCCGCTCCCCTGGCTCCGGAGCCGCTCTCCGTCCGGCGGGTCCGGATCAAGCTCAAGCAGCACGCGGGTGTCCCGGCTTTGCCCCTGGTGGCCGCAGGCGACCGGGTAAGGGCGGGGCAACTCATCGCCGAGCCCCCGGCCGGGGCGCTGGGGGCTTCCATTCACGCCAGCATCGACGGAGTGGTCGGGCTGGTTTCCCCCCAGGCTGTTTTTATCCGGGTCGAGGACGGGTTGCGATGAGGCGGCCGCGGGCGGACATTTACCCGGCGCTACTTCTAGCGGCCGGCGTGCTCGCCGGTTGCGGGGTTTTTCGCTGGGCGGCGGGCACCTCGCTGAGCCGCCTGCGCGCCGAGCAGAAGGGGAGGTTTGCCCTTGAGCTTCCCCTGGACTCCGAGGCTGCCTTTGCCCTGGTCACTTCCGTGGCGGAGGAAATCCGGGTGACGCAGTACCTTTCCGACTTCGAGGACGGCTATCTGGTGACCATGGGGTACCAGCGAATTTTTCCTCCCGCCATCGACACCACCGAGGTGGCTTTCTTTTTCACCCCTGCCGCCTCTTCCACCCGGCTGGAGATCGTTTCCCTGAACAACGCCCTTTCCCGCTTCGTGGCGGACAATTTTCTTTTTTGGGCCTGGGCGGGAGAAGTCGAAAACTTCCCCGGCTTTGCCCTCGACGTTCCCCTGGAAAAGCTGCGCCCGGCCCTGCGGCAGATCCTGGAGGAGCAAGGGGAAACCGCGACCGTCGCCGCCGACGGCTCCCTGTCGGTTCCCAAGCTCAAACTGGCGCGGGGGCGCCGGAGGATCGAGAGCCCTCTGTTCTTTTTCCTGCGCGAGGAAAGTCCCACCCGCAGCCGGGTGGCGGTCGGGTCTTTCTCCCGGGAGGATGCCGAACTGGCCGCGGAATATTTACGTTTCAGCCTGGAGGGGAAACTTGGCCTCGGCCGCTGAAACGGGGGAAACGGGGTTGCCCCGCTGGCCCCGTGGGGGTTATCATGGCCCGGTTTTTCCGCCTTCAGCTTGTTTTTCTCACCATGAAGGACATGAAGAGCATGAAGGTAAAATCTGTGTAATCTACGGACAGATCAAATCTTGGCGTCTTGGCGTCTTGGCGTGATGCTTGCGCGCGCCCGATAGCGATTCCGATACCGATAGCGATAGCGAATTAAACTACGTGTCCTACATGCTCTACATGGTTGAAAAGGCGGTAGTTCCTTCAGTCTTCAGCTTGTTTTTTCACCATGAAGGACATGAAGAGCATGAAGATAAAATCTGTGTAATCTGTGGATTAGGAGGGTAGGAGATGGAAATCTGTCTTCAGGGTTTGAGCGAGGCGAAATTTCAGCGGGAATTGAAGCGGTGCGAATACTGCGAGGAGAAACCCTGCCGGGAAGGGACCGCCGATAAGAAAGGCGGGTGTCCGGCCGGGGTTTCCCCCACCGATTTCATCATGGCCGCCCGGGGAGGAAAACCCTCGGATATCGCCCGTGCCGCCGCCCTGATCATGTCGGCCAATCCCCTGGGCGGGGTCTGCGGGTTGGTCTGCCCGGACTGGCACTGCATGGCTGCCTGCGTGCACGAGAATCTGGACCGCCCGATCGAGATTCCCTGCCTGCAGGCCGAGATCGTCTCCCGGGCCCGGCAGCTCAAGGTGATGCCGAAGTTCCGCCCCGCGCTCGCCAACGGCAAAAAGGCGGCCGTGGTCGGCGCCGGGCCGGCGGGTCTGGCGGCGGCGGCTCTGCTCGGGCGCCGGGGTTACCGGGTGGATATTTTCGAAAAATCCGCCGCCGCCGGCGGCGCCGCTCTCACCATCCCCGAGTATCGCTTGCCCCGGGAAGTGCTCAAGGCCGACATCGACTTCTGCCTTTCGCTGGGAAAGATCGAACTCAAGCTCAACCGCTTCGTCGAAGATCCCGCCGCCCTGCTGCAGGAGGGCTACGCCGCCGTGGTCGTGACCGTGGGCCGCTGGACGCCGATCCTGCCGGGGATCCCGAACCAGGAACTGGCCGTTCCCGCGGTGGATTTTCTGCTCGATCCCGCCCGCTGGGGGATTTCCGGAAGAGTAGCCGTGATCGGGGGCGGGGCCG
>CAZIEA010000020.1:0-5217 GCA_964538495.1 uncultured bacterium | reverse complement strand
ATTGTGCGGTGACCGCCCGCCGCTCCGGCGCCGACTACGTGGAGATGTTCGCTTTAGAGAGCGTGGGGGAGATGCCCCTGACCGAAAAGGAATTCGCGGAATTGCGCGCCCACGGGGTGGACATCAACGGGCGCGTCCGGGTCACGGCGCTTAAGGCCGCGGGCGGAAAAGTCACGGGGCTGGACATCACCAAGGTCGTCGTCCCCGCCAACCATTGCTTCAGCCTGGACGCCGTCTGCGACCTGGAAGGCTGCGACCAGCGCCGGGACGGGGTGGATTGGGTGATCCTGGCCATCGGGACCCGTTCCGATTACCCCTCCGTGCGCGACGAAAGAGTATTTTACGCCGGGGACGTGGTCCTGGGCCCGACCACGGTAGTGGAAGCGGTCGCCGCCGGCAAGGAAGCGGCCTGGCGCCTGGATTCTTTCCTGGCCGGGGGAGAGCAGGCGGAACCTTCCCGGCCCGTCCGCTGCCACGAGGTCATCCCGGGTTACAACGATCGTCCGGTCCCGCTCCGGACCGACTTCTTCGGGCGAACCCTGCTCAATCCCTTTCTCCTTTCGGCCGCTCCCCCCAGCGACGGGTTCGAGCAGATGAAGAAGGCTTACGAAGCCGGCTGGGCCGGCGGGATCATGAAGACCGCTTTCGACGGTCTCCCCATTCACATCCCCGGCGCCTACATGTACCGCTTGGGGGAGGAAACCTTCGCCAACTGCGACAACGTTTCCGGGCATTGCCTGGACCGGGTTTGCCGGGAAATCGGGGAACTGACCCGTCTTTATCCGGACCGGCTGACCGGGGCTTCCACCGGCGGCACGGTGACCGGAAACGACCAGGCGGACCGGAAGTCCTGGCAGAGCAACACCAAAAAGCTCGAAGCCGCCGGGGCCATGGTGATCGAATACAGCCTTTCCTGCCCCCAGGGAGGGGAAGGGGCCGAGGGCGACATCGTTTCTCAGAATCCCGCCCTGACCGCCAAGATCATCGACTGGGTGCTGAAAGCGGGCGATCCGGCCATTCCCAAGCTTTTCAAGCTGACCCCGGCGGTGACCGAGATCACCACTATCGTCAAGGCCATCAAGGAAGTGTTCGACCGTTATCCCGAGAGCCGCGCGGGCATCACCCTGGGCAATACCTTCCCCTGCCTGGAATTCCGCGCCCTGGAGAAAAAGGAGTGGGAAGAAGGCGCCGTGGTCGGGATGTCGGGGGCGGCGGTTTCTCCCATCAACTACCTGACTCTGGCCAAGGTGGCCGGCCTGGATGTCCACGTTTCCGGCAACGGCGGCCCCATGGACTACATGGCCGCCGCCAACTTCCTGGCCCTGGGGACCAAGACCGTGCAGTTCTGCACCGTGGCCGAGAAATACGGGGTGGGGATCATCGGGGAACTCTGCTCGGGTTTGAGCCACCTGCTGGCCGCGCGGGGAATCTCCTCGGTCGGGGAACTCATCGGGATCGCGCTGCCGAAGCCGATCCGGGACTTCATGGAATTGAGCCCGGTCAAGAAGATTTCCGCCGTGGACGAGGATCTTTGCGTCAATTGCGGCAACTGCACCCGCTGTCCCTACCTGGCGATAAGCCTCTCCGAGCGTCGGATCCCCGAGATCGACGCGGAGCTTTGCATCGGCTGCGGGATGTGCACTTTCCTCTGTCCGGCCGGGGCCCTTTCCCTCCGGGAACGGACCGCCGAGGAAGCCGACGCCTTGAAGGAGGATTGACCCGCCCCGGGTACGGGGCGGGCGCGGGAGAACAAGCCCGGAGCCAGACAACCACGAGAGGGCAGGAGAGATGACAAGGTTACCCAATCTGAAACGAATTTCCCGCCCGGCCACCATCGCGGAAGCCGGGGCCATTCTGGCCGAACCCGGCCGCCAGGCCGCGGTGATCGGCGGGGGAATCACCTATTCCTTCGGGGCCAGCCCCCGGATCGAGGAACTGGTCTGCCTCTCCCGGCTCGGCCTGGATTACGTGAAAAAACGGGGAGCGGGACTGGCCGTGGGAGCTTCGCTTCCGGTTTCCGGCCTGATCGAGAGCCGCCTGGTCCGCGCTTATGCCGGCGGGATGGTCGCCCAAGCGGCTTCCCGGATCGGTTCCACCCTCAACCGCAACCTGATCACGGTGGGCGGCAACATCATGCAGCCTTTTATCTGGTGCGACCTTCCCACGGTATTTCTGGCCTTGGGGGGGACGATCGTGACCGGGGGGACGGTCTCGCGCCGGATCGGGGCGGACGAGTTTTTCGCTTTTGCTCCCCGCCGGATTCTGCAGGCGGGGGAGATCGTCCTGGAGGTGGATTTCCCCGGCCTGCCCCCGGGCGCGCGCGCCGCCTATCTCGATTTTACCCTGACCGAGAACGACTTCGCTTTCGTCAAGGTGGCCGGCCTTGCCCTGATGAAGGGAGGGACCTGCCGTTCCCTTTCCCTGGTCGTGGGCGGGGCCACGGCGTTGCCCCAGCGGATCGCGTCGGCGGAAAAAACCTTGGCCGGGAAAAAGCCGACTCCGGCCTTGATCGCGTCCGCGGCCTCTTTGGCCTCCCGGGTCAAGGTGGTCAAGGACATCCGTTGCACCGACGCCTACAAGCGCCGCCTCATCCGGGTCCTGGCCCAGGACGTTCTGGAGCAACTTTTACTCAAGAAGGGGGGACGATGATGCAAGTCACCCTGACGATTAACGGAGAGACAAAAACGCTCCCCGCCTCCCCGTCCGAGACCCTGTTGGAATTCCTGCGCCGCCACGGCATCAAGAGCGTCAAGTTCGGCTGCGGCCAGGGGGCCTGTGGGGCCTGCACCGTGATCCTGGACGGCCGCCCGGTCAATTCCTGCCTGGTCCTGGCCGCCGCCGCCGAAGGCCGGCGGGTCGAGACCCTGGAGGGGCTGGGAGACGACGGGCGCCGGCTCCATCCCCTCCAGGAGGCGTTCATGGAAACCGGGGCGATCCAGTGCGGTTTCTGCACCCCCGGGATGATCATGTCGGCCGCTTCCCTCCTGCGGAAGAATCCCAATCCCGGCGACGATCAGATCCGCTCCGCCCTGGACGGGAACCTCTGCCGCTGCACCGGGTACGAGCAGATTTTTTCCGCGGTCAAAGCCGCGGCCAAGAAACTGCGCGCGGCCAAGAAGAAATAGCGTCCGCTGAGATCAAGCCCAAACGACCAAGATTCAACCGGGGACGGAGAGAATGAACAAGCCAGTTTTTCACGAGGTGAACAAGGGGGTCAGGAAAGTGGACGCCCTGGGGCTGGCCACCGGCCGCGCCCTCTATACCGACGACTTCGAGGCGCCCGGCATGCTGCACGGGAAAATCCTCCGCAGCCCGTACGCCAACGCCCGGATCAAGTCCATCCGCTGCGCCCGGGCCCGGGCCCTGAAAGGGGTCGCGGCGGTTCTGACTTACCGCGACGTGCCCCGGATTCCGGTGACTACCGCCGGGCAGGGCTACCCCGAACCCTCCCCCTATGACAAGGTTATTCTGGACAACCGGGTGCGCTTTGTCGGAGACGAGGTGGTCCTGGTGGTGGCGGAGAGCGAAGCCGTGGCCGAGGCAGCGCTGGAGCTGATCGAGGTGGATTACGAGGAACTCGAACCCCTGCTCGATCCCCGTCAGGCCCTGGAGAAAGGCGCCCCGGTGGTGCACGACGAAAAGGACTGCTCGATCCCGATTCCGGTCCCCTACGAGCCGGAACGCAACCTGGCGGCCCGGGTGGACGCCGCCATCGGCGACGTCGAGAAGGCCTACCGGAACTCCCCGGTCAAGGTCTCGGGGGAGTACGAGAACCATATCTCGGCCCATTCGGCTATCGAGCCCCATTGTTCATTGGCCTATCTCGACCCGGACGGGCGCCTGGTCATCGTTTCCACCACCCAGGTCCCTTTTCACGTGCGCCGGATCGTGTCCCGGGCGCTGGAGATCCCGGTCAAGCGGATCCGGGTGATCAAGCCCCGGCTCGGGGGCGGGTTCGGGGGCAAGCAGGACATCGTGCTGGAGCCTTACGCGGCCGCGGCCGCCCTCAAGACCGGCCGTCCCGTCAAGATTCGGCTCACCCGGGAGGAGGTTTTCACTTCCAGCCGGACCCGGCACGGGATGATTACCACCATCCGGATGGGGGCGGACCGGGATGGGACCATCTCCGCCATCGATCTGCACGCCCTTTCCAACACCGGCGCTTACGGCAACCACGGACTGACCGTGGCCTGCAACGTGGGGATGCGGACGCTGGTGATGTTTGCCTGCCCGAACATGCGCTTTACCGCCGACGTGGTTTATACCAACCTGCCCAACGCCGGGGCTTACCGCGGCTACGGGGGGACGCAGGGCATTCTCCCCACCGCTTGCGCCGTGGACGAGCTGGCGGAAAAGCTCTCCCTGGACCCGGTGGACCTTCTGCTCAAGAACATCATCCACCCCGGTTCCGAGGTCCCGATCCTAAGCAAGCTCGGGGAGGGGGCGACCACGGGCGCGCCCCGGATCGGATCTTTCGAGCTGGCCGAATGTCTCCGGGTCGGCGCCGAGGCTTTCGGCTGGAAGGAGAAACGCCGCCGGAAGCCCGGCCGGGGCCGTTACCGCCGCGGGGTCGGGATGTCCCCCATGATCCAGGGTTCCTCGATTCCCTATATCGACATGGCCTCGGCCTTCATCAAGATGAACGATGACGGGTCTTTTAATCTGCAAATGGGGGCGACCGACATCGGCCAGGGCTCGGATACGGTTTTGGCCCAGATCGCGGCCGAAACCCTCTCGGTCAAGACTTCCGACATCATCGTTTATTCCTCCGATACCGACCTCACGCCCTTCGACGTCGGCGCCTATGCTTCTTCCACCACCTATCTCTCCGGCCGGGCGGTGAAGAAAACCGCCGAGAAGGTCCGCGAGATCATCATCCGTGCCGCCGCCGAGATGCTCGGCGTCGCCCCGGAAGGTCTTAGTCTCCGGGAAGGCCGCGTCCACGCTCCCGGGGGCCGCTCGGTCGGGCTCCAGGAGGTCGGGACCTACACTCTTTACGAGAAAAACCAGTTTCAGGTAGCCGCTTGCGAGTCCTGCATCTCCGAGGAATCCCCTCCGCCCACCGCGGCCCATTTCGCGGAGATCGAGCTCGACACCCTGACGGGGAAGATCCGGGTTCTCAAGTATGTCCAGGCCCTGGAGTGCGGAACCCCGATCAACCCGGTCCTGGCCCGGGGCCAGGCCATCGGGGCCGTGGTCAACGGCTTGAGCTACGCC
>CAZIEA010000019.1:392-21104 GCA_964538495.1 uncultured bacterium | reverse complement strand
GACCAGCCCAGGGCGCGCCCGAGCAAAAGCATCGTCTTCCCGGCTCCGTCCACGGCCAGGAGAATGGCGGCGCCGGCGTATTCGAAAAAGCTCATAGCTGAACCTGGGGCGCCCGGTCGGGGCCGATCTCCTCGAAGAAATCCCAGCCTGCCGGGAGTTCGAGCCGGAAAAGTTCCTCTCCGAGGTCTGTCTCGGGGTTCCAGGAAACCACTCCGATCCGGACCGCGGCCGCTCCGGGTTGAAAAATATCCAGGGAGCGGATCAGCCAGGATTCCGGATCCACCAGCGCCGTTATTCTCTCCAGGCTGATCTCGGGATTGTCGGGGGTGAGGTGGACGAGCAGGAGCCCGGAAGGCAGCTCCTCCAGGGAACGGTTCATGCCCCGGACCAGGACCATGATCGGGGATGTCAGGCCCCAGCTCATTTCGTACATGGCCTGGCGCCGGCGGTTTTCGTCGGGCAGGCGGAACTGCTCGACCATCTCCATCCGGGGATGGTAAATCCACATCAAATCGGAGTTGATGACCACCGTCCGGGGCTTGGCCCCGGCGATCTCGGTCCGGAGCCGGTCGGGGGCCCGGTAATAAACCTTGATCTCTTCCCGGTCCCCGGTTTCCGCCAGCGGCAGGAACTCCCGGGTTACCTGCGCTTGCAGGCCCCGGATCTTTTCCCGGTTTTCCTCCAGGCGGCGGATCACCGTGTCCACGGTGTAGCCCCGCTCCCGGACCCCGGCGCGGGGATCGGCCTGGCCCAGGACCCTGGACCCGAGCGGGCCCGGGCCGGCCAGCAACAGGGCCGGCAGCAGATAAAAAAACGCGCGCATGGCGGGAAATTATACGGGATCGGCGAGGCCAAGGCACTCGATTGTTGCGGCCTAAAGAGGGCTTACGGGTTCCCCCCGGAAACGTGTTAAGCTATTTTAATGCGCTTCCTGCTCGCGTCAATTTTGCTTTTATGGCTTTCGCCTTTGCCGGGCCGGGCCGGGGAGGCCTGCCCTCCCCCTTCCCTGAGCTTTTACGGGGCGGCGGGAACCATCTTCGGGAGCTGCCACCTCCTCGACACCGGCGCGGGCAGGTTTCTGCTGGACTGCGGGCTCTTCCAGGGCGAGGACGAGGTCGCTATCGACGTAGAGAAACGCAACCGCGAACTGCTCTTCGATCCCGCCGGGATCGACGCGATCTTTATCACCCACGCGCATTCGGACCACCTGGGTCGCCTCCCCTGGCTGGTCAAGAACGGCTTTTCCGGCCCCGTCTACGCCACGGAGGCGACCGTGGAACTGGCTCGGTACATGCTCGAAGTCTATGCCTGGATTTTCAGCCGGGACGGCGACCCCCTTTACGGGCAAGCCGATATCCGCCCGGCCGCGCTCCTGTTGCGCTCCCGGCGCCTGGGAGAATGGTTCCCGGCCACCCAAGGACTGGAGGCCCGTTTCCTCGAGGCCGGGCACATCCTGGGTTCGGCGATGCTCGAGGTCCGCTGGGAAACCGCCGGAGAAAAATACTCCCTGGTCTACACCGGGGATCTGGGCAACCCCATCGCTTCCCTGCTCCGGCGCGCCCAGGATCTCCCGGAGACCGATTTTCTCGTGCTGGAATCCACTTACGGCGACCGAGTCCACTCCGATTACGCCCGGGACATGGATCTCTTCCATCAGATTCTCAACGACACCCTGAAGGCCGGGGGAAAGGTCGTGATCCCCTCTTATGTCCTCGGCCGAACCCAGAAGGTTCTCCATGCCATCAACGGCTTGGTCGAGGACGGCCTTTTCCCGCCCGGCAGCTCGGTTTACGTGGACAGCGTCAACGCCAATTGGATTTCCGGTTTATACCGGCGCCACGGGGAACTTTACGATGAGGAAACCGCCGCCGCCCTGGCGGCCGGGGACTTGCCTCTCGATTTCAAGGGCCTCCGGGAACAGCGCCCCCGGGACCCTCTCCTGGGAGCGGCCGTGATCATCGGTCCCAGCGGCGCGACCACCACCGGAAGGATTCTGGACCACCTGTCCCGCTATCTTCCCGATCCCCGCTCGGCCGTGATCTTCGTGGGCTATCAGCCGGAAGGGGGCTTGGGCCGGGAGATCCTCGCCGGAGCCGAAAGCGTCCGGATCGGCGGCGCCCGAGTGCCCGTCCGGGCCAAGGCCTACTACCTGGGCAGCTTCTCCGACCACCCCGACTACAAGCAGATCCTCGCCTGGCTCCGGAAAGGCGTTCTTCCCAAACAGGTCTTCCTGGTCCACGGCCAGCCGGAATCCTCCCGGCACCTGCGGGGGCTATTGGAGAGTGAGTTGAACATCCCCGCCCAGGTTGCCGAGTTCGGCGCCTGCGTCCCCCTGCTCAAACCCTCGGCGGGGGCCGTGAACAGTGAGCAGTAAGCAGTGAGCCGCGAATCGTGATCCCGTAATCCGTGATCCGTAATCCGTGCGCCTTGACAGTCGTAGCGCTTTTGCTTCAGCCCTGCTATCCGGACCGGTGTCGAAAGGCTGACGAAGCACAGGAAATCGCCGTGATCGAAAACACAGCCAAAACTTACGTTCACGGGTACGATCCGCGGGAAAACATCCGCTTGCAGGACCAGGCCGCGACCTTGGCCGAGCTGCTGCATTCCGATACGGGATACCCGGCGGGAAGCCGCGTCCTGGAAGTTGGTTGTGGAGTCGGCGCGCAAACGGTGACGCTGGCGGAGAACAGCCCTGGGGCCTCGATCGTGGCCGTCGACATCTCGGAGGATTCGGTCGCCCAGGCTCAGCGAAAGGCCCGGGAGGCAGGGCTGGCTAATGTTCGGTTCCGGCAGGGGGACATCTTGCATTTGCCCTTTGCTCCGCAATCGTTTGATCACGTCTTCGTCTGCTTTGTCCTGGAGCACTTGAAAGCGCCGCTGGCTGCCTTGAAGAAGCTGAAAACACATCTGCGGCCGGGCGGGACCATCACGGTAATCGAGGGCGACCATGGTTCCGCCTGCTTTTACCCCGAGAGCGATGCCGCGCATGCCGCGATCCTCAGCCAGGTCGAATTGCAGTCCCGCGCGGGCGGGAACGCGCTGTTAGGAAGGTCGCTGTATCCCCTGCTGGTGGCCGCGGGCTACAGCAAAGTCCGGGTATCCCCCCGGATGGTGTATGCCGATTCCAGCAGGCCGGAAATGGTGGAGGGATTCACGAAAAGGACATTCACGGCGATGATCGAAGGCGTGCGCCAATCGGTGATTGCGGGGGGAGTCATAGATCCCGCTACGTTCGACCAGGGGGTCGAGGACCTATACCGAACGGCCGGGCCGGACGGCGTCTTCTGTTACACCTTTTTCAAGGCCGTGGGCGATGCTTGAACTCCGGAGGAGCCGCCCGCGCCGACGGACGCTTCAGCGGCGGCACCCTGACAACGGCGCAGACGACCCCGAGGGGAACAAAATTCTTGCTTCCGGGAGGGAAACCGGTATATTGCCCCGGTCGAGCCCGCGGGGGTTGACAAACTGCCCCCGGCTTCATAAATTGACTGTGAGCGCCTCCGTAGCTCAATTGGTAGAGCAGCGGACTCTTAATCCGTTTGTTGAAGGTTCAAGTCCTTCCGGAGGTATGCGGGGCCCCTTCGTCTAGTGGCCTAGGATGCCAGATTCTCAGTCTGGAGACAGGGGTTCGATTCCCCTAGGGGCTATCCCCGGGTCTTTTCGACCCGGGGATTTTTTTTCAACTTACGTCCTACTCCTTTCTCAGTTCATCGAACCATTTCTTCTGGTCCGAGATTCCATAGAGGAACGCTCCGCGGTGGTTGGCCCCTTCGCCGGCGAAGACAGCGTTCATGGAGGCGCCGTCCATGGTCTCCTGATACTTCATCGGCAAGGTGGCAATATAGGGGGCGATGACCTCGTCAATCTGCCCGTAGTACAGCCGGGCGGGAGTTTTGGCCCGCCAGCAATAGGCTTCATTCGCCTGTAACTGCCGGAAGAATTGGTTGCCCACAACAGAGCCGCCAGCGACAAACTCCGCCTGCAGCAAATCCCGTGTCTTGAGCGGCAGGAGTTTCGCGGCCTGCGTCCAGGTGATCTTATTCACATAGAGATCCCGGGCGGCCTGCCAGTATTGCGGCTTGATCGCGGCCTGCGAGAGACCCGGCAGGCCGTAGTAATGCTCGTAGGAATTAACCAGCAGGCAGATCACTCCGACCACCCATTGCACATCCAGTTCTGAAGAGACATTCATCAGCCGATTCACAAGGAGGTAGACATCGTTGGGGGTGGCCGCCATCGCGGACGCCTTGACGGGCATGCCAAGGGTTTCTAGTTTCCGCAGAAACACCATCGTGTTATAGGCGCCCTGCGACCAGCCGCTCAGGAAGAGTTCTCCGGTCGGGATTTTGAGGTCGGAGAAAACCGCACGGCAGGCTAGGATCATATCGAGGCAGGTCTGCGCCGTGGCGTCCTTGATGACAAAGGCATCGTTTTCGGCCGAGACGCCCTTGCCCACGTAATCGGCAGCGATGACCACGTATCCCTGCGCGGCAAAATTGGCGATCATCAGCCTGGTTTCGGCGGATTCATCGGGGAAGGAGGGAACCTCGGTGCGCGAGAAAACCGTCCCGTGCTGGTAGGACACCACCGGCAGGGTTCCGGCAACGTTCTGCGGCACAGCGATGAGCCCGGAAACCGTGACCGGATGGTTGTTCAGTTCGGGGACCACCGTCGTGTAGACCACCCGGTAAAGCCTCACCGCATGCTTCGCCTCGGGAAACGAGATATTGAAATCGCTGAATTCCGCCAACTCGCTGGTCAGAATCTTGTTCAGTCGCGCCAAGCTGTATTCGCCGGCCGCCTGATATTTCACCCCACCGCCGATCTCCTTGTATCCCTCCGCCGCTTTAACGCCGTTTGCGCCAGCTGAGAAAACTGCCAGCGCAAAACACACGACCATCCATCCATTTACCCGCAGGTTCCTGATTCTGTTCATGGTATGCCTCGCTCCTTCCGTTGCAGGTTGTCAAGCCGTGACCTCATCGACACAACTCTGTCACTATTGGCCAAGTCATCTCCGCCCGGATAATCTTTTCTGTCCGAACGCCAAGCTCGCCCGCTTTTACCCGCCGCACGGCGGGCAAAAGTCGGGTGGAGCGATTAGTTATCTGATTTTTCTCCTGGCCATATAAGAGATCTAACAAGGTTAAATGCCTTTGGCGTATATTGCTTGGCACTGGCTTCTGGATAAGTGAATCTGAATTTGACGAACCATCTATGATCAACCAGGAATATATGTGCGGTGGAGATGACCTTGAGAGAGCCGACTAATGTATCATGCTGATATTCGTAAGATACCATTTTAGCGGGGTAAAATGGAACGAGGATTGAGTCTCCTTCATATTCGAGCTTCCAATGGGGATGTTGTTCTTCAATAACCCCCTTTATTTGTTCTATTGCATTCGAGAGATAGCCATTTTCGAGAGAACGAACAGTTTCTGGCGCAGCACCAAGATAGGTCATATCAGGACCTGGATATACATATATGGTAGCGACTAAATTATACATCAAGCCATAGGCATTATATCCGACAGAAACATCGTATCCCTCTTTATCATATTGGGTAATCTCGACTCTAATAAATCCTTGGACATTTTTGGGGAATATCATTCCCGAAGGCGAGTGATGAAAATCCTCACTTGTCAAAATTTCAATAGGGATTTCAAGGGGTTCAGATCGGGGAGCCGGCATACGAGTTACAGAAAAGGGACATCCCAAAAGAAGTAATACTGGAAAAATGAGGATAATTAATCTGAGGAAGGATTCCATCAGATAACGCCAAGCTCAGCTGCCGAAAACCGCATCGCGGTTTTCGGTCTGCTGGAGCGGGTGGTTATGCTTTAGCACCAAAAAGCCTAAGCCAAAAACCTGGTTTGCGTCTCTTCAGGATTTTATACCGAAGCATCTTTTCGGATGCGAGTTGAGTAATAAATGGCAATTGATCGATTGAGGCGAAAAATTCCCTTGAATCATCGTGGAATGAAATAATCTCTTCACCATTATGGGAAAGTGAAAAGTCTGTGTAAGTCGATAGGTTTCTATTTGTACACCAATCATCAGGAGAGGGAGTCACAGTCCTGTCATTAAGCCTGACGATGCAATCTGGAAAATTTTTTAAAAAGGCTTTGATGACGGTAGAAGATCTTGTTGTTCTGAACCATATGCTTTTATCTTTTTCATGCATAACTTAGTAGTTCCCCCGGCGCCGCCGCCTCACGCCAAATGTCAAGCCTACGGCTACTTGCCGCCACGGACTGTGCGAACGTAGTAGCCGTCGGTCTTACCGCCGTTGACTATGTAGCCACTGCGGAAACCCTCGACCCAGGCGTAGCCCGTACTGCCCGCGACGGTACTGCCGGACCAGTAGTAGCCCGCCCGGGTATTCGGGAAGTAGGTGGTGTTGATCGCAGGAAAATAAGTTCCAAAATCGACCAGCGAGTGTAACTCTCTTATATTCGGCAATCGCCAGTCGGAATAGCCGGCGAAGGTCAGACCTTCCGCCCAGTCAATCGCCTCTTCCCAGGTCCTGGTGCCTCCGTTGTAACATCCGGCCCCATTCCCGTCCGAGGCCCAGATCAGGCCAGTAACGTTGTCGGTGGTGACGATCTCACCGTTGCCGGCCGGGTCGGCGGTCTGGTAGCTGAAGGCAATCCCCTTCTGGTAGGTCCCGTCGTCCCCGCTCCGGTAGCTGGCGGTCTGGCCCGTCTTGAGCAAGCCTCCTCCTCCCCCGGGACTTCCGGCTTTCCCGGGAGAAATGGCCGTGTCGGTGGCGTTGCCGAAGTACACGCGGGTGACCCCTCTGGCCGCCCAGAGGCCGGAACTCGCCCGGAAAATCCCGACATCACAGGTCCCGTCGCCGTTGTAATCCCCGGGCTGGGCCTGGTCCCCGGCGCCAAAATAGGTCCGGGTAACGCCCCGGGCTATCCATAGCCCGTTGCTCGGGCGGAAGATCGCGGGTTGGTCGGTCCCGCTGCCGCTATAATCCCCCGGAACCGGAACATCCCCCGTCCTCCCGCCGTAAACCCGGGTCACTCCCCGGACGGACCAGCGGCCCGAAGCCGGCCGGAAGATTGCGATATCCCCCGTCCCATCCCCGTTGAAATCGGCCCCTATACTGAGACTTAGGCCACAGAAGAACAGAACCACCCAAACCGTCATCCATTTCAGCGCTTTCATCAGCCCATCTCCCAGGGTAAAGGAACTGGTAAAAAAATTTTACTCCCGCTTCCTGAGACCAGGGAATGCCCTAACGGGTTACCGGGTAGTCCCGATACCGTCCAAAGTACGTCCGGGTGACGCCCTGGACGGACCAGAAGCCACGAACCGGCCGGAATACCGCGGCCTGGTCGAGAACCCCGCCCGAGTAAGTCCCGGGCAGAGGGACGTCGCCACCAGCGCCGTGATAAAACGAGGCTCCGCCCAGGACCAGCCATTTTCCCTGGCGGAAAACCGCCGGACGATCCCGAACCGTGGGTGTCCCCTCCCAAACGTAGCGACCGGGCACCGGGATGTCGGAAGGCAGGCCGTGGAACCACCGGGTCAAGCCCCTGACCAGCCAAGCCCCAGTCCCGGGCCGCCAGACGGCGATCTCATCGGCGCCGTCCCCGTCGTAGTCGGCCGGGACCGGGATGTCGAGATCCTGCCCGAACCAGACTTGGGTGATCCCCCGCACCGTCCAGAGGCCGCTGGTGAGGTGGAATCCGGCCGCGTCCGCGGTTCCGTCTCCGTTGTAGTCCGCGGGGACCGGGACGCTGCGCCAGTCCAGGTAGAACCGAGTCAGGCCCTTCACCGCCCAGAGCCCGTTATCGCTACGAAAGATCCCGATGTCGGTCACCCCGTCGCCGTCGTAGTCCCCCGGGACCGGGAGGTCTCTGATCTTTCCGTACCAGGAGACCCCCAGATCTTTTACCAGCCACTTGCCCTCGCGGGCCCGAAAGACGGCGATATCGGAGCTGCCATCCCCGTTATAGTCGCCGGAGCACAGGACCGGCAGGACATAAGGGCTGGGAGTGCCGGAAAATTCCGGCGTTCGCGTGGCCGAGGGGGTCAGCGCGGCCGAGGGAGTCGGGATGGGGGTGGCCCGGGCATAGTTCGCATAAAGATATCCCGCGGCCATCCAATCGTCAAAGAAGTCGACGATGAAGAGCGAATTGCCGGGCCCGAGGCCGGAAACGTCTTTCAGGGAAACGGTGACCTGGAAATTCTGCCCGTCGTAGCCGAACCCCTGGGAAGGGGAAACATCCAGCCAATCGGTGGAGCTGGTCCACCAGTTATAGACATTCTCGGGCCTGTATCCCCCGCTCCATAGGAATTCATAGGTCACGACGGCGGCAGGGGAGGAATCTTTCAGCGTAATGCTCCAGGGGATCACTTGCGGCGCACAATAACATTCCGGAACAGGGGTGGGCGTGAAATAGCCCACGGGGGTCGGGGTGGCGGAAGGCGTAGGACTTGGGGTTTGGTACCCGATGACACTCGGGGTCGGGGTGGGTGAAGGCGCCAGGGCGGCCTGGGCCAGCAGGGTCAGTTCGGCGTCGTAATAAGTCGAGCCGTCTTCGGCGACATAGAACTGGGCGAACCCGGTCAAGGCCGGCATATAAACCCGCTTCTGGATTCCTCCGTCGAAGGTGACCAAGAGGTTTTCCCCGGTCTGGGTGGAATGCCCTGCGTGGGCAAAGGCCCTTAGCATCACCGCGCCGAAGCCGGTTTCCTTGGGATAGAACCGGTTGGCGGAGTCGAATACGTGCCCCCAGCTTCCTACTTCATCGTTCACGTCCCGCAACTGGAAAATCAGGTCATAGAGACCGCCCCCGTGGGGGCAAACAACCTCAACATTTTCGATTCCGGTTTGGCACAGCCAGGCGGTCTGCCCGGTTGAAGATGGGGTGAAAACCGAGGCCAGGGCGAACATCGTCACGATCGACAGCCAACAGGACATTTTCATCTGCCGTCACCTCCCCGTTTCCAGGCCGCCGGGCATCTCCCGACGGTAAAAAAGCGGCCTCAGTCAAGAAGCCGCCTAAACGCCAATAATCCCGAGACCCGGTCGTAAAACGGGCTTGTCCCTGTGGCTGAATCGCCCATCCCCCAACCTCCCTGAGGCGCCGTATCCAACAAAATGAATTTACGCCTTATCCGAGGAGAAAACAATGTAGGTTAGTTGGCATATGTAATTTCTCTGTGCTCTCTGGCGCCTCTGTGCACTCTGTGGTGAAACGGCGCTTCAACTTCCCAAGTGCTACCCACACAAAGTGGAAGAGAACCGAACAAATTAATCCGCTTATGGATTTTTCTCCCGTTCGTTGAGGAGCAGTTGGGCGTCTTCCTGGGTGCCCAGGAGGACGGCCAGCCACCGGGTCCGGGAGTCCTGCTGGAGGATGATCTTCAGGGCCATGGTCAGGGGGACCGAGAGGAACATCCCCACCGGCCCCAGGACAAAACCCCAGACAATCAGGGCCAGGAAGACTACCAGGGGGGAGAGCCCCATCCCCTTGCCCATGATCTTCGGCTCGATGACGTTACCGATCACCGTGTTGAGCACCGCGTATCCCACCGCCGTCCAGAGAGCCCCGCCGGGCCCCAACTGGACCAGGGAGAACAGCACCGTCGGGACGCCCGCGATAATCGCGCCGATCTTGGGGATGTAACTGAGGAGAAAGGCAAGCAGCGCCCACAATACCGCGTAGTCGACCCCGATGATCGCCAGCCAGAGCCAGACCGTGCCGCCCGTCAGCAGGCCGATCAAGGTCTTGATGCTCATGTAATGCCGGATGGCCCTGACGATACCGCCCAGGTATTCCAGCGTCTCCACCGGTTTGCGGGCGATCACGCCGGCTTTGACCTTGAAACTCCCCAGCTCGAGCAGGATGAAGATGACGATGAAAAAAATCAGCGCCATGTCGGAGAGCAAGCCGCCCAGTTCCCCGAGAAGGGCGGCGGTAAATATCATCACCTTGCCCGGGTCGAAAAGCCTTGTCATCTGATCGCCCGAAACATCGAACCCCCTCTCGCTTAAAAAACGGATGACCGCGGCCTCCATCCGGTTCAGGCTCTGGGCGTACTCCGGCGCGTCCTGCGTGAACTCGGCCACCGAGATCCCGATCACCCGCCCCAGGCCGAAGAAAATGGCCAGTATTATCAGCAAAACGACGGCTACCGCGAGTCCGTGCGGGATTCTTTTCCGGGCCAGCCAGTTCACCGGCTGGGCGCAGATGACGCTGACGAAGAGGGCCATAAGAATCAGCGTGACAATTGAAGCCGCCTGCATCATCCCCGCGATGATGATAACCACGGCCGCGGCCGTGACGGCGCCGGGGAAATGCCGGGCCGGGATGCTGTCATTGTTCATGGTCGGTCTTCAGCCTCGCCATAATCAGGTTTTCTTTAGGTTTTGCGCGGGCTAGCTCACAACTGTCGTCCACGGATTCATTCACAGTTGTTATCGTCGTCGTCATCGAAACTCCTAATCATAATCGTAATCGGATTCAGCCTGGAGTCAAGATCAGGAGGAGGGGATTGAGAAATCCGGAAGCAAAGGGCGGCCCCCCTGGCACGGGAGACCGCCCTTTTCGGGTGAGCGAGGGGATTTGAACCCCCGGCCCCCAGGGCCACAACCTGGTGCTCTAACCAACTGAGCTACGCCCACCAAGAACGGGAAACCGGTTCCGCGGAACCGGACCCCGCAGGCGCGCCTGGCAGGACTCGAACCTGCGGCCGACGGATTAGAAATCCGTTGCTCTGTCCAACTGAGCTACAGGCGCGATCCGCCCTACCTTTTTCCGGAATGCCGTCCGGCAGCGGCCTGGAAGGAACTTGTATCCGATCCCGATCGCAGGGTCAATAAAATAGTCCGGCGTCTTTTCCCCTTGCCCGGCCCCGGGGAGGGGAATATATTTCCCCAATAAAGAAGAAAATCCCGGATTCGAAATTGCCGCCCGGTTCGCGGGCCGGGGACCCAAAAACCATTTTTCGGGAGGACGGACATGCTTTTCAGCCGCAAGGAAAAAAAGGTGGAAGAACTCTTCCTCGTCCATGTCACAAAGGTGAGCGACGCCCTGGGCCACCTCAGCAACCTGCTCCGCCAGTACCTGAAGTGCGACAAGGAATTCAAGCAGAGCGCCCTGCGGGTGCACCAGAGCGAGAACGAGGCCGACATCGTCAAGCAGCAGATCGAGGGGCTGCTCTATGAGGGGGCCTTTCTCCCCATCAATCGGGGGGACTACATCATCCTGGCCGAATTCATCGACCGGATCGCCAACCAGGCCGAGAAAAACGCCAACTTGATCGTCACCACCCGGCCGGCCATTCCGGATTTCCTCCAGGAAGACCTGATCGCCATCCTGGAGCGGGGGAAATCGGCAACCGATTCCTTCGGCAAGGCCTTGAAAGAAGTCAACACGGACATCGAACGCCTCAAGGAAATGGTCTTGGAAGTCAAGACCTACGAAAAGGAAGTGGACCGGCTGCAATGGGAAGCCGTCAAGAAGGTGTTCAAGTCCGGCCTCGACCTCGCCCACAAACTCCACCTGCGGGAGCTGATCAACGACATGGGAGGCATCTCGGACCTGGCCGAGGACGCCTCGGAAAGACTGGGGATAATGATCGTCAAGCGCCCGCTCTGAGAAAGACGGGAGAAACGATTTTCCGGCAACCGTAACGGCCCGCCATGATCCTCAAGCTGCTCGGATTCGGCAAGATCTTCGGCGGCCTTTTCCTGGGCTGGGGAATCGGGGCCAACGACTCCGCCAACATCTTCGGGACGGCGGTGGCGACCAACTCGATCCGCTTCCGCACCGCGGTGATCCTGATCGCGATCTTCGTGATCCTGGGCTCGGTGATCGAGGGACCCAAGCTTTTCGACCACATGAAGTTTCATGCCGCCCCGGAGGCCGGGGAAAAGGTCGATGCCGGGCAGACCGGCGAGGCGGGCAACACCCTGGCCTTCCTGGGGACCATGGCCGCCGCCATCACGGTCCTGTTCATCACCTACCTTTCCATCCCCACTTCCACCTCCCAGGCCGCGGTGGGGGCCTTCATGGGCATCGCCGTCGCCGTCGCCGGCGCCGGCTCGGTCCAATGGGACAAATTCCTGACCATGCTCGTCTGCTGGGTGATCAACCCGATCGTCTCGGTGATTCTCTGCATGATCCTGCTCAAGGTCCTGGGCTGGGCGCTCAACAACCTGATCCGCAACGGGATCTTCCGCGACCGCTTCATCCAGGCCGGGCTTATCCTCTTCGGTTGCTACGGGGCCTACGCCCTGGGCGCCAACAACGTGGTGGTCACCACCGCGCCCTACTATCACGCGGGCATGTTCGGCGAGGTGGGGACTTCGGCGGCGGCCCGCTGGGCGGCCACGATCGGCGGGATCAGCATCGCGGTGGGGGCGCTGACCTACTCGAAAAAGGTGATGGAGACGATCGGCAAGAAGATCACCCCCCTTTCCCCCTTTTCCGCCCTGACCGTGGTCCTGACCCATTCCCTGGCCCTGCACCTTTTCACCCAGTTCAAAGTCCCGGTTTCCTCTTCCCAGGCGGTGGTGGGAGCGGTGATCGGGGTGGGGCTTTACCACGGGGCCAAAACCGTCAACACCAAGACCCTGATCCGGATCTTCGCGGGTTGGCTTATCACCCCGCTGGTGGCGGCGGGCCTGGCCTTCCTCGGCGCGGTGCTCTTCGTCTGACGGCGGCCCGGCCGTCCTAACGTCGTTCCCGCCGGAACGGCTTGCCTCTATTCACATGTAGGCATGTAGAACTTCGGCTTCTCTCACGCCCAGCCTTCAGCCTGCCTTTTTTTACCATGAAGGCCATGAAGAGCATGAAGAAAAAAATCTGTGTAATCTGTGGACGTTTTAGCATAGAGCATAGGGCATAGGGCATGGAGCCAGAAAAACAAACCCAAATTTTGCGTCTTTGCGTGAGATAAGCAGATTTTCTACATGCCCTACATGTCTACATGTGAAACAAAGAAGTTGAATTCGCGAGATTCGCGGTTCAATTCGTAAAATTCGCGGCAGGCGGTTTCAAGGCGCGTTCGAGTTCCTCGAGCTGGTCCTCCGTGAAGGGGCTCCGGGATTCCAGCCCCTGGGTTTTCTCCAGCCAGGCCCGGGCCTGGGCCGGTCTTCCCGAGTTCACTTCCAGGATAACCATCTGCCCGTAAGCGGGAGCATAGCCCGGGTCGAGGGCGATCAATCTCTCCAGCAATTCTCGCCCCTGGGGCGCCTGGCCCAGCCGTCCGTAAAGAGCGGCCAGGGTCAGGAGGGATTCCCGGTCCCCGGGAGTGAGAGAAAGCAGGCGTTCATACCAGGCCGCGGCCTGGCGGTACCGGCCGGAGGCCAGGGCGATCTCGGCCAGGCGCCCGAGCGGTTCCGGATAGGAAGGGTCGGCCAGGGCCAGGGAGAAATACCGGGTTTCGACTTCTTCCCAGTCCACCGCGTCGCGGCTCCGCCCGTAACGGAACAAACTTTCGATCCGGTCGAATTCCCGGCGGGGAGGGTCCTGCCACCCGGTCAGCACGATCCAGGCTACCACGGCGGCCAGCAGGACCGCCCCGTTGCGCCGGGAGGGATAGGAAAGCCGGTCGGGGAAAAAACCCCGGTTGATCCTTCCGAGCAGGAACAGACCCCCCGCCAGGATGATCCCCAGGGCCCAGAGGCCGGCCTGCCCTCCCCAGCCCAGCAGGCTGAAGAGGTTGTCGCTGATCAGCCTCCGGGAAAAGAGGTAAAAGTTGAAATAGAAAAGCGGGGATTTCACCCGCCATTCCGCCCGCGGCTCGGTCGCGACCACGACGAACATGATAACGATGGAGAGCAGGATGAGCAGGACCGCGCCGTCGCGCCAGGGCCGCTTCACTCCGGCCGCGAGCAAGGCGGCGAAGGGGATGACGCAAACCAGATGCCGGGCGGTGTAGCTCCCTACCCCGTCCCAGTAGGCGAAACCGGCATTAAATGCGATGTGAGCCAGCAGGACCGCCAGGCAGACTCCGGCCTCGAGCCTCCTTTTTCCCCCAAGCAGAAACCAGGCCCCGGGAATGGCCATGAGCAGATAGGGGGAAGAGAAGAAGATTCCCCGGTAGGCGCTGAAGGTGATCCCGTAAAGGGCTCGCCAGTCCGGGAGACCGATTCCCAGGAGCCCGCCGGAGTGGTCGTAGGTGTAGTGATGGGAATAACCGGTCTCCAGCGGCGATCCGAAGCAAAGGTAGTGGTAGAGCAGGAGCGCGCCGAGCGGGATGGCCGCCCCGGCCGCCCAGAAGAGGCGGTGGCGGGCGCGGGCGGGCGGGAGCCAGGCGTAGATGGTTAGGATCAACGCCGGGAGGGCGGCCGGGTATTCCAGAAGAACGGCGGACCCGGCGGCGGCCCCGGCCAGGGCCGAAAGCGGAAATCCTCCCGGATTCTTGCCCGTTCTGTTCCGCACGGCCAGATAGAACGCTCCCAGAAGCGCGAGCGCCGCCGCCTGATGGCTGTAAAAAACAGTGGCGAAAGGCCAAGCCGGGCTGCCCAACGCCCAGCCCAGGGTAAGAGCCGCGCGCCAGCGCCCGGCCGCCCAGCCCAGGAGGCCCAGGAGCTTCCAGAAAACCAGGGCTCCCAGGACCGAACCCGCCCCGAGCGTACTCAAGGTAATGAGGTAGCGCGGGAACTTTTCCCCGTCCAACCCGAGGTTTCTCCAGACCAGCCATGCCGGGACGGCGGCCAGGGAAAGGCCCGGGGCCTTGTCGGAGTAGTAGTGGCCCCCGAAGTAGACCTTGTCCCCGGTTTCCCCGTGACGGCGGTCGATCCGGAAGCTCCCCTCCTCCCCCAGGGAATAGACCAGGAGGAAACGGCTGGTGGCGTTCCAGGATTCCCTCCCGATGTAGTGGATCGACCAGGAGACCCCCAGCAGGACCATGACCGCGATGACTAGAAGGGTGTGAATGTTTCTTTTGCGCATTCGGGCCGCCTCGTGGGGGGAATTATGGTATTTTCTTCCCAAAATAAAACTAAGATTACGCGGATTGCCGCCGCCCGAAACTAAGATTACGCAGATTGCCGCAGATTATTTTTTCCACAGATTCCACAGATTTTTTCTTCATGCTCTTCATGGCCTTCATGGTGAAAAAAGCAGGCTGAAGACTGAAGGCTGAAGGAACCGCCGCACCGATTGAACCGCGAATCTCGCGAATCACCGCTAACGGCAACTAAAATTACGCAGATTGCCGCCGCCCGAAACTAAGATTACGCGGATTGCCGCCGCCCGAAACTAAGATTACGCAGATTGCCGCAGATTATTTTTTCCACAGATTCCACAGATTTTTTCTTCATGCTCTTCATGGCCTTCATGGTGAAAAAAGCAGGCTGAAGACTGAAGGCTGAAGGCTGAAGGAACTGCCGCCATATTCACATGTAGGCATGTAGAGCATGTAGAAAATCTGCTTATCTCACGCCAAGACGCTAAGACGCAAAATTTGGGTTTGTTTTTCTGGCCCCATGCTCTATGCCCTATGCTCTATGCTAAAACGTCCACAGATTTCACGGATTATTTCTTTTCCACAGATTTCACAGATTTTCACAGATTAATTTTTACGCATTCTGAATTCCGGATTTCGGTGCGCGCTTTCAAACCGCTAATCCCGCTAATCCACACAGATCAAGGCTCCGGATTACGGATCACTGATCACGGATTACGAATCATGGATTACCATTCGCAAGCCGTTCCGGCAGGAACGAGGATACGACAGCCATGAGAATACTGATCACGGGAATCACGGGTTTTCTGGGCTGGCGCCTGGCCCGGGCGCTCTCGCCGGGAAACACGGTCTTCGGGACCTGCCGGGAACTTTCCGCCGGCATCCCGGCGGGGGGGACGCCCCTGTTGCTCGATCTCCGGGAGCCGGACCGGATTCCCGGAGTCGTGGCCGCGGCCGCCGCCGAGCTGATCATTCACACCGCGGCGATCATATCTCCGGCGGCCTGCCTGCGGGATCCCGAAACCGCCCGGCTGGTCAACGCCGATTCCACCGCCGTTCTGGCCCGCTCGGCCGCCGACGCGGGGGCGCGGCTGGCCTACACCTCCACCGACCGGGTCTTTGCCGGCGGCCGCCGCCCCTGCCGGGAAGACGACCCCCCCGCCCCCCTCGGGGTCTACGGCCGGAGCAAGCTGGACGGGGAGAATGCCGTCCTGAAAGCCGATGCCGGCAACCTGGTCCTGCGCCTGCCCCTGATGTACGGCTCTCCCAGCCCCCGGCACTCCCCCTTTACCGGCTGGATGCTCCAAGCCTGGCGGGAAAAGAAACCTCTGCGGCTCTTTCTCGACCAGTACCGCACCCCGGCCCTGGTGGACGACGCGGCGGAGGCAATCCGGCTCCTGCTGGAGCGGAAGGTTCCCGGGGGGATCTACCACCTGGGCGGGGCCGACCGGGTCAACCGGGCCGAGTTCGGTTACGCCCTGGCCGAGATTTTCGGGCTCGATCCCGGTCTGATCCGCCCCGTCCTGATGGCGGAAGAAGAAGTCAACACCCCTACCCCTTTCGACGTCTCCCTGGACTCGGGCAAGCTGGAGCGGACGACCGGTTTCCGGCTCCGGGGGATTCATCCGGGCCTGCGGGAGTTCTTCCGCCAATCCGGGCTGAAGGCTGAAGCCTGAAGGCTGAAGGAAAGGCCGCCTTATTCACATGTAGGCATGTTTTGGCATAGGGCATAGAGCATAGAGCATAGAGTCATCCGGGTTTCAGGGGCGCGGGGAGATTGCTTCGCCCCTCAAGGGGCTCGCAATGACATAAAATAATTAGCGCTCCTGACTCCTGACTCCTGTTTCCTGTATCCTGTTTTTGGACGGATTACGGATCACTGATCACGGATTACGGAGGCTGGCGCTCTATGCCCTATGCTCTATGCTCCGTCCGGCCGGCCGGGATGACGGGGGCGATCCGAAGCAAGGTCCGGCCGCAGGCGCACTTCTCGCGGCTCAACACCCGGGTCAGGTCGCCGGTGCGGTAGCGCAGGACCGGGAGCGCCTCCCGGGTCAGAGTAGTGACCAACAATTCCCCCTCTTCCCCGTCCGGGCGGGCCCGGCCGGTCTCGGGGTCCACGACTTCGACCAGGCACTGATCCTCCCAGACGTGGAGCCCGCCGTGCTCCGAACATTCCATCCCCACCGTTCCCAGGCCTCCGGTTTCGGTCAGCCCATAAACGTCGAAAATCTCGATCCCCTGTTCCCGGGCGAGTTCGCGCAATTCCGCGGAGACCGGTTCTCCCCCGAACATCCCGATTTGGAGGGAGGGGAGGCCGATCCCGGCCTCCCGCGCGGCCCGGAGCACCCCGGCCCCGGATTCCGCCGGAGCCACCAGGACTCGGGAGCGGAAATCGGCGGCCAGGCGCGCCAGGCGCCGGTAATTGCCGGCCCCGGACGGGATCAGGACCAGCCCGGCGGCGCGGGCGCCCTGGTAAAAACCGAAACCTCCGTTGAAGAGAGCGGAGGAAGAGATGATCTGAATCCGGTCTCCCCGCGCCGCGGAGGCGGCCGCGTAACAACGCCCCAGGCATTCGCCCCACTGGTCCAGGTCCCGCCCGGTATAGGGCATGACCACCGGGTCGCCCGTGCGGCCGCGGGACATGTGCATTTCCGCGATCTCGTCGCGGGGGACGCAGGAGAAGCCCAGGGGCCAGGCGGCCCGGAAGTCCGCCTTGTCCGTGACCGGAAGCCGCTCCAGGTCTTCCGGCCCCCGGATGTCACCTGGCCCCGCCCCGGCCAAGCGAAATTTTTCCTTCCAGTAGGAACCGGCGCGCTGGAGGCGGGCGACGGTCGCGGCCAAGGCCCGGGCCTGCAGGGAGACGATCTTTTCCCGGGGCAGGGTTTCCATCCCGGGATTGAAACAGGCGCTCACCCCCGCAAACTCCGGCCCAGGGCGAAAGCCTCCAGGTTGAGATCGCGATGACTGGGTCTCACGGCGGAAGCTATCGCTTCCTCCCAGGCCTCCGCCGGAATCTGAAGCCCGTTGGAGAGAGCCCCCAGCAGAACCGTGTTGGCGGCGCGGATACTGCCCAGGCCCAGGGCGGCGGCGCTGGCGTCGAAATAGACCAGCCGGGGGAAGGCGCGGCGGTTGAGATCCTCGGCGTCGGCGGGATAGCCGTCCTGCCCGGTCGAGACCGTGACCGGGATCAGGGCGTGACTGTTGATTACCGCCAGGCCCCCGGGAGCCAGGTAGGCGCGGTAGCGCAGCCCCTCGATCCTCTCCAGCGAACCCAGGACCCGGGCGGTGCCCAACTCCACCAGGGGGCTGAAAATTTCCCGGCCATAGCGGATTTGGGCAATCACCGAACCGCCCCGCTGGGCCATCCCGTGAACCTCGTTGGTTTTGACTCGAAAACCGGCGCGGAGCGCCGAGCGCGCCACAATCTCGCTGGCGAGCAAGATCCCCTGCCCTCCCACCCCGACCAGGACCACGCTGACCGTTTCCGGATCTTTCACGCTTCACCTTCCGCGGGCGCGATCGCCCCGAAGGGGCAGACTTGGCGGCAGAGCGAACAGCCGTTGCAGAGGTGCGGGTTGATCCGGGGCGGCCCTCCGGTATATTCGAGCGCCGGACAGCCGAGTTTGAGGCAGAGCTTGCATTCCCGGCAGGAATCCGCTGAGACTTGGAGCTTCGGCCCCAGCGCGGCGCGCGCCTTGAGCACGCACTCCCCCCGGGCGACGATCAGTGACGGCTCGGGCTGCGCGATTTCCCTCTGCAGGATCCGGACGGTCTCCTCCAGGTCGTAGGGATCGATCTCGAACACCCGCCTGATCCCGCAGGCCCGCCCGATCTCCGCCACGGAGACCGAGACGGTCTTTTCCCCCATCAGGGTCGTCCCGGTCCCCGGGTTTTCCTGGTGCCCGGTCATCGCCGTGGTCCGGTTATCGAGGACGAGAATGGTGGATTTTCCCCGGTTGTAAGCGATGTCCAGAAGCCCGGTGATCCCGGAATGGAAGAAGGTGGAATCCCCCACCACCCCCACCACCGGGCGCGGCTCCCCGGCCTTGTCCATGCCATGGGCCATGGAGATTCCCGCCCCCATGCAAAGAATGCTATCCATCCGGTTCAGGGGCGGAAGCGCGCCCAGGGCGTAACAACCGATATCCCCGGTCACCACCACGTCGAGCTTGCCCAGGGCGGTGAACACGCCCCGGTGCGAGCAGCCGGCGCAAAGCACCGGCGGGCGGGAAGTCCCGGTTCCGGCGCCGGCGGCGGCGGCGGCGTTCGCCCCTCCATTCGGCCTCGGACCAGGCGCAAAACGGTCGGGTTGAGTTCCCCGAAAGGAGGCACCACATCCTTGCCCCGGCAGGGAATGCCCAGGGCGCGAACGTGCTCTTCCAGGATGGGATCGAGTTCCTCCACCACCAGCAGTTCCTCCACCGCAGCGGCGAATTCGCGGAGCAAGCGGTCCGGGAAGGGGTAGGAAAATCCCAGCTTGAGGACCGAGGCCTCGGGCCAAATCTCGCGCACGAACTGATACACCACCGAGGAGGCGACGATTCCCAGGGAGGAGCCGCGCCGTTCGATCCGGTTCAGGGGGGAATCCTCGGCGGCCCGGACCAGTTCCGGCTGCTTGGCCGCCAGCGCCGCCCGCATCCGCCGGGCCCAGGCCGGGACGGCGACAAAACGGGGCGGGTCCTTCTGGAAACCGACCTCTCGCGGCGGCCGGCGATGAGCCGGTTCCACCAGGGTCCGGGAGTGGCTGACGCAGGTGGTGGTCCGCAGGATCACCGGGAGCCGGAAGCGTTCGGAGATATCCAGGGCTTCCCCCACGAAATCCCGGGCCTCCCGGCTGTCCGCGGGCTCCAGCATCGGGATCTGGGCGAAGCGGGCGAATTGGCGGGTGTCCTGCCCGTTCTGGGAGGAATACATCCCGGGGTCGTCGGCCACGCAGGCCACGAACCCCCCCACGGTTCCGATATAGCCCAGGGTCATCAGGGGGTCGGCCGCCACGTTGAGACCCACGTGTTTCATGGCCACCAAGGCCCGGGCCCCGGCCAAACTCGCCCCGGCGGCTACCTCGAAAGCCACCTTCTCGTTGGGCGCCCACTCGCAGTAGATGTCCTTCTTATAAGCGGAAATACTCTCGAGAATCTCGGTCGAGGGCGTTCCCGGGTAGGCCGCGGCCACGGTGACCCCGGCTTCCCAGGCCCCCCGGGCGATGGCCTCGTTTCCCGAAAGCAGCAGTTCCTTCATCAGTGTCCAGGGTTCAGGGTTCAGAAACAAAACGTAATCCGTGATCAGTCATCCGTAATCCGTCGAAAACCAGAATACAGGATACAGGAAACAGGAGTCAGGATTCAGGAGCACCCAGTTTTCAATGTCATTGCGAGCCCCTTGAGGGGCGAAGCAATCTCCCCGCGCCCCTGAAACCCGGATGACTCTATGCTCTATGCCCTATGCTCTATGCCAAAACATGTCTACATGTGAAGGAGGCAGCGGCTCCTTCAGCCTGAAGTTAATCCGTGTAATTCGTGGAAAAAAGTAATTTAGCAGAGGGGGGGATTCCGGGCAACCCAACTTGGCCTGATCCGGCCCTAATCGATCTCGAAAAACGCCTCCGCCCCCGGGACGCCGTCCAACTCGACCGTTACCCGCCAGCGCCCCGAGACCGGTTTGCTCCAGGGCAACAGGATACCCAGGCCTTCCCTGCCCCCGGAAACCCGGAGCCAGGACCAGCAGTGCCAGGCCGAGAGGGTTTCCCTGGACCGGTCCCAGGTTTCCCGG
>CAZIEA010000019.1:0-382 GCA_964538495.1 uncultured bacterium | reverse complement strand
GGAAGACGGCCCGGTGCCTCCCGGGGGCCAGCCCCGAGAAGGCCGCCGAGGCATGGATTTTTTCCTCCTCGCGGAATCTCCGGGTTCCCTCTTCCGGGAAGGGTTCCCGCCCCAGCGCGAGCCGGCAAACCCATCCCGGGACCGGGGTGGGGAAAGCGGGGGAAACGTTTTTATCCCCGGGACTGCCGCCGCAGCCGGAAATGAGAAGAAAAATCGCCCCCACCCGGAAAAAAACCTTCACCAGCCACCCAGCGGGAGGTCGGATTCGCGGCCGAACCAGGTTCGGGTCAGGCGGCGGATTTTCCAAAGCCCGGCTTCGGGGCGGAAAATCCCGGGGTCATCCGTGGCGTCCCCGTCGTAGTCCGCGCAGAGGGGGATGTCG
>CAZIEA010000018.1:0-21546 GCA_964538495.1 uncultured bacterium | reverse complement strand
GGTCCCGCCCGCCCCCTGGATCTACGACTACGACGGCGACGGCACCTCGGACATCGGCGTCTTCCGGGATTCCTCGGGGCTCTGGGCCATCCGCTCCCTGACCCGGGCCTACTTCGGGACCAGCGGGGACCTCCCCGAACCCTCCGACTACGACGGGGACGGGACTACCGACATCGGCATCTTCCGGGCTTCCTCCGGGCTCTGGGCCGTGCGCGGCCTCACCCGGGCCTATTTCGGGGGCGGCTACGACCTCCCGGTTCCCGGGGACTACGACGGGGACGGCTCCGCGGACGTCGGGGTCTTCCGGGCCGCCAACGGGCTCTGGGCCGTCCGCGGCCTCACCCGGGCCTACTTCGGGGGCGTTGGCGACCGGCCCCTCTACTGGTTCGTGGAGGGGCCTGCCTTCACCGGCCGGACCATAGCGGTCTTCCGGGAGGCCGCGGGGCTGTGGGCCTTCCGGGGGATCACCCGTTTCTACTTCGGCCGGAGCGGGGACACGCCCCTGGGCGGGGATTTCTCCGGCGACGGCACCGGGATGATGCCCGCGGTCTTCCGGGCCGCTAACGGGCTTTGGGCCGTCCGGGGCGTCACCCGGGCCTACTTCGGGGGGAGCGCCGATCTCCCGGTCCCGGCGGTCTACCAGGGGGGGCGGCGCGACGACATCGGCATCTTCCGCCCCTTTAGCGGGCTCTGGGCGGTGCGGGGCTTCACCCGGCTCTACTTCGGTTCCCCGGGCGATGTCCCGGTGACCCGTTGAACCGGAGGGGCTGCCGTATCGTTCCTCGGCTTCGCCTCGGGACTTGCCGTATCGCCGCGCCTCCGGCGCGGCTTGCCGCTACCGCATTCACATGTAGACATGTAGGACATGTAGAAAACCTGCTTTTCTCACGCAAAGGCGCTAAGACGCAAAGACGCCAAATTTGGGTTTGTTTTTCTGGCTCTATGCTCTATGCCCTATGCTCTATGCTAAAACGTCCACGGATTTCACGGATTTTTTCCTTCATGTTTCTTCATGCCCTTCATGGTGGAAAAGGCAGGCTGAAGGCTGAAGACTGAAGGCTGAAGGAACTGCCGACTCATTCACATGTAGACATGTAGAACTGCGGAGCAAATCAAATCCGAAATCAGAATGACGAAATTCGAAACCAACCGACTTCTGTCCACGGATTTCACAGATTAAACAGATTGATCGTTCGCCTGGGAGGGAGCCCCCGCAGGGGGCGACGCAGCAATAGCCACGGGCGCAAGCCCGTGGACCAGAAAGCCCCAAAATCTCCCCCAAAAGCCCCCGCAGGGGGCGAAGCCCACGCCGTCATCATGCCAAGACGCCAAGAAACCAGCGCTCCGTTTGATGGCCAGCGCGAGAAAAGAGAAAGCAGTTCTCTGTGTCCTCTGTGGTGAGGAAGGTAGGTAATCAGAGAAATCAGAGTTAATCAGGTGCAAAAGTTCGCGTCTCCTGACTCCTGTCTCCTGTTTCCTGTATCCTGAGTTTCGACGGATTACGGATCACTGATTACGGATTACTGTCTCCTCCGGGCCAGGCGGATGGAGAGGACCGCCAGGGCGGCCGGGGTCACTCCCGGGATCCTCCCGGCCTGGCCCAGGTCGGAAGGCCGGACCCGCTCCAGGACTTCCTGTACCTCCAGGGAGAGCCCGGGGAGCCCCCGGTAGGAAAAGCCTTCCGGGATCTTCACCCGGAACAGCTCTCCGGCCGCCTCGGCCTGGGCCTGGGCGCGGGCGATGAAGCCCTCGTACTTGATCCTGGTCTCGACCTGTTCCGCGGCCCCGGGGGGAAGCTTTCCCGGCGGCGGGGCGAACTCCCGGACCAGTCCGTAGCCTATCCCGGGCCGGCGCAGGAGTTCCGCCCAGCTCAGGGACCGGGAGACCGTTCCCGCCCCCAGGGCCTCCACCCGCCCGGCCGCTTCCGAGCCGGGGGAGACCGTGCTCACGCCGAGCCGGTCGATCTCCTTTTGCACGGCCCGGAACTTGCGCCGGACCTTCTCCGCCTCCGCCGGGGGGACCAGGCCGACTCTCGCCCCGGTCGCCCGGAGCCGCTCATCGGCGTTGTCCTCGCGCAGGAGGAGCCGGAACTCGGCCCGGGAGCCGAACATCCGGTAAGGTTCCTGCGTCCCCCGGGCGGTGAGGTCGTCGATCATCACCCCGATGAAGGCTTCCGAGCGCTCCAGCACCAGCGGATCTTCCCCCGCGGCGGCCAGCGCGGCGTTGATCCCGGCCAGCAGCCCCTGGGCCGCCGCCTCCTCGTAGCCGGTGGTGCCGTTGATCTGCCCGGCCAGGTAAAGCCCGCGCACGGCCTTGGTCTCCAGGGAGTTCTTCAGGGCCAGGGGATCGACGTAGCCGTGCTCGATCCCGTAGCCGGGCCTCCTCATCGCCGAATCCTCCAGGCCCGGGATGGTGTGCAGGAGCTCGGCCTGGACCTCGAGCGGGAGGCTGGTGGAGATCCCGTTGGGATAGTATTCGTTCGTGCGCAGCCCCTCGGGTTCCAGAAAGACGTGGTGGCGGTTCTTCTGGGGGAACTTGACCACCTTGTCCTCGATCGAGGGGCAGTAGCGGACCCCGCGGGCCTTGATCACCCCGGAAAAGAGCGGGGAGCGGTCGAGGCCGCTTCGGATGGCTCGGTGGGTGTTCTCGTTGGTCCAGGCCAGATAACAGGGGACGGAACCGGCCGAATTGGCCCGGCGGAAGCCGAAGCCGGGAATGTCCTCCATCGGCTCCTGGATCTCCAAACGCGAGAAGTCTATGGTCTTGCCGTCCAGGCGGGCGCAGGTCCCGGTCTTGAACATCCCCAGGGGTAACCCCAGGGCCTTCAGGCTCGCAAAAAGCCCTCCGGCGGTCTCGGCCCCCAGCCGCCCCCCGGGAAAGCTCCGGAGCCCGACGTGGCAGAGCCCGTCCAGGAAGGTCCCGGGGGCGAGGATTACCGCGCGGGCTGCGAACTCCGCTCCCAGCCGGGTCCGGACCCCGAGGACTTTCCCGCTCTCGGCCAGGACTTCCTCGACCCGGTCCTGCCAGAGGCGGAGATGCGGGATGGACTCCAGGTGCTCCCGGGCCAGTTCCTGGTAGAGGTGCCGGTCCACCTGGGCCCGGGTGGCCCGGACTGCCGGACCCTTTCGGGTGTTAAGCTTGCGGAAGTGGATGGCGGCGCGGTCGGCCAGGTCCCCCATCGCCCCCCCCAGGGCGGCGATCTCCCGCACGAGCTGGCCCTTGCCCAGGCCCCCGATCGCCGGGTTGCAGCTCATCTTGCCGATCTCGTCCAGATCCAGCGTGACCAGCAGCGTTTCCCGCCCCATTCGGGCCGAAGCCGAGGCCGCCTCGATTCCGGCGTGCCCGCCCCCGACCACGATGATGTCGTAGCTGGTTTTCACGGGAGCGATGATAGCCTCAGCCCGTCTGCCTGGCAACGTCCTCCGGTTGTCGTAGCGCAGGGCTTTAGCCCTGCTCCCGCGAATCGAGCGCCGGGAAAGAAGCCCCCCCGCAGAGGCAACGTCGGCGTGTTACCCGGGATAGGCATTATTCTCTTGCGCAACCCCACGGCTCCGGTATAGTTGCGCCTGTTGGAACGGCTTATTGTGCTTTCAAGCTGGTTCCAGCATTGATCATTGACATTCTATTTCCCCGGTAGCTCAATGGTAGAGCGGGTGGCTGTGAGAGGTATGAGCCCGAAAGGTGATAAGCGCAAATACGCCGACCGCAGGGACTATCTTATTTACGCTGTTCAGAGGCGGCGGAAGTTTATCCGTCAAAAGGCAGTGGCATATAAGGGGGGTCGGTGTAGCAACTGTGGTTATAGCAGTTGCACAGAGGCGTTGGAATTCCATCATCTTGATCCTTCGAGGAAAGACTTCGGTATCTCTGACAAGGGGTACACTCGAAGTTGGAGGAAGGTGAAAGAAGAATTGGACCAATGTGTGATTCTTTGCGCGAATTGCCATCGGGAAGTTCATGCCGGGTTGCAGCTTCCGCGGGTGACCGCGGTTGAAAAATCGGGTGAATTCAGGGAACCCTAACTCCTTGGCTTAAAGCGAGGATACGGCAATCCTGAGCGAAGCCCGCCGAAAGGGTAAAGCCGGCAACGGCCGTAGGCGGGAACGTGCAGAGACTAGAGGCTGAGGAAACCCTGCCGATAAGCCTCGTCAGCGCCCGACCGCCTGGGTTTCCAGGCGGATGAGATAGTCCAAGCCCGGAGGAAACTCCGGGGCGCTTGTAACCACTAGGCTGTAGGTTCGAATCCTACCCGGGGAGTCGGACGTCACTCCCACGCGACTCCTGGTTCGTTTCCGGGGGCCGGGTGGGAGTTTTTTTATCCGCCACAAGATCTATGTCCTTCAGGTCTCCCCAGAAGCGAATTCTTATCCTCTCGGGGGTGTAGATCACCTCTTTAACCAGCAGGAGGATCAGGTTCCGCTTTTCCTCGAAATTCAGCCGCTCGAAAACTCTTCCGAACTGGCGGAAGAGCTTCTTATAAGTTTCTTCGTCTACCGTATGCCGCTCAAGGGTGTCGATGTTGGCCTGGACGCGGCAGATTTCTTCCTCGGTGGATCTGAGCGCCGTTTCCAGTTCGGCGATTCTGGTCGCGATGGAGTTGAGCTCGACCCCCTTCGGGAGCTTCACCAAGGTTTCCAGGAGGGCTCGGATTTCCCCCTGGGTTTTCGTTCTCAGGATGTTGAGGTCCTTTCTCTCCTGTCTCAGTTTCCCGACGCCCTCCCGCTTGTCCATGCCCGCCTGCTTGAGGGAGTTCTCCAGGAGGGTTGCGTCTTCCCCCAATTCTTCTAACGCCGCCACCAGGGCTTCTTCCAGCGCGGACGCCGAAACGGAGCGGACGGAACAGGCTTCCTTGCCGCCGCAATCCACCGAGGTGCACTTGTAGTAAAGGTAGAGCTTCCCGCTGGGTTTTCTCCTGGACGAGTTGGTCATTATGGTCCCGCAGGCGTCGCACCGGATGAGGCCCAGGAAAAGCATTCTGTATTTGTTCTGCTTGTAGGATTTCCGGATCTCCCGGTTCTTTTCCAGGATTTTCTGGGTTTCTTCCCAGAGCCGCTTGTTTCTGATGATCGGAGCTTGTTGCCCCGGATAAATGTATTCCTTCCGCGTCTTCGGGTGCGTGTAGCGGATATACCCGATGTAGACGGGGTTCAGGAGCACCCGGGAGACTTTTTTCTTGTCCCACCTCGTCCCCTTGAATATCCGGCCGGTATTTGCCACCCGTTGACCGGTGGTATGCCCCTGGCGATTGAGCTGCTGGGCGACGGTCGTGAGATTCCCGTGCTCCACATAGAGTCCGTATAATTTCTTAACTACGGCGGCTTCTTCTGGGTTGACGACCAGCTTCTTGTCCGCCAGCCGATAGCCGATCGGCACTGTCCCTCCGGTCCACATCCCCTTTCTCGCCATGGCCCAGCGCTTCTCGTGGGTTCTCTCTTGGACCATCTCCCGCTCGTACTGGGCGAATTCCATCATGATGTGGAGCAGAAGGCGGCCGGCGGGGGTTCCCGTATCGAATTGCTGGGTGGTGGAAACGAACTGGACTTCGGCTTTTTCGAAAAGTTCCAGGAGGTCGTAGAAGTCCTGGTGCTTCCGGGAAAGGCGGTCGATCTTGTAGACGACTACCCGGTCTATTTCCCCCGCCCTGATGTCCTCCATCATTTTTCGGAGGGCAGGGCGGTGGAGGTCCTTGGCGGATTTGCCCCGGTCTCGGTATTCCCGCAGGAACTCCCAGCCGTTCGACTTCTGGCTCTGGATGTAAGCCCGGCAACTCTCCAGCTGGTTGTCCAGGGTGTTGAATTCCTGGGTCTGGACCGCCTCGTCGTCTACGGAGACGCGGGTATAAACTGCGCATCGGATTGTTTTCATGGTCGCCTCAGCGTGGCATTGTTCATTCTCATAAGTCAACTGGATTTTTGCGGGGGCCTGGCCATCGGCTAGACCCCCGCGTAGGTAATCTCTAACTCGCGTCCAATTTGCCTAAGTCAACGGAGCCGCGGTCTGCGGATTCAGATTCAGCCGCCAGCCGCATTAGGCCTACAGCGATGATCTTCGCGGCCATCTCCAACCTATCTTCGGGGGATAGCCCCCGGCATTCCAGGCCGTTGGTGCTTTCGTCGTGTAACATAGCCTACCCTCGTCATTCAATACCTCCTGTCGTTACGCGGCCCGCCCATCGCCGCTTCAAGTTCAGGGGCTCCTGCCCGGCCCCAGGTTGCCCCGAGACCGGGCGGCCCACCATATTGCCCATCAAGCCCAAGCCGATGGGCCGGCGGATAGTCATAGGTCATGCTGTCTGTCGTATTCTCCAATGTCGTTGCGCCTCCTACCCCTTCAGGGCGGCTCAGGTTGCCCTGGTTTGCCCTGGCCTACCCAAACCAGGATCGCCTGGTCCGAATAGCTCCTGCAGGCGTCGGGCGTTGCGTAGGGCCACGTGGAACGTATGATGTGCTCCCGGAAGCGATAGTTCGCCCAGTAAGGACTCCAGAAACAACGCGCGATCGGTTACGCTGGTCCCGGGCCAGAGGTCAAACTTCGCCGGCAACTCCGCTTCGCGGAGCCAGCCAACGAGAGACTCGGCCTCGGTCACTTCTTCTACCACAGCCCCCCCCCGCGCCCCTGCAGCCCTGGGCGCCGATGGCCATTCCGCGGCCGCCGTAACCGGCGGGGGAACCTGCTCCGGGACGCTTGGGACAGGGTCGGGAACATCCCTATCCCTATCGCCCCCGCCCTCGCAACCGCACGCAGGGGGCGAATACACCCGTCCCAAGCGTCCCAGGACGTCCTCGATGATGGGCACCATCGCCGGATGCCGATCGGCAGGACGAACCGGGAGATGGGAAGGCGTCAAGTCCTCCGAATCCTCTCCAGCCAGCTCCCGGATCCGTCGCCGGTGGCTCTTGCCTTCCTCCCCCGAGTGGATCACGCAACCGAAACTCCCGTCCGGATTGATTACTAGATGGTTCCCGGCTGCATCCTGCCCGGCCTCCGCACAGGCCGGGCACCGGGCGATTTCCTTGTCTCCAACGCGGTGGAGGTTCTCCAGCTTATCTCGCCGGATTTTCACCAGACTCCCTCCTCGGGCGTATCCGGAAGACTGGCGGCCAGGATATGTTCCTTGAACCCCACTCTGCGGTATCCGCGCTGGCCCTTGCCATCCCTGGGGATGGAGTTGGCCTTGGCCGTGCCGAAGATCTCCAGCATCAGCCCCTCTAGTTGCTCCTGAACCGTCGTGATCGGCATGGCCTTCCAACCCCGCTCCGGACAGTACTGCGCATACTGCTCGACGATCTCGGCGACGGTAAGATCGCGACCCGCCGCGACTTCGACGCAGTCGTGCAGGAAGTGACGCAGGCTGTCGCTCTCGGCCAGCAGATTGTCGACCACCATGGTCTGAGGTTCGGTCAGGACGATGTCCCCCCCGGGCTGGGCCAGATCCGCGAACAGGTTCTTCAGCCCTTCCAACGCCCAGTTCAGGATGCCGGGGCCTTCAGTCTCGATCAGCTCCTTCCCGAAATTGGGGATTTTCTTCTCCGGTATCGGCCCCTCGAACCTCACGATCAATAACCGCCGCCGCCACGCGCCGAGGTCTCCCTGGAGGCGGACCCGCAGCCTGGCGTTGGAAGTGATCACCACGCAGAAGTTGCCCCGGACCTGGAAGTTGTTGTTGCTACCCTTGCGTTCCGCGTCCATCAAGTCCCCGCCGACCAGGCCCTTCAATACGGAAGTCCCGGACCGGTTGAGGAAATCCGGCGCGACGTCAACCCCGACCAGGAGCGTTTTTCCGAGATACCGCGCGATCTCGAATCTCTCGGCCAGGTGCCTGGTCTGGAGTTCCGTGAAGTTCACCCGGCCGACCAGGAGTTGGATAGCCGTGGCTAACTGGGTTTTCCCCCGTCCGGCCATCCCGTCGAGGATGAGCAGGCGCTGTATCAGGTTGTCCCCCAGCAGGCAGAGCCCGGCGTACTTCTGAATCAGGATCGCGTCGGCGGGGTGGACCGCCGGAAAGAGGAGCTCGTTGAGGAAGCGGTCGCAGCGGGCGCCCTCCACGAATGGGATCGGGCTCCGGTTGCGGGAGAGGAACTCGGGTGAGAAGGGCATCAGCCGGTAGCTCCCATCGAAAACCAGGACGCCGTTGGCCAGGTGGACCCGTTTCACGGGACTGTCGGCGAAGGCGTGCCGGTGCTCCGTGATCCCCCGGAGATGCCCGAGGATGTGGTTAAGGGTGGAGTCGGTCCTCTTCCACTCCAGTCCCGGTACGCTCATTACCCGGGAGACTTCCAGCATCCGCGCACACAGGATCGCTTTCAGGGAGTCGACGGTTACATCCAAGTAGAGCCCGGTAACAGGGTCGTATCTATAGAACTGCTTCTCCCCGGGTTCGTAAACGATTATGTGCTCCTCGGCCAGCAGCGCGGCCCAGAAACTCTCGTTGATCGTAAGGCTCCGCTTGGCAACGAGGAATGGCTCCCCGTGGGCCTTGCACAGCCGCGCCAGCGCTTCGGCCCCCGGGTCCGGCGGAAAATCCACGTCCGGAGGCCAGGCGATCTCGTCGAAGCCGATCTCGATGGGTGGAGCCCCGACCACGCGCCTGTAGGGGGCTGGGTCAGCCTCGCCCTTGGTCGGGTCCATCGCCGCGCCGAAGATGACGGTCTGGTTGCCGTCCGCCCGCCATTCGCCCAAGGGGGCACCATCGCGGCGGGTGATCCTGGCGCTCTTGGGGTAGCTGCCCCGGACCCGGACCCACAGGTTTGCTCCCCGGACCCGGCTGGTGCGCAGGGTGTCCCGGAGCCGGGGATTTGCCTCCAGAACGGCCTCCAGCCCGGCATCGTCGTCGATGTCGATCGTGCAGAGCCCTCCCGAGGGCGCGCCCAGCAGGACCCCCATGTTGGGGCTGGACCGCAGTTGGGCCAGATAGGCGGGGTCGGCCATGTCGGCCGTCGTTTTCGTTTGCCAGCCCGAGATGCTCGGGCGCTTCTCTCCCCCCTTGATCGGGATTAAGACCGCCTCTACCCCGAGAAGGGCTCGGAGTTCCGAAACGGTGTCCGGCGCTCCGGCCCCATCTGCGGGCCAGGCGGAAGTGCCCAGGCTGATCCCCTCGGTCTCGGTCTCGGCGCGGGGCGCGAAGGCGGCCCTGGCCGCTCCGCCGCCGTCACCTGTTTCCTCCCCGCCCGAACCGGTGGGGCTCAAGGCTGGATGGGTCTGGTTACTGGTGCTTTCCGTGTGTCCCGTGGCGGCATCCGCCCCCGGGATCGTGATGTGTTCGGTCATTTCTGAACCTCCGATTTCCTGTTTCTGTGTGAAGTTGCATTTCTCGTCACCTCTGCTTATTAAAGGTTTACAAAATTGGTTACTACTCTCTATGGTTATGACTACGTCATGTTCCACCTCCGTGGTTTCTGTTTGATTGGTTTTAACCACAATAATTCTGTTCTGGCCGGGGTAAAATGCCACTACCCGGCCAGCCAGCATTAACGCGAGAACCAAATAAATTGCGAACATTGACTTTACGGTTCTGTGTGCCATATTTATCCCCGACCCACTTCAACTTGCGCTGTCGCGATTTTTACGCCCCTGCCGTAAGATAATAATTAGCTTGTCGGTTTTAAAAAAAACACGTCACGCCGATTTTTCCGCGGCCTCTCTTGAGAACCTTGCGCAGAGCCCGGCAACGTCAACGACCACCTTGGCCTCAACCACCCTGTGGTCCAGCCAGCCCGACTCCCACTCGTGGATCATGAACTCGCTGAGGCAGGACCAGTTTTTCTCCATGGCCAAGTCGGCCATTTCATTGTCCGTGCCGAGTTTGAACCACGGCCCGAAGTAAAGAGATCTCGGGGTCCCTGGTTCGTTAGAGCTGTCTTTCTCGACAACCACGTACTTTGTCCTCTGCCCCCCCACCTCGACGACCTGGAACACGGTCAGGACGCAGCCACCGCCGGATTCCTTGGCGTCCGCGATGTCTGCAAGGAAACCGTGGTTTAGGCTCCCGCAGAGCTTGCCCCACAGGCGCTTCACCGCGTTGATGACCAGGAACGCTTCCCGAGCTGGAATTCCGACATCGGTCAGGACCCGCGCGAGCCCGATCCTGAGCAGCGCCTCCCGCGAATACTCACGCTGGGTCCTTGTCGATTTTGGCTTAATCCCGTTCATGGTCTTGGTGCTGGGTCCGGTTATCTCCAGACTCCTGGCCGGACGACTGCCTCCTTGTTCCGGCCGAGGGACGACCTTTAAGCCAGCCCTTCAGATACCACCACTGGATCTGGCAGTGCGTGGCTCCAGTTACTTTCGTGATTGTGCCTTCAGAGAATTTCATCGCTTCCTTTTTCTCCCAGTCCTGGTCTTGATAATTAAAAGCTTAGCACCAAGTTCAATCCTGTCAACAGAAATCTTAATCTTTTCTGGCGATGGCCCCAAAGAGCCTTCCACTTCCATTCTGCTTCTAATTTCTCAAATGCAAGCCAAGAAAGCCACGGAAATAATCTCCATATTCATATTTTGTAGCTTATCTGACTCTTTTAATAAAGTAAAGCTTAAAATAATGAAGTTTGCGCGAGCCAGACTCCTGTGGCTACCCCCCCCACCAAGGCTGGCCCCGCCATCCTTGATAGATCAGGCCGATTTCCTGTCACAAGAATAATGTCGAAGATATCTAGCCACCCTAACCACGGAGGTTTGAAATGCAGATTTCCGTAAGCCATAGCCAGAAGCGTCCCGTCTCGGGGATGGATTTTTCGAGCGTCTCGGCTGGCATTCACCTGACCCGGGAAATCGGAGAAGGTGCAAGCCTGGGTGAAATCACAGCCCTGGCCCAGGATCTTTTCGCGCAGGCAAAGACGATCGTGGAAGCCGAGCTCTCCCAGACCCAGGCCGCCCCGGTGCCCTCCCACCCTGCCAACGGGACCAGCGGCGGCGGCAATGGCGGGAACGGGGGGAGCGCCTATGGGAAGGCCAGCACCAAGCAGCTCAACTACCTGGTCAGCCTCGCCAAAAAGAACGGGGGAATGAAGGAACTGGAGAAGACCGTCCTGGCCAGGTTTGGAACCGCCGATCTCTCAGCTCTCTCCAGGGCAAACTGCAGTTCCCTAATCGACCAACTGCGCCGGGAGGCCACCCATGCCCACGCTTCTTAACCTTGGCCCTTACTGGTCATTCTCCAGATTGAAGAGCTATCTCTCCTGCAGCCAGAGTTATTTCTTCCGCTACATCTCCGGGGAGGAACCAGCCTCGAAATCATCCAACCTCGTCCTCGGGGCTGCGGTTCATTACGGCCATGAGCTGATCTACCGGGGGATGAAGGCTGGGACAATCCCCCCGCTCGGCGATGTCCTGGATGAAGTCTCGGAGAATATCCTGATCCAGGCACAACTCAACCCGCCGATCCTCTTTCCCAACGGTGGAGACATCAATACCCTGGTAGAGGAGGCCCGGAGGCTCACTGAATGCCTCCACGGATCAGTCGTCCCGGAAAAGGTCGTCGCCGTCGATCTGGAGGAGACGGTCCCGCTTCTGGACTATGGCGAACCCCTTCCCCTGCCCCTGAAGGTCGTCTATGACCTCGTCGTGGAATCCGAAGGCGAAGAGGTCGTCGTTGACCTGAAAACCTCACGGACCAGGTACCAGCAGTCCCAGCTCACCTGGGCTCTTCAACCCACCTGCTACCTCTACGCCCGCAGGGTTTCGGGCGGAAACGGGATCCAGCGCTCATTCCGCTATGACTGTATCCTGAAAAAAGCCAACCCGGAATTAGTCCGGTATCCCGTCACCCGGGACCAGGCTGATTTCCAGCGCATGGCCGCGACGGTCAAGATGGTCGAGCGAGGAGTCCAGAACGGGGTCTTCATCCCGAACCGGGAATCCTACTTCTGTGCTTCCTGCGAGTGGGAGAAAATTTGCCGGGACTGGAAAGGCTAGCCCGGAGAACCAGGCTGGAGGCGGGAGGGGAATATCCTCTCCCGCCTTTTCTGTAGGAGGGGAAAAATGACCGTATGGGAAGCCGTGAAGTACCAGCTCGCCGGGGTCCAGGTCTCAGCCCACGCCGACCCTACGGGCGACCTGAACCTGAAATTAAACTTACGACTACGCTTGGCCGCGAACAAGGCCAGAGGGAGGTTGCCCGATGCAATGGGTCCTTATCCTGTTGACCGCCGGGCTTGCGGCGATTAACACCTATCTTGGGAACCGGGGGAAGTAGGCCCGGGTCCCACGGAGAAGAAAAAGGCGGGGAACCTGGATGGGTTCCCTGCTTTTAGCCTTAGGAGCCTTAATCCCGGGCCTGGGCGGGCTAGACATCCATCCCCTTCCGCTTGGGCCTGGGCAGCCCCACGACTTCCTTGACCGAATCCTTCCAGCGGATGAAGCGGTCGAGCTTGTACCGGGCGTAGAGCCCCTTGACCCACTCGTCGTCGATCATGGCGATCAGTTCCTCCGCCTTAGCCTTGGCGTCCGCGTCGCCGGGGCAGTTCATAGAAATAATGGGACCTAGCCTGTTCGCCCGGCCCAGCCAGACCGAGTCGGTCACGTATGGCTTAACGGCCGTGACTACCCGGTCAATTCGGGCATCCAGGACCGGCTCGCACGAAACGCTGGTCTGGTATCCCTGCTCGTAGGCCCATTTCAAGGACTGGAGCCGTTCCCGGAACGGCGGGGCGTTGGGCTCCCAGTAGGATAGTACGGCATTGTCGGCCGACCCGATTGTGAACCGGAAAAGGATCTGACCCTTGTATTCCTGGAACTCCCGGCAAATCCGCTGCACGCACTCCAGATGGGGTTTGCTCACGATCAGGACGTCGTTGCCGGATTCGAGCATCTTCCGGAGGACGGCTACGCTGGCTTCCAGGTTATCGGGCGTGATGTCGTGAGTGGTCGGAAACATGATCGTTCCGCTTCGATTCCCATAGCCTTTCCCCACCTTATCCCGGTCCAATCTGGGGGTGCGCCACGTTCCCGGTCTAGCCCGCCCGAACCGGATGGCCATGCACTTCGCGTAACAGTACCGGCAGTCGTGTTCGCAGCCGTGCTGGATGTTGATGTTGCGGGAGGCCCACTCCTGGGTGCCGTGGGGGGCTTTTTCTTTTTCGGGCTTGACCCGCCCGCTCCGGATATCGGCCGACCGCTGGGCCATATCGTGGGCCTGCTCCGGGGTGAGCGTGCGGCGGCTCTTGCGGCCGCCTTTCGCGCCCCAGCGTTGGAAGTCTTCTCGGGTGTAGTCGGTCATAGACTTAGCATAACCCCGTTATGCTAACTTTCAGATTTAGACATGCGCGGCTTAGTATGCAACGCCTGCAAACGGTTGTTAGACCGCCTGCGAGGCCAAACGATCGTTCAGGAAGCGGACAGTATTCTCGTATTTTGCACGAACATCGAAAGGCAACCGTCCAAAGGGTCCGAATGTGCGCTCGAAGCCTTGGTAAAATTGAGCAACAGAGATTGGTGGCTTGACCCTGAAATCATGGGCGTATGCAGCAGGCCAGTTGACGACGAGGCGTTTCTCAGAGCCCTCCTTTGTCGGAACCATCCAGTCGACTATCAGTTTGCTCTGGCCGCTCTTCATATTTAGATCGAGTGCCTGCACTTGAACAGATTCCCCAAGAGAGATTCCGAGCCATTGAGAAGAATCGCCTGTGTGGTAGGCATCAATAAGTGCGGGCCCTGCATACATCGACTTCATGATATTGACAAACAATTTGCCCCGCGCGACTCCCACGCGGACAGGGACGCAGCTACACATCGCTTTATGGAAAAACTCGGCAACAAGGACAAGCAACACTTGCAATTCAGTGTTGGTAGAGCCCTTTGTGAAAAGAATAATTGTATCTGAGAAAGTGACGGTTGCTACAACGTCCGCGGCTCGTACCATTGCCTTGGTGTCGAGAAACTTCAGCGCATAATCACCTACCCTGTCACGGACTGCGACGAGATCAGAAAGCATACCCCAAGCTTCGTCGGCGTCCTTTTCCACAATTGTGGACATCCCCAGAATGTCCAAGTGCGCAACAAATCTGACGTTTGTGTTATCCATGTAGCCCCCCGTCACGCATGGCCCTCAAGTGGCCCAGCCCAACGCATGGGGACATTGGTAGCGGTCCATGCGGTGGCGGCTGGTTTTTGTTTTCGGCGGCTATCAGCCTCTCTCCTCCACATTGGCGTCGGGATTTCTTCCTGGCGTAGCCAAGCTCGGATCGGCCGGCGGCGGATCGAGACGGGTCTGGTAGGGGCGGTCGGTCCGGATTGAATCCTGCATGGCGTCGTAGATTCCGAGGATGGTGTCCTTGGTGCGGTAGGACCCGTATTTTTCCTCGTCCTTGCGCTTGACGATGGGGAAGGTGTCCATCACATAACCGACGGCGGTGCGGGGCGTTGGGAAATACTCCTTCAATACCGCCATCTGCTCGGGGGATTCGTCGTGGGGACAGCCTTCGGCCTTCCGGGCAGGTTGCCAATCACCGCTTTTGTCGGCCGGCAGGTAAAGGTGGAAGAAGGCGGCGTCGAGCTCACAGCGGAGCAGGAAGCGGCGATCCTCGTTCCAGCGGAAGGGCGGGCCATCGTAGCCACAATCTCTCGCGAAGGGCTTCAGGTCCCAGGCGGTGTAGGTAAGTTCAAGGGCGCGAGGTTTGAGCCAATCGCGAATTGTAGTCCCGACCACACTCCATCGCCCCGCTTGCGTGATCGCCGCAGGTGGCAGAACTGAGATTTGCTCGGCGATGAAGAAATTGAGATGTGTTCCTCCCACCTTTAAGCGCGCCGTAAAGTCGCAAGCCAAACTCGAAAGTAGTGAAGCGAATGCCTCAATAGATTCGGATGATGCAGTCCACACCGGAAGATTGTTTCCAACGGCTGATATAGGAAACACACCTCCTACCACCGTCCTCTCGTTTGTAGTGTTGGTAATATCTCTCCACCCAAGAAGCCAGCGATGACTCCAGCCGGTGTTAGCGAGGGAACTCCGAACCTCGGAATTCCTAACCCAGTAGCGGCCCAGGACGAAATGCCGGGGATCTTGTTTTTCGGCTAAGGTAAGCTCGCGGGTGTCGAGACCATCGTAAGTGGCCCACCGATGATCGAAGTGGTGGAGCATCTTGGCTTCGTAAAGCGGGAGATACTCCTGATCGTTCTTCCGGAAAATATTTCCTTCCAGGTTCCAGCCTTCGGCCTCCAGCTGCTCCCGGGTGCGGAAGAGGTGGGAGTCGTTGGACATGTGGAACATTGTGCCGAACTTGATCCCCCAGGGATTCTCCTCGGGCTGGTCGCCCTGGGCCTCCCGGATCAGGACCGGTACCCGGCGGTAGATGGCCTTGGTCAGCTCGGCATCAGCGCGGGACCGGAATATCGGGCAGGTTTTCGTGTTGGGGTTGAGCAAGAAAATATCCTCGGGAGAGAGAGTGAAGCGCCGATCGGGATCGCTCAGTTCCTCTACGTCGTGGGCGAAGAAGACGAACTCGGCCTTGTCGGCGGCGGGCCGGAGGCCGGAAGCAACGGTGAAGAGGCAGAACTTCATCCGGCTGTCCACATCCGGAAAGAGCCCCTTCCGGTTCTCAAAATCAAAAAGACTGACCAGGGACTTTTTCCCGATAACGTCCTGAAAAAAGAATTTCGTGGTGTCGTCGGTGGCGATGCCGCTGGGGAGAACACATCCGGCCCGGCCGTACTCGTTGACCAGGCCGCGTATCGCCTCGGCAAAGACCGTGTACAGGTTGATGTCACCCCGTCCGCAGAGCGGATAGTGGCCGCTGGAACGCAAGAGGTGGCTATCCCCCTCGGCGCGTCTCAGGTCTTCAAGAAAACTTCGGTGAAGCGCCGGATCGTCCGCTTTGAGATCTTCGATCATGCGCTTACGGACAGCGGCATTAGGGGCGTTAGCAATCTCGGGGTTCCGCTCGGCGAACCATTCCTGCTCCTGGAGTTTCACTCGCTCCCAGGGAGGGTTGCCGAGGGCGCAGTCGAACCCTCCGCGCTCGAAGACCTCCGGGAAAGCTAGGTGCCAGTGGAAAAATCGGTATCGCCGTACGAGTTGCCCGAGTTCCTGGTTCTGTGCCGGTGTCAGCGCCGAGGGGTCAGTCTCTAGGCGACGCAGGGTATCGGTGAGGATGGCCGAAGCGGAAGTCTGTGGGGTCTTGGGCCAGACGAAAGCTGCGCACCAAGCGTCCGCAAGCCTCTTGCGATGCCGATACTCGGGTGAATTCGTCAGCTGTTGGTACTGGTCCGCCTTCCTCCGGATCTCGGCGACGGTGTCGTCGGGTGCCTGGTCCAGGCCTCGCAGGCCGGAGACGACAGTACTGAAATCCTCCGGTCTTTCCCTGGTCATCAACTGAAACAGGTCCCGCTGGCCTTTGCGTTCTGTTTTGTTTTCCTTTTTCAAGCCGGAGCAGACCTTCCTGTCATCGCCCTCGATGGGCTTGAAAGCGTCGTCCGGGAGCCCTGCGGAGATTGCTTCTGGGGTGGCCCCGAGCAGGCTGTTACCAACTCGGATGTGATGGTCGAGAAAAGACAGGGGCTTGCCAGGATCGAGGGCTTCGAGCCAGAGGCTGACCCGGCAGAGTTCGGCGGCCATCGGGTTAATGTCCACGCCGTAGAGGCAGCGGCCGATAACATCACGCAGGGCGGTATGTGTGGCCTCGGGGCTGGGTTCGTCCTCGCCGGAACGGACGGCCGCCAGGCGCTTGGCCAGGCGATGCGCGGCGGCGATGAGGAAGTGCCCGCTCCCCACGGCCGGGTCACAGACCTTGAGCGCGAGGATCGCTTTCTCGGCCTCGGTTCCCTTCTTGCCCTTGACGGCCTGGGCGATGACCGGATCGAGGGCGGAGTCGAGGAGGCACTGGACGAGGGCGTCAGGGGTGTAGTAGCTGCCGGAGGTCTTGCGCTCGTGGCCGGCGGCTGTGTCAAGGGTGAACGAGCGGGCGGAGAGGTTGATATTCGGGTGGAGCTCCAGGAGGGATTCGTAGACCGAGCCCAGTTCCTCGGAGCCGAGGTTTTGGTAGTCCACGATCCGGCGTACCCGTTCTTCCTGAGACTTGGTGCTGGCGAGTGCGCGGACGGCATCGAGCAGGTGCCGGTTCGAGAGTTTTATTCCGGCAAGGTCCGGCATCGCTTCGTCCGACCAGAGAAAGGATCCGAGCGGTGGTAGGGCGAGTTCAGGACAGCCGGTTTCTGAACCCAGGGCACGCATTACAAGGCCCAGCATCTCCCAGAGGTCGCCGTGGGCGCTTCCGGCCCGGCGCAAAGCCAGTTTTCGCAGCCGCCGGGTGGAGTAAAATCGCTGATAGAGGGTTCGGGCGGCTTCGATGGGCGAGTTTTCCCGCCCACGCGGGACGCCCGCGCCTTCTCCGCGCAGGAGCAAAAGATCCCGGTCCTCGGCCACGAAGAGAAAAATGAGCCGGTACACTAGGCGCAGGACCTGCCGGTAATAGTCGTCCTTATTCAGATCTCCGGAGTGTAGCTTATCGCGCAACCCCTGGTTGGCGGGGTGAGCGATAAAGCCCGTGCCCAGGAACTCGATGGACTTCTGCACCCCCTCGCGCAGCCGATCGAGCAGCCTGACGCCCTGCCGGCGGGCTTCCTGGGTCCACTTTTCCAGCCAACACAGCTCGGGACGCTCGCCCTCGAAGCGGGATTGATGACAGAGGAGCCAGAGGAGCGCGAAGTCGGGGTAGTGGTTCCCGTCGAACATTCCCTGAAGGTCGAACTCGATGTAGGCCAGGCGGGTTAGCGCGGCGTTGTCGCGCAGGAGCCGGAGCCGGTAACCGTTACTCACGATCCCCCAGAGGGATTCGGGGGTTCGATTCAAAAACTCCTGCAACATGGCGTGCGGGCTCATCCGGGCGGCCCCGGCTGCCCCAGGAGTCCGCCGGTCGATCTCGATCCGGAACCCGAGCAGGTGGATGGGCACTTCGTTCCAGAGGTGGGAGATCGGGTACTCCCGGCCCTCAATTTCGAGTTTCTGGCGGGGGGGCTGGAGCTGGCCGAATCCGAGTTCGCGGAACAGGGGACGCAGCCAATGATCGCGGGTGACGCCCGTGGCGCGGTCGTCGGCCGGCAGCTCCGAAGCCCTTCTGGCAAAGTCTTCCCAGCGGCCGCGCAAGGTGTTCCAGGAACGGTTCACGGCCTCAGTGAGCCGCTCCGAGCCGGGCAGGTGATATGCGGCCGGGTCCAGGCCTTCGGGGGCCTCTTTGCCGCCGGCCGGGGTTATCCGGGCGAGAAACTCGGGCGGAAAGAGACCTCCCTGCGATACAACCGTCGCGAATGGCCCTTTGTGGCTGCTCACGGGTGGACCGCCAAGTTCATAACGTCGTTCATGCAGGTTCCCCGGGGAGATAAACGTAAGTCCCGATGACATCCACGGGTAAAACCGGCTCGACCTCGTACCTGCCTCCGGCCCGGGAAGCCTCGCGAACACGGCGATGGGCGGCGAGGAGCTTCTCGGCCCGCCGCCCGGCACATTTTTCCAGGGCTGGCCGCAGTTGGCCGAGCCCGTCCAGAAAAGCCCGCAACTGGTGTTCCGCCAGGTCGGGGGTGATGTTCCCCTGGGGAGCGGCGGCGATAAGTCTGTCCAGTTCCTCGTCCCCCAGCCACTGCGGCCGGGCGGGATCGCCGGTAAAGGCGGCTGTCAGGCATTCCTCGGCCAGGGTTCGCATCTCCTTCTGCCCCATCCGCTTCACCAAGTGGTAACGGAAGCGCAAGAGAAGCAGGTACGTCCGCTCGGTCACCGCCGGTGTTCTGGTTACCCCGGACCTCCGGGCAACCGATTCCAGGAGCGGATCGGAAGCCGTGTCCATCAGGTAGCCGGCCAGGGCTTCGACCATCGGGTGGCTCCGTGTTAACCAGACCGCCCCTTCCGGCGCTGGTGGATCGAACACGGCCTTGAAGGAACCGCCCTCGACCTGGAGCGCGTCGCGGAGCTCCCGGGGACAGCTCCGGAGATGGAACTCGTAAATTCCCCGCTTTTCCTCGATCACGGCTCCGAGCTCACGAAGCGCGGCCAGCGTGAATCTTTTCGCGTCGCCCGAGGTCCCGATGGCGTCGCGTACGGCTTCCCACTCGGGGATGACCTCCTCGGGTTTTAGCGCCTCCTGGGCAAAGATCGTCCGCGAACGGTATTCCTGCTCCGCGGCCGTTTCCCAGAGTTGTTCGATGTTCGAGACCTCGACTTTGGCGTAATCGAAATGAAGCTGCTTAAAAACTTGGCCTCCCTGTTCGCGCAGGAGCAGGCCTTCCATGACCGCATTGATGACGCGGTCGGACTCCACCGGGATGGGTATCGACACCCCCAGAGCCGCGCGAATTTTGCCGTGCTTGGTGATAAGGATTTTGAGGACGAGCCCGTCGATCTTGTTGTCCGCGCCGTAATAGGTGAGAACGCGGACTTCGGGGCTGGGTTGGTTGAAACGGTCCACTCGCCCCTCACGCTGCTCATGCAGCGTCGGGTTCCAGGCAAGGTCGTAGTGAACGGCGGCGTTGAACAGGTGCTGCAGGTTAGTGCCCTCGCTCAGGCAGTCGGTGCAAACCAGGACGCGCTTGGCGGAATCGCCAAGTGCCTCAACCCGCAACTCCCTGTCCTCGGGAGAGATCAACCCGGTCACGCTCTCCACGGCCACGCCCTTGGCCAGGCGCTTCCGCAGCTCAGCGGCAAGGTACTCGGCGGTCTCGATGAACCGGCAGAACAGGATAGGGTTGAACCCCTCGCGCAGAAGCCTGGTCACGATCGGAACAATACCGAGCAGTTTCGGATCGTTATCACCTCGGAGGGCATCCGCCCGCTGGGCCAAGTCCTCCAGCTGCTTTCGGTCGGCCCTCTCGGCCTCGGTGGACCAGTCCGCCCCGGGACTGACGTCGGTGCCTTCGCCGCCCACATCTTCGAGGTCCATTGTGGTCCGCCGCCCGCTTTCGTCGGCCTCTGCCTCGCTGCCGGTAGTGGCGGCCTGAGCCCGGCTGCGCAGGGAGACCGCGGCCGCCGCCGGGCTGGATGCCAACACGCGCAGAAGACCGACGGCGGACCACCAACGGACGCGCTGGCGGAAGCCGGTGTCATCGGACCGCTTGGCGACATAGCTGCGGCAATAGTTGAGGACGCGCTGGAACAAGTCATTGTATTCCGGGCTGAGCTGGTAGGTATGTTCGGCCGGGATGCGTTTGGGGAATTCGGTGGACTGGTCCATGAAGCGCTCGATGTCGGCCCGCCGGCGCTGGACCAGGTGCCGGGCAAGCCTGCGGCGGACGGCCTGGTTGGCGGTGCCCGACAGGTCTGTGGGCAGGTCGTGGAACTCGGGATTAAGCAGGGCCAGCAGGGACTGGAAGGCGTTCTGTTTCCCTGAGTGCGGGGTGGCGGTGACGAGCACGAGGTGCCGGTTTCCGTCGGAAGAGAGCCGCTGCAACAATTCGTGGCGGAGTTGCCGTCCCCGTTCCTCACCGTAGGCGCAGCCGTGGGCCTCGTCCACGATCACGAACTCAGGACAGGTGCGGACGAAGTCATCGCACCGGGCGCGGGACTTAACGTAATCGAGCGAAACGACCACGATCGGGTGCCGGTCAAAGATGGACTCGCCGGGGTCGAGTTCGTTCTCGATCCGCCGGGCAGTCCCCGAGAGCACTAGCTGGGCGTTGACGTGGAACATTTCCAGCATCTGTTTCTGCCACCACTCGGCCAGATGCGGCGGGCAGAGGACGGCCAGCCGGTTGATCTCGCCCCGGTCGAGCAGCTCGCGGGCAATGAGAAGTGCTTCTACGGTCTTGCCGATACCGACATCGTCGGCAATCAGGAGGCGGACCGGGTCGAGCTTGAGCGCCATCAGGAGCGGGACAAGCTGATAGGAGCGCGGCTCGACGGCGATGCGCCCGAAGGAGCGGAACGGGCCGGCCGAGGCGCGGAGGTTCAGGCGGACAGCGTCCCGGAGCAGACGGCAGGAGCGATGGTCCCCGGGCCTGCTCGCCGAGGGGGGGTCGAACTCAGCCGGACGGACTTGCTCAAGAGCGGGCAGGATTCCCGTGATCTCGTCGTCGGTCGCGCCCAGGGGCCGGACCATGAGCAGGTCGGATGCCGACTCCGGGAGAACAACCCACTCCCGTCCCCGGCAGGCAACGATACTCCCGGGTGAAAAGCGTGCAGCCTCCATCGCGTTTTAAGCCCCGAACAGGTGCTTGAACTTATTGAAGGTGTCGCCCCAGTCCTCGTCGTAGCGGAAAGCGATAACGGTGATTCCGTTTCTTTCGAGCGTCTTGCGCGTTTCCGCGTCCCGGGCAGCCCGATCCGGGAAATCATGGTGCCGGCCATCGACGTAGATGGCCACGTGCTGCTCCTTGTAGAAGAAATCCGGCCGGGTTCCGTAGCGGGGCAGTAACTCCTGGGCCGCGCTGGGCAGGCGCAGGTTGCGGGTATCGATCTCGTCGAGCCATTCGCGCTCCAGGTCGCTCTGGCAGAGCGCCCGCAGTCTGGCCAGGTGCTCCTCTCGGGGGGCGGATCCGGGCGAAACGTGCGTAGTAGAGTTCCGCAAAGCCAGGAGCAGGTCCCGGACGGCGCGGCGGTCGAGATCGCGGTGGTCGCGCTGGTTGCTGTAGCTC